>DAOVTE010000019.1 GCA_030627705.1 Bacteroidales bacterium
TAATGGCAATGGGCGAAGATGTAAATATTTTAGTTGTTGATACTGAAGTTTATTCAAACACTGGTGGGCAATCTTCTAAAGCATCGCAAATTGCATCGGTAGCTAAATTTGCAGCCTCGGGTAAACGTATTGGTAAAAAAGATTTAGGAATGATGATGACAGCTTACGGTTACGTTTACGTAGCTCAAGTTGCTCAAGGTGCTAATCAAGCACAATTTTTTAAAGCTTTAAAAGAAGCTGAAGCTTATCCAGGACCTTCAATCATTATTGCTTATGCTCCATGTATTGCTCACGGTATTAAGGGTGGAATGAGCCAAACAATGACTACAGAAAAAGATGCAGTAGCTGCTGGTTATTGGACTATGTTCCGTTATAATCCATTGTTAGAGAAAGAAGGAAAGAATCCATTCGTAATAGATTCTAAAGAGCCAGATTTCGATAAATTTACAGATTTCTTAAAAGGTGAAACTCGTTATTCTTCATTAGCTAAAATTATTGGTAACGATAAAGCAAACGAAGCATTCGAAGCATCTAGAGAATCTGCCGAATGGAGATACAAACAATACAAACTTAAAGCTGCACAAGATTATTCAATTTAATTAGCAATAAGTTTTAAATATAAAGTCTGCTCGAGTTTCTTGAGCAGACTTTTTTTTGTTTACACCATTTACAATTCTCGTGTAGATGAGAAACCAGAAACAATTTTATATACTGGATATTCACACGAAATATTAGTGCGGTAGCTGTGGGAATTGTGTAATAATAAAACCTTGAAGGTCTATATTAAAAATAAATTATTAACTTTGAGAAAACAATAATATTATGAGAAAATATATATTAACAATTCTAATATCAATTATTGTTGCAAAAGTAAATGCACAGAATATTAATATTCCAGACACTAATTTTTTAAATGCTTTAATTAGTTTGGGTGTTGATACCAGTAATGATGGACAAATTAGTTATATTGAAGCAGAAGCAGTAAGTATTTTAGACTTAGATGATAAAAATATTTCAGACCTATCAGGAATAGAATCTTTTGTAAATTTAAATTATTTAGTTTGTACTAAAAATAATTTAAATACTGTTGATGTCAGTAATAACTTGAATTTAGAAACACTATTTGCCGACTTCAATCAAATTGATAGTATTGCTGTACCTTCTAGTATAAAAGGATTGTGTTGTAGTAATAATCAATTGAGTCACTTGACCATATCGAATGACACCTTGTTAGAGTACTTGTCCTGTTCATATAATAATTTAGTGAATTTAGATTTATCAAACAACATAAACATTAAAGTCATTAGTTGCAATTGGAATCAGATAACTAATTTAGATGTTAGCAATAACCCTTTGCTTGTATATTTACAATGTACAGGTAATGTTTTATACAATTTAGATGTTTTCAACAATACGATGCTAGAGAGCTTAGATTGTTCAAATAATCAACTTTCTAATATAAACTTAATGAATAATGTTTTGCTTCAAGATTTTGTTTGTTCTAATAATCAGTTAACTAATATAAATTTAGTAAATAACAGTAAACTTTACAATTTTAATTGCGGTAATAATATGTTAACAAATATAGATATAGCGAATTGTGATTCTTTAAAGGGATTCTATTGTAGTTATAATCAGATTCAAAGTCTTGATGTTACAAACAATACTATTTTGAAAATATTTTATTGTGATAATAATCAGCTATCTAGCTTAGACGTTACAAACAATAGTGAATTATTATATCTATTATGTGGTGATAATAATATACAAAACTTGGATGTTACTTATTGTCATGAGTTAACTTATCTTTTTTGTGAGAATAATCGATTGTCTGATATAGACCTTAGAAATAATGTGGAACTTTCTAGATTAGCTCTTGGAACAAATTGTTCGCAAAATGACACTAGTAATTTTCTTATGCACTTAGATATATCAAAAAATATACTTTTGGAATATATTGGGCTTAATAAAATTCCTACACTGTATGATGTTTGCGTGTGGCAGTTACCTTTTCCGACTAGCACAGTTATTTATTTAGACACAAATTTAAGTCCTAATGTTTATTATACAACAAGCTGTATTACGTCAAACAATGATAATAGTTTAGAATTAAATTATATTTTTTATCCAAACCCAGCAAACAATTATATAAATGTAAAATTAAATTCTGCAAATAATGTAGAAAGTAAAATATTTATACTTGATATTACAGGTAAAGTACTAAAGCAAGTAACAGTAAAACAGTCTAGCAATATAACAATAGATATTAGGGAACTATCAAACGGAATTTACTTTATAAAATTACAAACAGACAAAGGTTTTGCTGTTAAGAAATTTGTTAAGGAGTAGTTATTAAATAGATACTTCTATTCTTTAAATACAGAATTTAGAAAGTCATTCATTGGTTTAAGAGTTTTAAAACTGTCTAGTATTTTTTTATCAAAATCAATATCAGATAATTCATTATCAGGTATTGGTTTAATAAACGCATAAGATTTGTAACGAATAAGGTTGATGTTTTCGTTGGTTTTATCGAAGCCTCTTGGTGCAGTTTTTAGAGTTTCTCCATAAATTTTATCGAAAGTTTTATTGAATTTTGTGTTATTTAAAATATTTAAAAATTCTGTAGAATTTTCAATTATTAATGTTCTCACTTTCTTAAGAACTTCGCTATTAGGCATATACAATCCGCCACCCACAAACGAATTATCTGGTTCTAAATGCAAGTAGTATCCCGCATATATGCTTTTTCGGCCACCATTACCAATATGTGCTCCAAAATTTATTTTATATGGAATTTTGTCTTTAGAGAATCTAAGATCTCTAAAAATTCTGAATACACAATCTTTGGCATTTATTACTCCTATAGAATTATCAATTTCGTATGTTTCAAGGATTAAGTTCTGAACAAATTTTTCGAAATTTACCTTAGCTTCTTTATATAATTCTCGATTATCGTTAAACCAATCTTTGTTATTGTTTACGGAAAGACTTTTTAAGAATTCAAATATATTATTATCAAGTTTCATACATATATAATATTGTTGTAAAACAAATTTAATATTAAATAAATCATATTTATAATGATTTAATTTTATTTACATTTGTGAGATAATAATAATAACAATGATAAAATCTAAATTACCAAATACGCCAACAAGTATATTTGCTGTTATGTCGCAGCTTGCTAGTGAACAAAATGCGATAAATCTATCGCAGGGATTTCCTGGATTTAATTGTGACAGAGAATTAATTTCTTTAGTGGATAGAAATATGGCTATGGGTAAAAACCAATATGCTCCAATGCCTGGAATTATTGAGTTAAGAGAAATTATCTCGCAAAAAACACAGGAGCTTTATGGTAAATATTATAATCCTGATACTGAAATCACAATTACATCTGGTGCAACGCAAGCACTTTACACAGCAATTACATCGGTAATAAACGAAGGTGACGAAGTTATAGTTTTCGAACCTGTTTATGACAGTTATATTCCTGCAATTAAATTAAATGGTGGTACTCCAATTTATCTGCAATTAAAAGGAGATAATTACAAAATAGATTGGAAAGAAGTTGAGAAGTCTATTACTCCACGCACAAAGATGATTGTTATTAATTCGCCTCATAATCCAACAGGAAGTTTATTAAGCGAGGCTGATTTAAAGCATTTAGAGAAAATTGTAAAAGGCTCTAATATTATTATTCTTAGCGATGAGGTTTATGAGCATATTGTTTTTGATAATGAAACTCACGAAAGTGTTGTTAAATATCCAGCTTTAGCAGAACGTAGCTTTGTTGTTTCTTCGTTTGGTAAAACATTTCATACTACTGGTTGGAAAATGGGTTATTGCATTGCACCACAAGAACTTATGACTGAGTTTAGAAAAGTTCATCAGTTTATTGTGTATGCCGTTAATACGCCTATACAGTATGCTTTGGCAGAATATTTACAACATAAAGATAAATATTTACAGTTAGGAAAATTCTATCAAGAGAAACGTGATTTCTTTGTAAACCAAATTAGAGATAGTAGGTTTAAAATAATAAAATCTGAAGGTACGTATTTTCAATTATTAGATTATTCGGATATTTCAGATATGAACGATGTTAAGTTCTCTAGAAAGCTAACAATTGAAAATAAGATTGCTTCTATTCCTGTTTCTGTATTTTATCATGATGCAATAGATAAAAAAGTCTTACGTTTTTGTTTTGCTAAAGATAATGATGTCTTAGAACAAGCTGCATCTAAATTAAGAGCTTTATAATTCTAAATATGCTTTTTAATAATTTTTATTAATAAATCTTGACTTATTGGTTTTAATATATTATCACTAAAAGTAAATTTTATTTTTTCTTTTACATCACTTTTTATGGTATGAGCTGTTTGTGCAATTATTTTTGCATTAGAATTAATCTGTAAAATTTGTTTTGTGGTTTCGTAACCATCTAATTTAGGCATTTGAATATCCATTAAAATAATGTTTATTTTATTTGCCATTTTTTTATACAATAATACAGCCTCTTCACCATTATTTGCTCGTATAATATTTACTTTTGTTTTTATTAAGAATTCTTCTAATACAATAAAATTAAACTCATCGTCTTCTGCAATCAGTATTGTTTTATCAGACCAATCTACTTCTTTGTTATGCTGAGATGAATCATCAGATACGTAAGTATTAGGTTCTTGTATATTCTCGCAAGGAAGTGTAACTGCTATTTTTGTTCCTATTCCTAAATCAGAGGTAATATTAATTTCACCTCCTAATAGTTTTGTTAAACTTGATACTATTGCTAGTCCTATGCCTGTTCCTTTTTGTTTTTTTGTTGCATCAAATTTTGTAAACTGATTAAAAATAACCTCTAGATTTTTTTTACTAATACCAATGCCAGTATCAGAAACAGTGAAAATAATTTTGTTATTTATAATTTCGTAACCAAACTCGATACTTCCGTTTAATGTGAACTTTACCGCATTACTTAGTAAATTTGACAAAATTTGTTTTAATCTGTGTTCATCTGTTCTAATAAAAACTTTTTCTTTATAATGTAATTTTAACTCTACATTTGTTTTGTTTTGTGTGTTTAGTGTTTTTGAAAAAGTACTATAAAGTTCATCTAATAGTTCATTTATTGTAAACACATCCTTAAATATTTCTAATTGGTTTGATTGTATTTTAGAAAAATCAATAATATCATCAATAATACTTAATAAAGAATCGTTACTCTGCTTAATATATTGAAAATATTTTTGTTTAACAGAGGGATCTATATATTGCTTTGTAATTAAAGATGAAAAACCAACAATTGCATTTAACGGTGTTCTAATTTCATGGCTAATATTAGAAAGAAATGCAGCTTTTAAATTATCAGATTCTTCTGCTCTTTCTTTAGCATTTATTAGCATTCTTTCATTTTCTTTCATAACAGAAATGTCTGAACTAAAAGCTATTGCACCATTAAATTTGTTATTAGAATCGTAAATTGCAGATACTTTTCTTAAAACATCTGTTGTAGTTCCGTCGTAATTATTTTGTAAAACCTCAGACTCAACATACCCAGATTTTATTAACTGCTTGAATAATAATTTAAATACTTCTTTATCATTAGTAAAATCTGATATATGCTTATTTATTATTTTATCTTTACTTAGTTTAATAGATTTTGAGAATTTTGCATTGCAATTAATTATTATTCCATTTTTATTAATTTCAAAAATTCCATCAGGTGCAGTATCGAAGATCGTAGATAAATGATTTTCCCTGTTTATTAGTTGATTTTCAATTTCTCTTTGTTTTGTAATATCTTCTTTAATAGATATAAAGCTTACAATATTATTGCTCTCATCTAATATTGGTGATATAACTGCATATTCCCAAAATGTAGTACCATCTTTTTTTACACTACAAAGCTCGCCTTTCCAAGTTTCACCTAATAAAAGTGTGTTTCTTAATGTGTCATAAAATTCTTTGGAATGTATAGTAGATTTAATAATATCTATTGATTTACCTTTTGCTTCGTCTAATGTAAAGTCTGATATCTCTGTAAATCTTGGATTTACATATTCTATAATTGAATTGCTATCAGTAATAATAACAGATATATGTGAGCTTTCAATTCCTTTTGTAATAACATTAAATTGTTTTTTAAATAAATTAAACTCAGTTACATCCACAAAAGCAGCTAAGATAGATTTCTCATTATTATAATTAAACACACTTGAATTTACTAAAACATCAAATACCTTACCATCTAATGCTACAAATTTTTCTTCTAGCATCGAACTTGTTTTCCCATTTAAAGTATTCTGAATATTAACAATTGCTTTTTCTAAAGAATCTTTATGTATGAACTTTAATATTGACTGCCCAACAATTTTATTTGCATCTTTTATTTTTGCAAGTTTTAATGTGGCTTTATTAATTAAAACTACTTTTCCCTTAGAATGAACAACCATCGGTACAGGCGAATTATAAAAAATTGTTTCATAATTGCTCTTTTCGATTAGCATTTTGTTTTGCGTGTTGTTTAATTCAGTAATATCTTCAATAACGCAAAGTCCACTGAAAATAGTATCGTTATCATTACGCATCCCTTTAAAAGTGCCTTTTGCATATATGTGTTTATTGCCATTTACAGAAGTGTATTCGCCTTCGAAATAACTTATTCCTTTTATTAAAGATTCTTTTATACAAGATATTACTTCGGAATTTTCTAATTCAGTAAATGTGTTCATTCCTATAAGAGAATCTTTAGGGGCTCCTACAATCTCTGAGAACTTTTTATTACAATCAGTAATTACTCCATTAATATCATAGTAAAAAAGACCTATGGGAGAAATATTAAATATTTCTTTATAAATTACCTCGGGGCAATTATTATTATGTTTTTCTAATTCTGCTATTTTATTCTTTAGAACAGTTATTTCGTCAGATAATTCCATAATTGGATAGTCTATAAAAAACAGTTAAGATTAATTTGACCGCTCAAGTTAGTTATTTTTTTTAATTTATAATAATAATATAACAAAAGGTTGTGAAAAAATAAGATACTTAAATATTAATTGAAATAAAACTTGACGGATGAAAATAATTGTTTTATTTTTATACTTATAATAATTATCATTTAAGACTTTAGATATGATAAAGCAAAGTTTGCAACAGAGAATGCAGCAAAAGTTATCGCCACAACAAATTCAGGTGATTAAACTTTTAGAAATTCCTGTTATGGAATTAGAACAGAGGATAAAGCGAGAGATTGAAGAAAATCCTGTATTAGAAGAAGGTGCAGAAGTAGATGAAGATCTAGATAATGATGAGGAATTAGAGAATAGTAATAATAATGATGAGTTTACATTAGACGATTATATTAACGAAGAAGACCAAACGCCTAGCTATAAATTAAAAGCAAATAATTATTCAAAAGACGATAAAGCAAAACCAATAATACAAGCCGCCGAGACATCTTATAGGGAACTCTTAAGATCACAATTACTTTTACAAGATTTTAATGAAAATGAAAAACAAATTGCTAGATTTTTAATTGACACTTTAGATGATGATGGCTATATTCGTAGGGAATTAGATAGTGTTGCAGATGACTTGGCATTTAAACAAAATTTGAATGTTGAATCTGAAGATGTTTCTAAAGTTCTGGAAGTTATAAAAGAAAATTTCGACCCAGTAGGCGTTGGTGCAGAAAGTTTGGCAGATTGCCTTTTGATTCAGCTTAGACGAAAAGAAAAAAAGACTTTCTATACTAAAGTAGCTGAAGAAATACTGAGTGATTACTTCGAAGAGTTTTCTAAAAAACATTATCAAAAAATAATTAAGCAATTAGAGATTTCCGAAGATGACATTAAACAAGCAATAGAAGAAATAATTAAGCTCAATCCTAAACCAGGTAATTCATCAGGTAATTCAGCCACAAAAAATATAGCTGTAGTTACTCCAGATTTTGTTCTAGAAAATAACGATGGAGAATTATATGTTACATTAAATTCTAGAAATACACCTGAGCTTAGATTAAGTAAATATTATACAAATATGCTTACCGAGATTTCTGTGCAAAAAAAGCAAACGAAAGATCAAAAAAAAGGGGCTACATTTGTTAAGCAAAAAATGGATTCTGCAAGGTGGTTTATAGATGCAATAAAACAACGAGAGCAGACCTTAATGCATACCATAGAGGCTATAATAAAATATCAACATCAATATTTCTTAGAAGGCGACGAAACCAAGCTTAAGCCTATGCGTTTAAAGGATATTGCTGCAATCACAGATCTGGATATTTCTACTATTTCTAGAGTTAGTAATAGTAAATATATTCAAACTGAATTTGGTGTAAAAAAATTAAAATCATTTTTCTCTGAAGGTATAATGAATGAAGAAGGTGAAGAAATTTCAACAAAAGAAATTAAAAAAATACTACAGGAAGTAATTATTGAAGAGGATAAGAAAAAACCTTTAACCGACGACAAACTTTCGCTACTGCTAAAAGATAAAGGTTATCCAATTGCACGACGAACTGTAGCAAAATATCGCGAGCAATTAAAGATACCAGTTGGAAGGTTAAGAAAAGAATTATAATGAATCTACTAATAAAATCATTTTTTAGGGTAATATCTTTTTTATTTCACCCTTTGTTAATGCCAACAATAGGAATATTTATAGTATTTAATTCTGGCACGTACCTACAATTAATGCCAAATGAACAAAAAAACTTTTTGTATACCATTACATTCTTAGGTACATTTATGTTACCTATTTTATTTATATCTTTTTTGTATTTTTATAAAAAAATATCATCTTTCGAGTTAGATACAATTAAAGAAAGAAATATTCCTTTGCTAATAACTTCTGCATTCTTTTTCTTAACATTTTATCTAGTAAGAGATTTGCCAATAGCATATTTATTTAAGATATTTTTATTATCGTCGTTTGTTTCTGTAATGTTAACCATGATTATCACATCCAGATGGAAAATATCTGCTCACCTTGTCGGAATAGGAGGTGTTTCAGCGTTAATTATTGGTATTTCTTTTAGATTTAATTTAGATACACAAATTTTGTTGTTTATTTCAATAATTATCGCAGGGGTAGTAGGTAGTGCGAGATTATACCTTAAAAAACACAATATACTACAGGTGGGTTTAGGTTATATTCTTGGTTTTGTAGCTACTACTATTATTTTGTATTATTATTAACCTAAAGTTATAAATCTGTAAAAAAATAAATTTAGAAACACAAATAATTTAAAATTAAAAAAATTGGGAAGAAGAAATAGAAACAAATATAAGATTTACGAGAATCTAGAAGTATTAGAGATAGCATCTGAAGGAAAGGCAATTGCAAAACACAACGATTTAGTAATTTTTATTACAGGTGTAATTCCTGGAGATATAATTGACGTGCAAATTACTCGAAAAAGAAAGTCTTATTTAGAAGGTAGAGCAGTGAAATTTCATAAATATTCTAGTTTGCGAATTGATGCTTTTTGTGAACATTTTGGAGTTTGTGGAGGCTGTAAATGGCAAAGTTTACCTTATGATGAGCAAGTAAATTTTAAACAAAAACAAATATTTGATAATTTTTCAAGATTAGGTAAGTTTGATTTTCCAGAAGTAAAATCAATTTTAAAATCGGAAAAAACAGAGTATTATAGAAATAAACTTGAATACACATTTTCTAATAAGCGTTGGCTTACAACCGAGGAAATTGAAATTGAGGGTAAAATAACAAATCCTAATGCTTTGGGTTTTCATATCCCTAAAATGTTTGATAAAATTGTTGATATTAAAGAGTGTTTCTTGCAAAAATCACCGTCTAACGAAATTAGGTTAGCAGTTAAAGACTATGCTGAAAATAATAATCTCACATTTTTCGATTTAAGAGAGCAAGTAGGTTTATTAAGAAACCTTATTATTAGGTCTTCTACAACTGGGGATTTAATGATAATTTTTTCTTTTCACGAAAATGATACTGAAAAAATTAATGGCTTATTAAATCATATTTCTGATAAATTTTCTGAAATAACATCACTTATGTATGTAATTAATGAAAAGAGAAACGATACAATTCTAGATCAAGATATTAAATTATTTAAAGGCAATGATTTTATTTTTGAGAGAATGAATGAACTTAAATTTAAAATTGGACCAAAATCATTTTATCAAACCAATTCAGAACAAGCATTGAATTTATACGAGCACGTAAAAAAATATGCTGATATTACAAGCGAAGATGTTGTTTACGATTTGTACACGGGCACAGGAACTATTGCAAATTTTATTGCAGATAATGCAAAAAAAGTAATAGGTTTAGAATATGTTCCTGAAGCAATAGAAGATGCAAAAATAAATTCGAATATTAATAAAATTACAAATACAGAATTTTATGCAGGTGATATAAAGGATTTGCTTACATCAGATTTTGTTGACGAAAAAGGTAAACCAGATATTATAATTTTGGATCCTCCACGAGCAGGCTTGCATACGAATGTAGTTAAGGCATTACTGCATGCTATGGCAAAACGAATTGTTTATGTTAGTTGTAATCCTGCAACACAAGCCAGAGATATTGATCTGTTAAGTGATAAATATAAAGTTACATTAGTTCAGCCTGTAGATATGTTTCCGCACACACATCACGTAGAAAATATTGCAGTTTTAGAGGTTAAAGATTAGTGTTAAATAACCTATTCATATCTTAAAGCAATTATTGGATCTAATCTAGAAGCTTTTACTGCAGGCATTAAGCCTGCAATAATACTTACAAATAAACATAGAATAACGCCTCCAACAATCCAAATCCATGGAATAATAAAATCGCCGCTTGTAAGAAGTGATACGGCATTTCCCATTGTTATTCCAAAAATAATCCCTAAAATACCTCCAAACTGACCAATAATTATTGCCTCGAATAAAAATTGCTGTTTTATTGTTGTAGAGTTTGCCCCTATTGCTTTACGTATTCCTATTTCTTTAGTTCTCTCTGATACAGAAACAAGCATAATGTTCATAAGCCCTATAGCTGCTCCTAAAAGTGTAATTATTCCTATTAAAGTTGCAGCAATAGTAACATATTTAATGTTTTCTAATAACATCTTTGCTAAATTGTCGCTTTTATAAACAGAGAAATTACTTTCGTCTTCTAATTTTATACCTCTAATAATTCTGAAAATTCCTTCGGCCTCGCTTATTGCCCTTTCTACAGATAAATTATCTTCTGGTAATACATTGATTGTATACGAGGAATTACCAAATAAAAAATCTTGACGCACTCTAGTTACAGGTAAAATAATAGCGTTATCAATATTACCTTCCATACTTGCACCTTTAGATTTTAGTACGCCAATAACTTTATATTTAATATTACCAACTGAAATAACTTTATCTAATGGGTTATCTTTATCGAACAATGTTTTTGATAATTGAGAACCAATAACTACAATATTTCTGTAATTATTAACTTCTTGTTTTGTAAAGAATCTACCTTTTTTTATTTCTTGACCAGAAATAAAAGTATAATTTTCATCTGTTCCAATAACAGGTACATTAGGATTAGTTTTTTCAGATTTATATTTTGCGATTGCACTACCAGAGGCATTTATTGATAATGAAATTAATGCAGGAAAATAATATCGTTCTTTAAATTCATTAGCTTGATCAAAAGTAATTTCTTCGTATCTTACTCGCCTAGCACCATTTCCAACTTTTATCTTTAAAGTATAACTTTCAATTTTAAAAGAATTGGCTCCCATACTTGTAAACTGATTAGTTAATGAACCTTTAATAGAATCAATAGCCGTTAATGTACCTACCAATGACATAATTCCAAATGCAATAATTAGAATAGTTAGTATGGTTCGCATAGAATTGGATCTAACAGAACGAATTGCAATTAGACTATTTTCTTTTATGATGTTTAATTTCATATACTTTTTAAAAAAATAAAGTTAATAAAAAAATAATATTAAACTTTGATTTATAGAACTATACTTAAAATTTACATAAATTTACGAATTATAATTTAAGTTTAAATGATTAGTCTATTACAAGCAGAAAAAATATCAAAATCTTTTGGTGATTTAATTTTATTCGAGAATTTATCGTTAAGCATACATAAAGGGCAAAAAATTGCCCTAATTGCAAAAAATGGAGCAGGAAAATCATCATTATTAGATATTCTTACTTTAAAAGATGAACCAGACGGTGGGCAGATTGCATACAGGAATGATCTGAAAGTTGGTTTTTTAGAGCAGAACCCTCAATTTAACGAAACAAAAACAGTTTTAGAAGAAGTTTTTTCATCATCAAGCGATATAGTAAATCTAATAAAAGAATATGAGAGATTAATTCACTCTAATGACTCTAATAAGTTAGCTGAGGTAATGAATCAAATGGATCAAAAAGGTGTTTGGGACTACGAAGTTAAGGTTAAACAAATATTAGAAATGCTTAGCATTATAGATTTTGATCAAAAGATATCGGAGCTTTCTGGTGGTCAGAAAAAACGTTTAGCAATGGCAAATGTATTAATAAACGATCTCGATTTATTGATATTAGATGAGCCTACTAATCATCTAAATTTAGAAATGATAGAGTGGTTAGAATCATATTTAAAAACAACAAACACAACTTTGTTGATGGTAACACACGATAGATATTTCTTAGATAGAGTTTGCGATAGAATTATAGAATTAGAAGATAAAACTCTATATACATACAATGGGAACTATTCATACTATTTAGATAAACGTTACGAAAGAATATTAAACCAAAATGCAGAACTTTCAAAAGCTAGAAATCAATTAAAAAAAGAACGAGATTGGGTTAATAAAACACCATCGGCACGAACAACAAAAGCAAAATATAGAGTAGATGCATTTTACGATTTAAAAGAAAAAGCAAAAGGTAAAGCACAAGATCTAGATATTAGATTAAATGTAGAAACAACAAGGCTAGGTAAAAAGGTATTAAATATTAAACACCTTTATAAAAGTTTTAGTGATAAAAAAATACTGGAAGATTTCTCGCTTAATTTTACAAAGGGTGATAAAATTGGAGTTATTGGCAAAAATGGTAGCGGAAAATCTACATTATTAAATATACTTACCAATATTATTAAAGCAGATAAAGGGCAAGTAGATTTTGGCGATACTGTTGTTGTTGGGTACTATCAACAAGATGGTATTAAATTTGACAAGAGCAAAAGGGTAATAGATGTTATTAAAGAAATTGCAGAGTATATAAGATTAAAAGGAGGACACAAAGTTTCGGCTTCGCAGTTTTTACAGTTCTTTTTGTTTACTCCTCCAATGCAACAAACACTTGTAGAAAAACTATCAGGGGGCGAAAAGCGAAGATTGTATCTAATGACAATTTTAATGAAGAATCCTAATTTTCTTATTCTTGACGAGCCTACAAATGATTTAGATATTATGACTCTGCATATACTAGAAGAGTATTTGCATGATTTTCAGGGCTCTTTAATAATTGTTTCGCACGACAGGTATTTTATGGATAATATTATAAATCACTTATTAATTTTTGAAGGTGAAGCAAAAATATCAGGATTTGCAGGTAATTATTCTCAGTATAGAAACGAGGTTCTAATTCCAAGAAAACGAGCAGTTCAGGCGAAACCTAAACAAGAAAAAAAGGAAAAAGAAAAGTCTACAAATACTGTAAAAACAAAACTATCCTACAAAGAAAAAACAGAACTAGAGAACTTAGATAAAGAACTGGAGAAGCTACAAAATGAAAAAATAGAATTGGAAATAGAATTATCTAAGTCTTCAACTCCTGTAGACAAAATAATAGAGTTTTCTAAAAGATTAAACATTATTATTGAAGAATTAGATGAAAAAGAAATGCGCTGGTTAGAGTTGAGTGATTTTTAAAATACTACTTACTATCAAGAATCCAAGATGAAATCTTATGAAGTTTCTTGAGTTTTTTTGCTTTTAGTTTTGCATCTGTTCTTTTTTCGAAAGATTGGGCAACTACTCTATATTTTCCATTTTTTTCTAATATTGTAGCATCAGAAACAATGTTCTTTAGATTATTTATTTGCTTTTTTGCGTTAGATTTAGTGCTAAAACTACCAACAATTAAACAATACCTTTTATTTGCAGACTCAATTGTCTTTATAACTATTTTTTCTGCTTTTTTAACTTTATGTTCTGGTTCTACAACAGATTCTTCTTTTACAATAGCTTTGTTTGGCTTAAGTTCCTTATTTAATTCAACTTTGTGCTTCTTATTTACTTCATCATTGCTAACGTTATCAGTATATAAAGCATTTCTGTTATTAGTAAGTTCATCAATAGCATTCTCTACAGAATTAGAATTTCCTGTTGTATCAAAGTTATCTAAAGGTTGTTCATTTGTGTAAGAAGGAAAAATATTTAATGAGCTAAAATTCTTAATAAAGTTACTTTTTAAAGGTATCAGCGTTAAAGCTAATGCCAATGGTAACCCTACAGCTAGTCTTTTTGTATATCTATGCAATAATAGTAATTTTATTGTTTCTTTATTATTCAAACTTAGTTCATCGCTATTTACTAGGGGAGAGTTGAACGATGACAGTCCATACGCTTCTATTAAGTAATTAACAGAATTATCAGGTTCAAAAAATATTTTATCTTCTTTTCCTAATTTTATAGAACCTACTCCATCGAATACTATTGTTTCTTTTGCTTGCAAATCATTATTCATTTGCTTTACAAACTCTCTTATTTTTTCAATTGCTTGATATTGCTCTATACCTTCGTTTTTAACAATACTAGTAAGCAGTATGCCATCGTTAGCTTTAAGATCGGCATTAAACATTATGTCCTTAAATGGAGGAAGAAAACTATTATTACTTATTTCAGCATCGCGATAACTAGAAGCAAAACCACCAAAATCGGGAATAATAACTACATCGTAAAGAAATAATAAATCACTTATGTATTGTTTAATACTCATTTTTGAATTTAAGGCATTAATATCTAAACAAATTTATAAATAAAATTTACTAATAAAAAATTTATCTTAGACTATTAATAAATAATTTTGCTTGTTCTTTTGATGGTGCTTTTCCGTGCCATAAATAATTACCCTCAATTTCGGGTACACCTTTACCCATAACTGTTTCTGCAATTATTACTGTAGGTTTTGTTTTTTCGCTATTTGCTATTTTATATGTATCAATAATTTCTGCAATATTATTTCCGTTGCAGTTTAATACATTCCAACCAAAAGCTTTCCATTTTTCAGCAAGAGGTTCAATATCCATAACTTTATTTGTTTGGCCGTCTATTTGAACGTGATTTCTGTCTACTAAGGCTATTAAATTGTTTAATTTATAATGAGCAGCACTCATAGCTGCTTCCCATATAGAACCTTCTTGTAATTCTCCGTCGCCAAGAATAGTATAAACTTTCCATTTTTTTTTATCTGATTTTGCAGATAATGCTAATCCAACAGAAATTGATAACCCTTGCCCTAACGAGCCTGATGATAATTCTATGCCTGGTAAATTGTGATTTTTTCCTGGATGACCTTGTAATCTTGTTCCTAATTTTCGTAAGCTCAGAAGTTCACTTTTGCTAAAGTATCCAGCATTGGCAAGTGCAGCATATAATACAGGTGCTACATGCCCTATTGATAAAATTAATCTATCTCGGTTATTATAATTTGGGTTTTGTGGATTATGATTTAATATATTAAAATATAAACTTGTGAAAACATCAGCCAAACCCAAAGAGCCACCTGTATGCCCAGATCCTGCTTCAGAAATACTAAGTAAAATATCTTTGCGTATTTCTTTTGCAATATCTGTTAATTCTAATATTGTATATTTATTATCCAATTAATAAATTTTTGGAAAATCTATAAAATCTTGAATTATGAATGCAGTATTATATTTATTCTTAATTTCTTTCATAAACTTTAATGCTTCTGATTTTGTTCTAAAATCACCAACTCTTACTTTAAAATTAGGCTCGTTATACGACAAGTGAGGCTCAACATGTTTATAGTTTGTTCTAAAATTAGAAATAATTTGTAGGGCATTGTTTTTTGCAGATTTTGACGAACCAGAATAAACTTGAATTCTATAACCCGAAATACCTTTTTTTAATGTGGATCCCTCAACATGCATATTTACAATATCTTTAATATGAGAGCTTTGAACTATTGATATACTTCCTTGACCTGATTTATATGAAACTATTTCATAAAAAATATCTTTATTATTTGTTTGAGAGAACAAAAATGTTGAATTTAATATCAGAAATAAAGCTATTATTAATAATCTCATATTCGTATATTTTTTTACAAATGTGATGATTTTTTTTGTTTTTATTAAATTTACATAAATGTTTTACCTAATTATTATTTTTTACCTCTACTTGTTTTAGGTTAAAACTTCTTTTATTCTAATATTATTACTTCATACACAAGAAAGTGTGTATCTAGTTTTTTTATTCTTGTAAAATCTAGTTTCCCTCCTGCGAGGGAATGTTATTTATTTTGGTTAGTTTGTCATTTCGACCTTGTGGAGAAATCTACTGATTTATGTAGAGATTTCTTCACTTTGGTAGAAACTATAAAAATTAATGTCAATATTATTTATTAGAAACCAAAGAAAATCTTTTCTGCAATATTTTGTTGCGCTATTATATATCTACCTAACCATTATTGTTGAAAGATATTATGATTATAAACTAAAGAGAAACTGTAATGATAATTAATAGTTAGTTGCAAGCTTATTTTTTTATAGAATTAAACAAAATAAAGTTCTAGTAATTATTTCTGGTATTTAACATTGGAATTGGCGAATTATTTATCATCTGTTGAGCATATTTGCCAACAAAAATATTTAATGCGCTTTCGGCCTGCTCTGTCATAATAGAAATTAATTGTGCATCTTCTTTTTTTGCATATTCAATAATAGTATCTGAGTGATTATCGCCTAAAAGCAGGTCTGTTTTACAAACAATATTATTGCTTTCTATAGCTTTTTTAGCTTGTTCCGAATATCTAATCAGTTTTTGATTTACTCTTGGCCTATCTGTTTCTCTAACACCAATAACGTGTATTTCGGCATTAAATATCTTGGCAAGTTCAATAGTAAAAGGAATCTTTTTGCGTGATCCTTTAGATATATCAATGGGTAGAATTATTTTTTTAACTTCTCTTACTGTATAGCCATTTCGCACTGTAATTACTGGGCAAGGAGCATTCATAACTATTCTGTATGCATTACTTCCTATCCAATACTCTTCGAATCCAGAACCTCCATGCGAACCTGATATTATTAAATCAGAATCGTCGTATTTTGCTTGGTTACATACTTCTTTATATACTTTACCTACACGTATTTTGTAGTCTATCTTTGTTTTTATATGTGGCTTGTATTTCTCAATTAACATCTCGAAAAAGTCTTCAATAGAATTTCCTAAAGTAGAGTCGAAGTCTTTAAATTGAAAGGGCTCATCGTATTTTAGGCTTTTCTTTACATGAATCATTCTTAATTCGGCATTTGCATTATTAGCATACTTTATCGCATGTTCTAATGCATTTATTGAGTCACCTGAAAAATCAATTGGGATAATTATTCGTTCCATAAAGTAAATAATTTATTGTATGTTTAATTTTAATAGTTTACGTTAAATATTTTATAATGTTCAATATTTTATAAATTAATTTTTTTACTGTTTTATTAACACCTTAGTTCTGTAAATATTTAATAAAGCCTTTTTCTTTTTAACAAATACGGTATAAGGATATTGTTAAAATCCCCATTTATATCTGCCTCTATTAAATCTATTTTAAGCTGCGAGCATTTAAGTTTAATATCACTAAAATATTTATTTACAAGCTGTTTATAATTATGTCTTATATCGTTTGGGTTTAGTTTTAATTCTTCCTGTGTTTCTAAATCAATAAATTTATACGGGCGATTATTAAAATTGAAGTTAATTTCATTCTGTTTATCAATTGTATGAAAGATTATTACTTCGTGTTTTTTGTGTTTTAAATGTTGTAATGCTCTAAAGATTATTTCGCTATTATCTGAGTCAAACATATCGCTAAACATTATTATTAATGAACGTTTATGTGAATTGTCTGCAATATAATGTAGATTTTCTGCAATATTTGATATTTTATTTTTATCAACATTTATTAATTGTTTAGATAATTCGAAAAATAATCTTTTTAAGTGCGAACGAGAGCTTTTTGTTGGTGTATGAACTTCAATTTTATCAGAGATAAGCGTTAGGCCTACAGCGTCTCTTTGTTTGTGCATAAGGTTTATTAGTGCAGCAGCAGCATAAAGAGAAAAAACAAGTTTATTTTTTTTACCTTTTTCGTTATAAGGATATAGCATAGATGAGGAATTATCTACAACAATATGGCATCTTAAATTTGTTTCTTCTTCGTATTGTTTTGTAAAGAGCTTATCTGTTCTGGCAAAAAGTTTCCAATCTATATGTTTTATAGATTCTCCTTTATTGTAAATTTTATGTTCGGCAAATTCTACAGAGAAACCATGAAAAGGACTTTTATGTAATCCTGTAATAAATCCTTCTACAATTTGTTTAGCTACAAGCTCAATATTAACATTTTGTGTTATGCTTTGTATGTCTATCAAATTTTGCATTATATTATTTCTTCTATAACATTAGTAAGCTCTATAAATTGTTCTACAGATAATTGTTCTGGTCGTTTAGTCATAAATTCATGTTCGATGATATTTTTACCAATAATAGATTTTAGTGAACCTCTAAGCATTTTTCGTCTTTGATTAAAACCAACTTTTACTATTTTGAAGAATAATTTTTCGTTGCAATCTAATTCTTTTCTAGTGTTTCTAGTGAATTTTATAACAGCAGATTTAACTTTTGGTGGTGGATTAAAAACGGTTTCGCTTACAGTAAATAAATACTCAATATCATAAAATGCTTGAAGAAATACACTTAAGATTCCATAAGCTTTATTTCCGTTTGAAGATGCAATTCTTTCTGCAACCTCTTTTTGTATCATGCATACAACTTCATCAACAAGGTTTTTATTCTCTATAACTTTAAAGAAAATTTGAGAAGATATATTGTATGGGAAGTTCCCAATAATAGATAGGCTTTCGTTATTAAATAAATCTGAAATATTGATTTTAAGAAAATCGAATTCTATAATTTGGTCTTTTAACTGAGGGTAATTGTTTGCTAAATATTCTACAGATTCTCTATCTATCTCTATAAGTTTTAGGCTAATATTTTTATTGTCAATTAAATATTTTGTTAGCATACCTGTTCCAGCTCCAATTTCTAGAACATTATTATTCTTACTTAATGCATTTACTATTTTATATGCAATATTTTCGTCGGTTAAAAAATGCTGACCTAACCTTTTTTTTGGTTTAACGTATCCCATATCTTATAATTTTTTAATAATTTGGGTAAACTTTTTACTTAGGTTTTCTCTAGAGAATTCTACAGCATTACCAAGTGGAATAATATTTTTATTGTCGTTAATTACATTAAGTATAAAGTCTTTTATACCATCTTTATTAGTATAATTGTATGTGCTTCCTGCTGCGCAATAATTAATAATTTCTGCAGCATCTCCATCGGTTGGTCCAATATTTAATATTGGTTTTCTTGATGCTAAATATTCAAATAATTTGCCTGTAAGTATTCCTTTATTATTCTCTAATTCAGGAATTACTAGCAATAATATTGTGCTTTGTAATAAATATTTTATTGATTCTGAATGAGGCTTATAACCAATAAATTTTACGCTTTCATTTATTTTCGAATTAATAAATTTATTTTTAATACTTTCAGCAATTTTTCCTACAAAAACTAGTCTTAATTGATGAATTTTGATTATTTCTTCTAAAGCAGAAATTAGCCCTTTAATATTGTAGCTTTCAGCAATTGTTCCTGTATATGTTATTGTAAATTCATTATTTGCTTTTATATCTTGCGAGAAATCATTTTCGTCGTATCCGTTAGGAATGATAGTAATCTTATCAGGATTAATTGCTTCAGACTTTTTAGAAAATAGTCGTTTAATATCTTTGCTTACTACAATTACATTGTCAGCATTTATTAATACATCCCTTTCGTATTTATTATCTATTTTTTTTGCTAAAGACGTATGTAACAGCTCTTTGTAATAATAAATATCAGTCCAAGGGTCTCTAATATCTGCAATCCACTTTATCTTATATTTTTGTTTAAGTTTTAGACCTATTAATTGCGAAGAATGAGGTGGACTTGTCGTAATTACAACATCAATTTTTTCTTGTTCAATAATATCGCAAGCTTTTTTAAATGCGTATTTATTCCAACCTATTCTGGCATCTGGGATAAAGAAGTTTCCTCGTATAAACCGTGATGCTTTTTGAGTAAACGATGGCTTACTTTCATTTACAAAACCAGAATATGGTATTTCTTTTTTACCAGTTATTTTTTTGTAAAGTTCGAAAGGTTCATTAGTTTTTGCAGTGTAAACTTTTAAATCTTTAGAGACTTCTTTTTCTAAACTCTTATCTACTATTTGATACGAAGATTTATTTTTCTCAACAGTTAACACATACGGTGTTATTCCGTATTCTGGAAAAAATTTTGTGAATTTTAACCATCTTTGAACTCCAGGGCCTCCACTTGGTGGCCAATAGTATGTAATTATTAATGCTTTAATTGTAGTATATATTTTTTAACTAAACAAAATCATTTCCTTTATTTATTTTCACATCATTAACGATCTGACGTATTTTCTGCTCGTCTTGCTTTTTGCAAATAAGTAGAGTATTATTCGATTCTACAACAATATAGTCGTCTAATCCTTGCATAACTACAAGTTTATCGTTAGGCATATTTACAACACAATTATTAGAGTCGTA
>DAOVTE010000114.1 GCA_030627705.1 Bacteroidales bacterium
AATTATTAATTCTAATTCTGTCATTTGTTCGTTTTCTTAGGTTATACACAACACCACAATAAAACCCAGTAGTGCATCTTACTATTATTTATATTTAATTAGAACACTCTCTGTTTACTCATGAAAATAAACCCTTTTTACTCTTTGCGAAATGCTAGTTAGAATTTCGTAAGGAATTGTTCCTAGAGCATCTGCCATTTTGTAAACTGGATTCTCGTTACCAAATATTATTACTCTATCGCCTTCTTTTGCTTCTATGTTTGTAATGTCTATCATACACATATCCATACAAATATTACCTATAATTTTTGCAAGCTTTCCGTTTACAGATAGCTCGCCTTTACCATTGCTTAATTTACGGTTTAATCCATCGGCGTAGCCAATTGGCAAAATTGCAATCTTAATGTCTTTTTCGGCAATTCCTTTACGATTGTAACCAATAGAATCTCCTGCTTTAACTGTTTTTATTTGCGATATTACTGTTTTTAGAACGCTTACATTCTTTAGTTTATTTTGATTATTTGGACTAAAACCATATAGACCAATTCCCAACCTAACCATATCGTATTGTGCATTTTTAAATCTTTCTATTCCCGAAGAATTTAAAATATGTATTAGTATTTTATAGTCGAAAATACTTTTTATTTTTTTGGTAATTCTATCGAATTTATAAAACTGATTTTGCGTAAATGTATCGTGCTGTGCATCGTCGCTAGCAACCAAATGCGAAAAAATTGTTTTGATCTTAAATTCTGGCTTAGTTTCTAAATTTTTTATCAGCTCGTCTATTTCTTCTTCTTCGAAACCTAAGCGTTTCATTCCTGTATCAATTTTTAAATGCACAGGGTACATCACCAAACTATTTTTGCGAATGGCGTCGTAAAATTCGTTTAGTACAGAAAAGCTATAAATCTCAGGTTCTAATCTATATTTTATTAGGGCATCGAAGCTATATTTTTCTGGATTCATAACCATAATTGGCAACGAAATTCCTGCTTTTCTTAGTTCTACACCCTCATCGGCAAAAGCTACGGTTAAATAATCTACGTGGTGATATTGCAGTAGATTTGCTATTTCGTACATTCCGCTTCCGTATGAGAATGCTTTTACCATTACCATTAACTGCACGTCTTTGTTAAGCTGCGATTTATAATAATTTAGATTATCTACAACAGAATTTAAATTAATTTCTAAAACTGTTTCGTGAACTTTTTGCTGCAAAGTATTTGATATTTTCTCGAACTCGAATTTTCTGGCTCCTTTAAGTAAAATAATATCGTTTTCGAACTTAGGGATTGTACTAAGGAACTCTTCGGTAGATTCGAAAAAGCAAGATTTTAGTTTAAATAAATTTGCTTGAGATTTAATGTCTTTTCCTATACCTATTAATCTATCTATTTTCTTTTGCGATAATAAATCGGAAACCTCACTGTAAAGTGCTGTTATATCTTTCCCCGATTGCAATATATCTGATAAAACTACTGTCTTATTTTTTTGTTGTTTTTGCTGATTTAAAAAATCTAATGCAATATTTAGCGAGCTGATATCTGAGTTATAACTATCATTAATTATTGTACAATTATCTCTACCTTCTTTTAATTCTAATCGCATTGCTACTTGCGATAGATTATTGAATAATCTCGAAATATTATCAGCGTTATAATTTAAATGTAGCATTAGCAACCAACAATGTATTGAGTTTTCTACCGATGCATCATCAACAAAAGGAATATTTATATTAATTTCTTTATTATTGAACTTTGCAGATATACTCGTAGAATTTTCTTGTTTATTAATTTTATTAACAAATAAATCTGCTGGATATTTTGTTGACCAAGTTAAATACTCGCAATTTGTGTATTGCGAATCTACCTGAACTTGTGTTTCTATTAATTGATGATCTCTACAATATATTAGTGTTTTGCAATTCTGAAAAAGTTTTAATTTCTCGGATATCTTATGTCTATAATCTATAAAATTTTCTTGATGCGCTTCTCCTATGTTTGTAATTATTCCAATGGTTGGTTTAATAATTTTTTCAAGCTTAGACATCTCGTCTAGCTTAGAGATTCCTGCTTCGAAAACTGCAATTTCTGTATTTTCGGTTAGCAACCATACCGAAAGTGGCACTCCATATTGCGAATTAAACGAACGTGGACTCCTTACAACCGATCTATCTTGGCTTAGTAAATCGTATATCCATTCTTTAATAATTGTTTTTCCGTTGCTACCTGCAATACCAATAACAGGAATATTAAATCTTAATCTATGATGTATACTAAGTTCTTGCAGTGCTTTTGATGTATCTTCTACTAAAATAAAGTTTGCATCGACAAAATCATTAATATTTTTTGGTAGCTCAGAAACTACAAAATTCCTTACTCTACTATTATATAATGTTTCTATAAAATTATGTCCATTATTTCTTTTTCCAGTAATTGCAAAAAATAATGTTTCTTCTGGAGCAATAAGAGTTCTACTGTCTATTAATAAATATCTAATTTTATAATCAACTGATTTTGTGAGTGTACCCTTTAATATATTATTTATTTCGCTTATCTCGTATTGCATCTATTTATATTATTTTTTTACAAGTATAAAGGTATAAATTAGAATCTAAGAATTGTTATAAAATCATTCTAAATTTTATTTGCTTTATTAAAGCATTCTCTACAAAGAGGTTCGTATTCTGATGTTTCGCCTAGCAGAACCAATTCTTCACTATCATCTAAACGATAAGAGTAATGCGCTAAGTTTCCGCACCTCATACAAATAGCATGTACCTTGGTAACGTATTCTGCTGTAGCAAACATAGCTGGTATTGGTCCAAATGGTTTTCCTTTAAAATCCATATCTAGACCTGCAATAATAACTCTAATCCCTTGGTCTGCAAGCTGATTGCATACATCTACTAAACCTAAATCGAAAAACTGAGCTTCGTCTATTCCAATTACATCAACATCTGCTGCAAGTAGCAGAATATTAGCCGCAGTTTCTACAGGTGTAGAGCGTATAGTATTTTCGTTGTGCGACACAACATCTTCGTCAGAATAGCGAATGTCTATTTTAGGTTTAAAGATTTCAACCTTTTGTTTGGCAAATTCTGCACGCCTTAATCTTCGAATAAGTTCTTCTGTTTTTCCAGAGAACATAGACCCTGCGATTACCTCTATCCAACCACCTCTTTTTACGCCTTTTATAGAATTTTCGAGAAACATCTTATTTAATTCTGATAATTAATTTGCTTTATTTATTTTTGCTTAATCTTTAAAATCTTTACAATGAATTCAAAAGAAGTTTCACAATTTATAATTAATGAAATTAAATCGTTAGAAAATTTGATAGAAAGTTTTAACAATTTATCAAATATTTCAAAAATAGATATTGACTATGCTCTTGATAAGACAAGAAAAGTATACGATTTATTATATCAACTAAAACATAATGAGGAAGTTAAAACAAGTACTATTGAGGTTTTAGATAATACAACTAAAGAAAATTACGAGGCTCCAAAAATCATAAAAGAAGAAATCGTAAACGATAGTTTTGAACCAGAACAGGAAATTACTCAAAAAGATAATGAATCTAATAAAGTAATTATTACAGAAAATGACACGCTTGAACAAGAACTTATAGATGAAAGTAATATTTCTATAGAAGAAATTACAAGAATGGTAGAATCTGATAAAAACATAATAAATACCGAAGAAGAAAAAGTAATAGAGCCAGAATTATTTCCTTCTGAGGATATTACTTCTAAAGAAGAAGTGGCATTTAATATAAAAGACGAGGAACTAATAGAACAAATAACTAGCGAAAAGCAAACTGTATCGGAGAAATACGAAGGTGGTAGTGATAATTCGCTAAACGATTTAATTGCAAAACTTAACGAAACTAAAGATTTAAGCGCGAGATTAGGCGAAGCTCCAATAGCTAATATAAAATCGTCTATTAGTTTAAACGATAAGATTGGTTATATAAATAATCTTTTCGATGGTAATGCCAATAAATACAACGAAACTATAGAAACGCTAAATAACTTTTCTAATTTAGATCAAGCATTAGAGTTTATTAATAATAAATTTGAGTGGAAAAACGATAGTGTTTCTTTTACTAATTTCCTTAAAATTGTTTATCGTAGATTTATGAGTTCGTTAAACTAACTAGTTCACACATAATATGACTTTTTTAAGCATCGAAATATTAATTACAATAATTGTCGGTGCAATTTACATTGCTTTTATTGGATACTACTTATTGGGTTGGATAAAAATTCCATTATATATTTCTAAGGATTCTTCTCAAATAAACTTATCTGTAATTATTGCAGCAAGAAACGAAGATGAAAATATTTTAAATATTTTATCAGATTTAAAATCCCAAACTTACAATTCTAATAATTTCGAAGTTTTAATTATTGACGATAATTCTACGGATAATACATATAAAAAAGCAAATGAATTTTGCAAAATCAACAGTAACTTTCAGGTTTTAAAACTAGAAAATGGACATGGAAAAAAACCAGCTTTAAATTTAGGTATTCGCAAATCTAAACACAATCTAATATTAGCTACTGATGCAGATTGCAGTTTAGGCAGAAATTGGATTAGAAATTATGCAGATTACTACGAGAAACACAAACCTGTTTATATCTCTGCTCCTGTAATTATTGAGCACTTGACTTTATTCGAAAATATACAAGCTGTAGAATTTTTAAGCTTAAATGCTATTGGAGCTGCTGCAATTTCGAACAAATATGCTCTGTATAGCAATGGTGCTAATTTAGCTTTTGAGAAAGATAAATACCTAGAAATTAGTGACGCATACAATAATAACGTAGCTTCAGGCGACGATGTTTTTTTTATGCACGAATTAAAAAATAAATATTCTGACAGAATTATGTTTCTTAAATCTAAAGATTCTATTGTAAGAACTCAGGCCGCAAAAAGCTTCTCAGAATTTATTAATCAGCGAAAACGTTGGGTTTCTAAGAGCAAGAATTATAAAGATTCCAGTATTGTTGTTTCTGGATTAATTACTTTTTTTGTAAATATTTATGTTTCAATATTATTTATAACTGCTATTATTAATAGTAATTATATTTTACCTTTTGTGATTATATTTTCTATAAAGTTAAGTATAGATTTAGTTTTCTTGATTATCACAAATAGTTTTTATAAAATAAAAAATGTGCTAATATTAGCACCTATAATTGAGATAATATACATATTCTATATTCCAATTATTAGTATTTATGGTAATATTGGTAATTTTAAATGGAAAGATAGAATTCTGAAAAAATAAGTATTTATATTCTAAATTACGATATTAATTTGAGTAAATAAAAAAGCAGAACCATAAGATTCTGCTTTTAAAAAATAAGTATATTAATATTTTAAAACTTTTCTACGTGTATTTGTCCTTCTTGTCGTCTAGAATGTTCAACAAAACCATCTTTTTCTAAGTGCTCAACCATTCCATTAACCATTTTTGGGTTTCCACACAAAAAGATATGCGAATCTTGGGCTGTAGGTCTAAACCCTAGGCTTTTTTCTACAATATTATCTTCCCAAATGTCTTGAATAAACCTAACATCGCCAGACCAACCTGCTGGTTCTTTCATAGGTTCTGTAATTGTTGGGTGATAAGAAAAATTATCGAACATACTTTCTAAAAGATTTAGCTCAGAAGAATAACCTAAATCCCAAGAATTTGCTGCTCCATGAATTACCATAATTTTACCCGTACGTTTTAATGCATTTGCTCTTAACATACTAATATATGGTGCAACTCCTGTCCCTGTCGCTATTAAAATAACGTTCTGATCTTCTGGTATTTCAGCAATAGTAAACATTCCTGTTGCTTTTTTACCCATCCAAATTTTATCGCCAATTTCAAGATTAAACAACCTTGGTGTTAAAGCACCAGAATGCACAAGGGTAATATAGAATTCTACATAATCTTGCGAAGAAGACGAGGCAATAGAATATGCTCTCTTAACCATTTTATCTGGGCTAATATCTTCTTGATGCTCAGTAGCTTCTGCACATTTTTTAGCAGTTGGTGGTAATGCTAAAGCAACAAACTGACCTGATTTATATTCTGGCAATTGCCAACCATTTGGCTTAATTCTAAATATCTTCATTATTGGAGATACTTGTATTATCTGCGTTACAACACAATTTAATTCTTCCATCTTATTTTTTCCAATTAATATTTATTCTTTTTTTTAGTTCTAAAACTTACTCAATTCCTCCAAAATATTTCATAAATTGTATTCTCTCGAATGCTACTGAATTTTTAGAATTTTCGTAGTTTACTTTTCCTCTAAAATCTTCTAATGTTGAGTAATTATTTTTGTTCATCCACTCTTCAATATCTTTAAGTATTGTTTGCAGATGCGAAGTTCCATTTTTATAAAGCGAAGAAACTATTTGAGTAACAGTTGCACCAGCTAAAATTTGTTTTATAACATCTGCGCCAGTGTGTATTCCTGTAGAAGCAGCGATATCTGTTTCAATTTTACCAGATAATAAAGCAACCCAACGTAAAGATGCTGCAATATCTTCTGATCTACTAAATACACCCGAAGATGTAATTTTTAGTGTATCTATATCAATATCTGGGTTATAATATCTATTGAATAATACAAAGGCATTTGCTTTTTTAGTCCAAGATAATTTTTGAATTAAATTTGTTAAGCCTGCCGAATAATGACTCATTTTTAAGGCAACAGGTATATCAACAACCGTATTAATTTTTTCTATAATATCGAAATATACTTTTTCGTTTTCGGCACTTGTTTTAGAAACATCCGAAGGCAATAATGATATATTAAGTTCTAGAGCATCTGCTCCTGCAATTTCAATTCTCTTTGCAAAGCTCATCCATTCGCCATTAGAAATGCAATTTACACTAGCAATAATTGGTATAGTTACAGCTTTTTTACTTTCTGTAATTAACGTTAGATAATCGCCAATACTATTTTCTTTAGCATAAACTTTTATGTAGTCTAATGCTTCTGGATAATCAAATTGATTTTGTGCCTCGGCAGTGTTAGATTCATAATTTATTTGCTCTTCGAAAAGAGACTTTAGAACAACTGCTCCCGCACCATTCTTCTCTAAATCTTTAATTTTTTCTACAGAATTTGTTAATCCTGAACTGCCAACTATTATTGGATTCTTTAATTTTAATCCTAGATAATTTACTGATAAATCCATATTTCTTTAATTTTAATCAAAAGTAAATAATTTTTATCTAATACTTTATATTTTAGCTAAAATTTTTGATGCCCTACACTTTACTCCTGGAGATTCGTATGTGACTAATTCTTCGAGAATTAACTTTAATTCTATTAATAAATCGGGTTCTTGTTTAGAATAATTATATATAATTTGCATTCCATGCACCTTAAACGACTTGTCTGCATCTACTTGCAATAACCAATCGAAACTTAAAGATATTAACTTACCCATATGTTTCTCAGAAATATCGAACATAAGTATCACTTTTAAAAACTCTCTAATTTGCCCAGGCGAGTTAAACTTATCTAGTTTATCGATTATTTTTTCTATAAATTCATTTTGATTTTTTATTACTGATTTGTCCTTTTTTATAAGCTCAGACAATACCCAAGCAGAACGCCAACCTTCTGGCTGAACATCTCCGAAAGACATTTTTATTATTTCTTTTATTTCCTCTGGATGCTGATTTAAATACGCAATAGTTTTATGCTTTATATTTTTATCAGAGTATAAAAGTATACGTCTTAATTTATCTTTAGGCATTATTGCAGTTATTTATTTTTTGGTATTATCAAAACAACAAAAATAATATAATAATGGATAATAAAGATTCATTAATTTTATTTACTTTTAACGATGGTTCTACATTAAGTATTCAGACCATTAAATAAAGGGAGTTCTCATGAAAATATTTATATTTATATTAATAACATTTACATTTCATCATAATATTTATTCCCAATATAGTCAAAATGGATTTGGAGGATATAGTGATGAAGTGTTTTCTGATATTACAAAAGTAAGCAATGGTAATTATTTAATTTCGGGCTGCTCCTCCTCCTCAAACTCGGGTATAAAAACTGATACAAGTAGAGGATTTGATGATAATTGGATATTAATGCTAGACTCAAATCTAAATATTATTTGGCAAAAAACCATAGGCGGTAGTAGTGGAGATTATATTAAATCTACAGTTGAAGTTAACAATTCTAATTTTTTATGCTTTGGGACTTCATTTTCTCCAATATCTGGAGAAAAGACTGAAGATACAATAGGCGTATGTGATTATTGGCTTTATAAATTAGATGGACAAGGAAATATATTGTGGCAAAAGGTTTATGGTGGTAATAAATGGGACGAAGCAAAACAAATAGTTAAAATAAACAATAATAAATTTATTCTAGCTGGAACGTCTTTATCTGGATCATCGGGTAATAAAACAGATACCTCTAGAGGGTTTAATGATTACTGGATTGTGTGTATAGATAGTATTGGTAATGTTTTGTGGGATAAAACTATTGGTGGTTCTGATTCTGATTATTTAGAACAAGTAATAATCGATGAAGATGACAATATATTATTATCAGGCTTCTCTGCATCTAATAGTTCAGGTGAAAAAACTGAAGATAGTTATGGAGGTAACGACATTTGGTTAATTAAACTTGATATTAATGGCAATATATTGTGGAATAAAACAATAGGCGGTAGTGGAAACGACATATTAGGAGGTATTAACTACATTAACAGAAGGTATTATCTTGCTTCCACTTCAAATTCTAATATTTCTGGAACTAAAACCCAAAACAGTAAAGGACTATTTGATTATTGGCTTACAGTATTAGATTATGATGGTAATATTTTGTGGGATAAAGCTTATGGAGGTAGTGGAAATGATTTTTTACATTCAATATCTGTAATAAATAATGAAAAAATATTATTATCAGGAGATTCTAATTCTAATATATCTGGTGATAAATCAGAAAATAATAGAGGTGGTTTTTACACAGATTACTGGGTTATCTGCATAGACACACTAGGGAACTATCTTTGGGATAAAACAATTGGAGGCGGCTTCGAAGATTTACTTAAAAAAACTGTTGAAATAAACAATGGGAACCTTTTATTAGCAGGTGAATCTAAATCAAATATTAGTTTTGATAAAACTATAAATACATATATGTCTAGTAGTAATATTTTTAATTACGACTACTGGCTTGTAGAGTTAGATATGTCAACCGTAGGTAATAATACAAGTACGTATAAAGACGAAATTGCAGTTTATCCTAATCCAACAAATAATTTTGTTTGGATAA
>DAOVTE010000127.1 GCA_030627705.1 Bacteroidales bacterium
AGCAGCAATAGACTCTGGAGTTTCTCGTATTAAAAAAATGGATTGGGATTTATACAAAGAGCAATTACGCGAGAGAATGGGAATAGATCACGCAATTATGCGAACTATGACAGCAAAAGCAAAAGCAAACCCAAAACGTGTAGTTTTTAGCGATGCAAATAATCTTAAAGTTATACAAGCTGCTCGTATATTAAAAGACGAGGGAATTGCAATACCTGTTTTATTAGGAAAAACAGAAAGAACATCCAAGTTAGCAGAAGAAAATGGTATTGATATTTCGGATATTGAATTAGTAGATAGCACAAGTTCTGTTAATGAGAAGAAAAGATTCGAGTATGCAGAATTACTTTTCGATAAAAGAAAACGTAGAGGTATTTCAAAAGTTGATGCACAGCGCGCAATGTACAATCGTAATTATTATGGTGTAGCAATGGTAGAAACTGGCGAAGTTGATGCTATGATTTCGGGAGCAACAACACAATATGCTGATGTTATGCGCCCAGCACTACAAATAGTTGGTAAAAGAGATGACGTTACCAAAATTGCAGGAATGTATATTATGAATACAAAAAAAGGACCTTATTTCTTTGCTGATACAACTGTAAATATTTCACCTTCGGCCGAAGATTTAGTTGATATTACGTTATTAACAGAAGAATCAGTTAAAACTTTTGGTGTAGATCCTGTAATGTCTATGATTGCATATTCTAACTTTGGTTCTTCTAGCGATATAACATCTACAAAAGCAGCAAAAGCTATTAGTATTTTACATGATAAACATCCTAATGTAATGATTGATGGCGAAATGCAAGCTAATTTCGCTTTGAATAAAGATTTACGTATAGAAAGATATCCTTTCTCTAAATTAGGAAACAGAGATGTAAATACTTTAATTTTCCCTAACCTTAGTTCAGGAAATATTGCTTATAAAATGATGCAAGAAATTGGATCTTCTGAGGCAATTGGACCAATACTTATGGGATTAAGAAAACCTATTCATGTGTTGCAATTAGCAAGCTCGGTAAGAGAAATTATTGATATGACAACTATAGCTGTAGTTGATGCTCAGTAGTTAGTTAATAATATTAAATAAATAGAAGCTGCATTTGTGTAATGCAGCTTTTTTTATACCTTAAATAAGATAGATATGTTTTTAAATATCTATTTATAATAGTAAGAATACTATTTTTGCATTAAGTTTATGCGTTGAAATAGATTGTTAATTTAAAGAAAATAAAAATGAAAGTAACCGTTGTTGGTGCAGGGAATGTTGGTGCAACTTGCGCAAATTATTTAGCAGACAGAGAAGTTTGCAACGAAGTAGTAGTTGTAGACATTAAAGAAAATTATGCAGAAGGCAAATCGCTAGATATGTGGGAAACTGCTCCTATTTTTGGATCAGATACAAGAATAACAGGAGTAACAAACGACTATGCAAAAACTGCAGGATCAGAAGTTGTAGTTATTACATCTGGTATTCCTCGTAAACCAGGAATGAGTCGTGATGATCTTATTTCTACAAATGCTAAAATTGTAAAAGAAGTAACAGAAAATGCAATTAAACATTCTCCTGATGCAATTATTATTATTGTTGCTAATCCATTAGATGTAATGTCTTATGCTGCTTTTAAAGCTGCAGGAGTTAATAGAAATAAAGTATTCGGAATGGCTGGTATTTTAGATACAGCTCGTTACCGTGCTTTTTTAGCAGAAGAATTAAATATTTCTCCTAAAGATATTCAAGCATTATTAATGGGTGGACATGGTGACACTATGGTTCCTCTTCCTCGTTATACAACAGTTGGTGGTATTCCAGTAACTCAATTAATAGATGCAGATAAATTAGATGCAATTATCACTAGAACTAAAAAAGGTGGTGGCGAAATAGTACAATTATTAGGTACTTCAGCTTGGTATGCACCAGGTGCAGCAGCTGCTCAAATGGTTGAAGCAATTGTGAAAGACCAAAAACGTGTATTCCCAGTTTGTTCGTTATTAAAAGGCGAGTATGGTGTAGAAAATACATATCTTGGAGTTCCTGTAATTTTAGGTAAAGGTGGAATAGAAAAGATTATAGAAATTGACCTTAACGAAACAGAGCAAAAAGATTTTGATAATTCTGCTGCTGCTGTTCAAGATGTAATGAAAGTTTTAGATGATATGAATTTATTTTAGTAGATAATTCTAATCAATAAAAAAAGAGCTGCAATTTTTGTAGCTCTTTTTTTATTATAAATTATTCATAATTTCTAGCCTGAGTAAATTAAGCGCAGTTAATGCAGAACGGCGAATATTTCTGCCTCTATGTTCGCCATATAGAAACTTATGAGATTTAACGCCATTCTTTGATGCAATTGCAATATGAATTGTCCCTACAGGTTTTTCTTTTGTTCCTCCATTTGGACCTGCTATTCCTGAAACAGCAATAGAATAATCAGATTTCATTAGTTTAAGAATTCCTGTTGCCATTTCCTCTACAACTTGGTTACTTACAGCTCCGTATTTTATTAAACTTTCTGTTTTAACTCCTAAAATATTTTCTTTAATATCATTAGAATAAGCAACAACAGAACCTCTTACGTATTTAGAGCTTCCTGATATAGCAGTAAGCATTTGTGCAATAGTTCCGCCTGTGCAGCTTTCTGCAGTGGCAATAGTCTTATTTTTTTTGGTTAATAATTTCCCAACAGTTTCTTCTAAAGAAATATCGTTAAAGCCAAAAATTGCATTTGGAATAATATCGTAAAGCTTATTTATTTCAGTTTCGATAATTTCTGCAAATTTATTTATGTTTTCGCACGAACACGATAGGCGAAGACGTACCATTCCTGGTTGAGGTAAGTATGCTAGTTTAATTCCATTTGGAAGGTTGTTTTCCCAATCGCTAATTTTTATTGATAGCATAGATTCAGGAATGCCTTGTGTCATTACAGTTTTGTGATAAACCGATTTGGTTTTAAACTCTCGTTTTAATTTTGGAATAAGTTCATCGGTTACAATTTTTTTCATCTCGAAAGGCACTCCTGGCATAGAAATAAAAAATGTATTGTTTTGCTCAAACCACATTCCTTGGGCTGTTCCGTTAGAATTATTTATTATCTCACAATTTTCTGGCAATTCGGCTTGTAAAGAGTTAAGCTTGTTCATTTCTACATTGCGTTGTGCTAGTAGAATCTTAATTTGCTCGTGAACCTGCTCATTAAATACAAGTTTTGTGTTGAAATACTTAACCAAAGTATGTTTAGTTAAATCGTCTTTTGTGGGACCTAAACCACCTGTAATTAATATTAAATCGGCTCTTTCTTTTGCTTGATTTAATGCATCAATAATATGCTCTTCTTTATCAGAAATTGAACTTATTTGATGAACTGTAATTCCGATTTTGTTTAATTCTTGTGCAATCCAAGCGGAGTTGCTATCTATAATCTGACCAATTAATATCTCGTCGCCTATTGTGATTATTTCTGCTTTCATTTGTGTAGTTTAAAAAGCCTCACCCCAGCCCTCTCCATAAGAGAGGGAGTTTGGCTTGTTTTTTATTATTTCACACCCGAGTAGTCGGGTGTTCAGATTTTTATATGTTTATTTTTTAAAAGAATATTTTATTAAAAATTTAATTTTACAAACTTAAAGCTTTAATTCTCTCTAAAAGCGGTGGATGCGAATAATGAAAAAACACATAAGTTTTATGTGGACTTAAGTTGCTTAAATTATTTATAGATAATTTTTTTAGAGCTGAAATAAGATACTCACCATTGTAATTTTCTTTTGCAAATCTATCTGCTTCATATTCGTTCTTACGTGAGAAAATATTCATAAATAAATCTGTGATTAACGAAATAGGACTATACAATAATCCAAAAGCAATTAACCCTATATGAAAGTTTGGTTTACTTACTCCCAATGCATTTGATAGTAATGGATTCGAAATAAATAAAGACAGTAAATAGAATATTAATCCTGTTTGTAAAATAGAAATAGCGATGTTTTTAAAAACGTGTTTCTTCTTATAATGACCAATTTCGTGAGCCAAAACAGCAACTAATTCTTCAGTTTCTAAATCGTTTATTAAAGTATCGTATAAAACAATTCGTTTTTTAGGACCTAATCCGCTAAAATATGCATTTGCTTTTGTTGAGCGTTTAGAACCATTTATTACAAAAACATTGTCTAATTTAAAACCTACTTTATTGCTAAATTCCTGAATTGCAGTTTTTAGTTCGCCTTCTTCTAGTGGTGTTTGCTTATTAAATAAAGGAACAATTATAGACGAATAAAACATTGTAAAGAATATTGTAAATGCGCTTACTGCTCCCCAAGCGTAAATCCAGAATAAGTCTGTAGTTATTGTGTAAAACCAAATTATTAATGATAAAATTCCACCACCTAAAATTGCAGAAATAAGCCAGCCTTTAATTTTATCTAAGACAAAAATCTTTGCAGTTGTTTTGTTAAACCCAAATTTTTCTTCAATTACAAAAGTGCTATAAACCGAGAAAGGTATATTAATAATATCGGATGCAAACATTAGTATTCCGAAAAATATTAATGCTTGAAAAATTGCATTTTCAGTTATAGACTCTACGTAAACATTTGCCAATGCAAAACCAGATAAAAATAACATTAGCATCATAATTATTAACGAAAATGATGAAGTAATAAATCCAAATCTAGATGTTTCTTTATCATAATTTTGTTGTTTTTTGTATTTTTCTTTATCGTAAATTCCCTTTAGCTCGTTTGGTAATTCTGAACTTCTTTTTGTAGAATTTAGATAATCTAGGAACTGCTCAAGCGCGTAATCAAAGATTAAAATTCCTATTATTATGTAAAATATTATTTCGTGCATTATCTGAGTTTAAAGTTTATAACGTTTTTAAAATTGTAAGGTTGCGCAGTTAATATTTAAATTTATTAATTATTTAATTTTCACATTAATAAGCTCCCAAGTACTTTCTAGCAAACCATTCAAGAGAAATTAAAATTATTATCAGAAAGAATAACCATTTAAAATTTATTAGTTCCGACATAGTTTTTTGTTCATGCATAACTGGGATAATGTTATCGTTAGTGCTTATTCTATTTGCTAGTAAATTTATGTTTTTTGCTGTAAAGAAATTACCGTTATTTTTTTCTGATAATTGATAAAGCAATTTAAAATCGGCTTGTAAATCTTTAGTTTCTAAATCTATAGGGAAGACAATAAACTTACCTTCTTTGGTAAAAAGTTTGCCATCTAATTTAATAGTAGCTTTGTAAGTGTAATCGCCAATAGGCAAAGTTCCTAGATTTAAATTATAGGCTTTTTCGGTTTTGTTAAAAATGTAATTGTACTTTTTATTATTGTCGTTTACAACTTCCAATTTGACATCTTTTGTATTTGTTAGCTCGAAACTTTCGTTGTAAACTTCTGCATTTATTGTAATGGCTTCGTTTTCGTAATAGATATTTTTGATATCAATATTAAATCTACTCTTTTTTACTTTTAGTGCTAAAAATTGTGAAATTTTATTTATTAATTCATCAAATTGTTCGAAATCTGAATATTGCAAAAACGAACTCATTCGCCATCGCCAAAGTCCATCGCCGTTTACAAAGCAATATTTATTGTCATTAATTGTGCTAAAATATATCAATGGTTTGCTTGTAGATATCGAGCCAATTTTTTGATACATTAATACTCTAGAATTATCGATATTATAATAATTACCAAAATTTACTTTAAGCGGTGGAATAAATTTGTAAAAATCGTTATCTATAAAACTTAATTCGAAACTTGCAAAATCTTTGTTTATTGATGGACTTGCATCGTCCATAGATTTTGAATTTTGCTTAAAGTTAAATCCGATATCTAAAGTAATTAATTGCTGAATATCCGATTGATTACCAAGAATAAAAAGTGAAGGTATTTTATTTTTAACTATAGTTTTTAAAATGCTAGAAAGCGAATTGCTTTTAGATGGCAATTGATGAAAAATTACAAGATTGTAATCGGTAATATTTTTTTTAAAACTGTTAATATCGTAAATTTCTAGATTATAATTTATGTTTTTATCAAGCGATTTCTTAATAGCCGACACATCAGGATGAGCCGAGTTTGCTAGAATTAGAATATTTTGTTTGCTATCTATTACATCAATAATAACATGAGCAATATTGTTTTCTTTGTTTAGTTCGTTTTCTGTTGAGGAAATTATAATATTATAATGTTGTAAACCTTTAGATTTTGCTTTTAGAATAATATTTTCTGTTTTATAGAAGTTATTATTATCAACAATAATGGATTTAGAAAAGACTTTTATTTTCTTGTTTTTTACTGTAAGAGTTAAGTTTTTGTCTTTTAAATTATTTGCGGAAATATTTACTCTAATAGGGAAATCGTTACCGAGGAAAGCAAGTTTATTGTGTAAGACTTCTGTTATTTTAACATCGGGGTATGTGTTTGTATCGCCTAATCCAACTGTATAAAGTGAGTAATCTAAATCTTCGATATAAAGCGGATTATTGCCTTTATTATATTTCCCGTCGGAAGCAAGAATAACTGCTCCAACGTTTCTGTTTGCATAAATATTATTTAGTTGATTTAACGCATCAGAAATATCTGTAGACTTATCTGTGAACGAGAAAGTATCTGTGATTGCTAAATTATCGCCAAAAGTGTATTGCTTAATTTCGTATTTATCAGATAATTTATTTTTTAAACTATCGAGCTGTAGCTGATAATTTATTTTGCTGAAATTAGAACTACTACCAGATATTATGGACTCTGAATTATCTTGGGCAATAATAATTAAAGGTTTCTCAATTTTTGTTGTAATGGATTTTACTAGAGGAGAAAGTAAAAGAAACGAAATTATTGAAACCGTAAAAAATCTTAGAGTAGCGAGTGTATATATTTTCCATTTTTTGAGTTCTACAAAACGAGAATCTTTTCGATAAAGAATTACCGAATAAATTGCTCCAATAATTAAGCAAAGTATTATCCATAAAGGATTATCAATAATAATAGAAAATGACATTTATCTTATTTGTATATAAAAAATAGAGCCACAACCATTGTTGTAGCTCTAGAATTACAATTTTATTTTATCACGTTTGCATTGCGCCACAAACATTAATTGTTTGTCCACTAACATAAGAAGAAAGATCAGAAGCCAAGAATAATGTAACTTTTGCTACTTCTTCTGAAGTTCCGCCACGTTTTAATGGAATTTTTTCGTACCATCCTTTTACTACTTCTTCTGGTAATTGGTCTGTCATTTCTGTTACGATAAACCCTGGAGCAATTGCATTACAGCGAATGTTTCTAGAACCAAGTTCTTTAGCTATAGATTTTGTAAATCCAATAATACCAGCTTTAGATGCTGAATAGTTAGATTGACCTGCGTTACCACCAACACCTACAACAGAACTCATATTTACTACAGAGCCTGACCTTTGTTTTAGCATTGTTCTTTGCACGGCTTTAGTCATATTAAAAATTGACTTAAGGTTTACTGTCATAACTAAATCCCATTGGTCTTCGGTCATTCTCATTAGTAAGTTATCTCTTGTGATACCTGCATTGTTGATTAAAGCATCAACTCTACCAAAATCTTTCACAATTTGGTCTACAGTTTCTTGCGATCCTGTAAAGCTACTTGCATCAGAAACGTAACCTTTAGCTTTAACTCCCATATTGGTAAGTTCTTTTTCTAAGGCTTTAAAGTTATCGTCTTCTACAATATCTGTGTATGCAACATCTGCTCCTTCTTTTGCGAAAAGTAAAGCTATTGATTTCCCTATTCCGCGAGAAGCTCCTGTGATAATTGCTGTTTTACCAGTTAATAGTCCCATTTTTTTCTAGTTTAAAGTTTTACTTAGTTTAAAAGTTTATAAAGTTGAAAGTTTAAAAGTAAACTTAAAACATATTATTACATAACTATTAAACTAAATTTATTAATAATTTATTTTGTTCAAAAATAGCAATTTTTATTTAAAGATAAAATCTATATTTTAAGTCCATCTTTAAAAGGTAAGAAAGTCATAAAGTCTACATGATGTACAACGTATGCTTCGGTTGTGCGTTTTACCATATTTCCTTCGCCTGCATGTGCTGCAATTATATGACAAACTTCTGCGGGTATACCTGCTTTTTCTGCTAACGAAACTCCCGAAAATGGGTGGCGTAAATATTTACCATAATTTCCTTGCACAGAATTTCCGCTTTCGTCTAATTCGTATTCTAGTAATTTCCCTACATCTGCTAATATTGCTCCAGAAATTAGAACATCCATATTGCATTTTAGTTCGCCTTTGAACATTGAATTAATTTTTTCGCCAGAGTCTTTAGCAATATGTACAACTGCTCTTTTATGATCCATAAATGTTACTTTTAATTCTGGCCCGCAAAGCAAAGTAAATGGAATTGTGTTTAAATCATCAGCAGATAAAACTGAACGTTCTAATGCTAAGTCCCAAGTTTTTGCAGTTTGGTTTCTTAGAGTTTTATCTTGTATCCAAGATAACTCTTCGCCCCAAAGTTTTTCTGTTTCGGTCATAGTTTTTTTTATTTTTTGAGCCTTACCTTAATCTAACTTTAAGAGAGAAAGGGTTTGTTTATTTTTAAATTTATTTACTTCATACTC
>DAOVTE010000049.1 GCA_030627705.1 Bacteroidales bacterium
AGATAAAATTTTAAAGTTTGGAGAGAAATACTCTGACGATTTTTTTTCATTTAATATTGAAGAAGGAGTTACAAAGGATATTAAATTAGATGATAAGTTAGTTGAGTATTATTTTACTATTAACGATACTAACAATTTAACAAATGCATATAGAAATAAACTTTCTGTAGAAACTTCAGATAAAAAAAGTACTGTGTTGTATATGACTACCACAGGAAGAAACACAAGAAAAGAAGCCGATTTTCTTAATAAACTATCTGAAATTTATGTTAGAACTAACTTAGAAGAGAAAAATCAGAAAGCTATTAATACTATCACATTTATTGATAATCAACTTGCAGAAATTGTTGATTCTCTGAGAGTAGCCGAAGATGTATTGGAAGAATTTAGGTTGAATAATAGTATATTTGACTTAAGCGAACAAGGTTTAGATATTTTTAAAAGATTAGAAAAAGTACAGCTAGAAAAACAACAATTAATAATAAAACAAAAATATTATACATATTTACTTAACTACATTAACGAGCATAATAATTACAAAGATGTTTTATCTCCTTCAATTATGGGGATTAACGATTTGTCTTTAACAAATTTAGTAAGTCAATTAACAGAGCTTTATGCCGAAAGAGAAGTAATAAATTATACATCTACTGATAAAAACCCTAGCCTTGCTATTATTAATAGCAAAATAGAAGCTAATGTTAACGCATTAATAGAAAATGTAAATGGACTATTAGCATCCTCAAATATTATTTTAGAAGATGTAAATGAAAGGATTAGAATAGTAGAGCGAGAAGTTAAAAAACTCCCGGAAACAGAAAAAAAGTTAATAAACATTAAACGAAAGTTTGAGCTTAACGACAATATCTACACTTACTTAATGCAGAAACGTGCAGAGTCTGGTATTGCAAGGGCGTCTAATGTTGCAGAAAATAAAGTTTTAGACAAAGCTATAGTTGCAAATGCAGTATTAATTTCTCCAAAAACAAATCTTAACTATATTATTGCATTTATTATAGGGATACTTATTCCTTTAATAATAATAATAATAAGAGATTTCTTTAATGATAGAATAATAGAAAGAAAAGATGTAGAAGACAATACATCTGTACCAATAATTGGATCAATAGGACATAATAGTAAAGGCTCTGACTTAGTAGTAAAGACCCATCCAAAGTCTTCAATTACTGAGGCTTTTAGGTCAGTTAGAACTAATTTGCAATATATGCTAGTAAAAAGCGAAAGTAAGTGCAAAGTAATATCTGTAAGCTCTACAATTAGCGGAGAAGGAAAAACATTTATTGCATTAAACATTGCATCTGTTTTTGCAGTTTCTAATAAAAAAACATTAATTATTGGATTAGATTTACGAAAACCTAAGCTTCACGATTATATTGGTTTAGAAAACGGAACAGGAATGAGTAATTATCTTATTGGAGATGATAGTTTCGATTTAGATAGTATTATTGTAAAAACTGAGGTTAAGAATTTATTTTTTATTCCTTCTGGTCCAATTCCTCCTAATCCTGCAGAATTAATTGAAGGAGATAGGATGAGACAATTACTTGAAAATCTAAAAGAGAAATTCGATTACATTATTATTGATACACCACCTATCGCTTTAGTAACTGATGCATTACTTATAAGTAAATACACCGATTCTAATGTTTACATAATTAGACAAGGATACTCCAAAAAAGCTGTTATAGATTTTATTAACGAGCTACATAATAAGGGTGAACTTAAACAATTAAGTATTCTTGTAAATGATATTAAAGCTAGTGGTAGTTATGGTAATAGAAAAGGCTATGGTTATAATTATGGAGGTTATGGTTATGGTTATGGTTATGGTTATGGTTATGGTTATGGTTATTACGATGATGAAGACGAAACTAGCTCTAAAAAAAGTAAAATAAAATTTATGAAGAGAAGTAAATCATAGCAAGTCAATAATTCTATTTTTTTATAATTTCACAAATGGGTATCGCAAAAATTTCTAATTACTTATCATTAGTTAAGTTTAGTCACACAATTTTTGCAATGCCTTTTGCTTTTATTGGATTTTTTCTTGCAGTTAATCAGCAAGATGCAAATATTAACTGGCTTACATTCTTGTATATTATATTAGATATGATATTTGCTAGAAATGCAGCAATGGGTTTTAATCGTTATCTAGATAGAATAATAGATAAAAAAAACCCTAGAACAGCAGTTCGCGATATTCCTGCAGGCAAGATTTCTGCAGAATCAGCATTATTTTTCGTAATAATTAATTCATTACTATTTATTGGTACTACTTATTTTATTAATCAAATTACTTTTCTTCTTTCTCCAATAGCTTTATTTGTGGTGTTGTTTTATAGCTACACTAAAAGATTTACATCATTTTGTCATTTGGTTCTTGGCGTAGGTTTAGGTTTAGCACCTATTGGTGCATATTTAGCGGTTACAGGAAAGTTTGATATTCTACCATTATTAATTTCATTTGCTGTTGTATTTTGGGTATCAGGATTTGATATTATTTATGCTTTGCAAGATATTGCATTTGACAAATCTGAGAAATTAAAATCAATACCAGTTCTTTTAGGCAAAAAAAATGCATTAAGGTTATCTATATTATTCCATTTAATTACTATTATCTTATTACTAACATTTGGTCTTATTTCTAATCTAAATTTGTTGTATTGGATAGGTTTTGGAATATTTTCAATATTATTAATATACCAACATACAATTGTTAAATCTAACGATTTAAGTAAAGTAAATATTGCATTTTTCACAACCAATGGTATAGCAAGTGCAATATTATCATTATTTACAATACTTTCTATTTTTATATATTTATAATAAAAAAATCCCCAAAGTAAACCTTGAGGATTTTACATATATTTCTTACAAATATCTAAATATCAATATTTGCATAAGTTGCATTTTCTTCAATAAATGCTCTACGTGGAGGAACTTCATCGCCCATAAGCATAGAGAAAGTTCTGTCTGCATCTGCTGCATTGTCTATAGTAATTTGACGTAATGTTCTAAATTCAGGATTCATAGTTGTATCCCAAAGTTGTTCTGCGTTCATCTCTCCAAGACCTTTATATCTTTGAAAGTGAACAGATGCATCATTACCTTTACCAAGCTCTTGAATTGCTTGCATACGCTGAGGTTCGTCCCAAGCATAAACTTGCTTTTTACCTTTCTTAACCAAATATAAAGGTGGAGTAGCTATGTATAAATATCCATTCTCAATAATTGGTTTCATAAATCTAAAGAAGAAAGTCATAATAAGGGTTGCTATATGGCTTCCATCCACATCGGCATCAGTCATTATTATAATTTTATGATACCTAAGTTTTGTTAAGTTAAGAGCTTTACTATCTTCTTCTGTACCAATAGTAACCCCAAGTGCAGTGAAAATATTTCTAATTTCTTCGCTCTCGAAAACTTTATGATACATTGCTTTTTCTACATTAAGAATTTTTCCTCTTAAAGGTAAAATAGCTTGAAATTTTCTATCTCTTCCTTGTTTTGCAGTACCACCCGCAGAATCTCCCTCGACAAGATATACTTCTGTCATTGCAGGATCTTTTTCGGAGCAATCCGATAATTTACCTGGTAAGCCAGAACCTGAAAGAACTGTTTTTCGTTGTACTAATTCTCTTGCCTTACGAGCTGCATGACGTGCAGTTGCTGCAAGAACTACTTTGCTTACAATTTGCTTAGCATCTTTAGGGTTTTCTTCTAAATAATTGTTAAGCATTGTGCTTACTGCCTGGTCTACAAACAACGAAACATCTGAGTTCCCTAATTTTGTTTTTGTTTGTCCCTCGAACTGAGGCTCTGCAACTTTTACAGAAAGTATTGCTGTTAAACCCTCTCTAAAATCATCGCCAGAAATATCAAACTTAAGTTTTGATAGCATACCAGATTCGTCGGCATATTTCTTAAGAGTTCTTGTTAGTCCACGTCTAAAACCTGTAAGGTGAGTTCCTCCTTCTATTGTGTTAATATTATTAACATAAGAAAAAATATTTTCGGAGAAAGATGTATTGTATTGTAATGCAATTTCTACAGGAACTTCTCCATTAGGATTATCAATATGAATTACATCTTGAATTAATGATTCGCGAGTAGAATCTATATATTCTACAAATTCTCTAAGCCCTTTTTCGGATAAGAACTCTTCCGTTTTGTAGTTTCCTTCTTCGTCTTTAACTCTTTTATCAGTTAAATTAAGCTTAATTCCCTTGTTTAGGAAAGCTAACTCTCTTAGTCGTGATGCAAGAATATCGTATTTATATTCTGTTGTAATAAATATAGAACTATCTGGAGTAAAAGTAATTTCTGTACCTGTTTTATCTGTCGTGCCAATAACTTCTACGTCGCCAAGTGCTTTACCAATAGAAAATTTCTGCTGATAAATTTTACCATCTCTATGAACTGTTGCAATAAGACTTGTAGCTAGTGCATTTACACAAGATACACCAACACCATGTAATCCACCGGAAACTTTGTACGAATCTTTATCAAATTTACCACCTGCGTGTAAAACTGTCATTACAACTTCTAGTGCCGATTTGCCTTCTTTTTCGTGCATATCTGTAGGTATTCCTCTACCATCATCAAGAACTGTAATAGAATTATCTTCGTTTATAAAAACGTCTATATTATCACAGAATCCTACTAAAGCCTCATCAATAGAGTTATCTACTACCTCGTAAACTAAGTGATGTAGCCCTTTTACACCAATATCGCCAATGTACATTGCAGGTCTTTTCCTTACCGCTTCTAATCCCTCTAATACCTGAATACTATCGGCTGAATATTTTTTTTCTGCTTCTTCGCTCATTTATATTTTTTTATTATTCTCGATCTAAAATTTATCAAAAAAAATCAATTATTTCTGATAGCTAACAAAGATAATAATTTAGCCTATTAATAAGGCTATAAAAAGATAATTAAATATCTTTTTATTAACAATAATATGAACAATTATATATTAGGATAAGGAGATATTTGGGATCTCTTATGCGAATAGAAAAAATTAACTATATATAGATTTACATTATCATAAATTCGTCTGCATCTTTACCAACAGGAAAGCTTTCTCTAAATTGATTTAGTTCATCTAATGATATTTCTACAGTTTCAGTTAATTTCTTATGAGGCTCTATTATTGATAGTAAATTACCTTGTGGTGATATTAATGCCGAATCGCCAGAATAAATTACATTGTTTTTATCTTTTCCTATTCTATTTACTCCAACAAGAAATGCTTGATTTTCGATTGCTCGTGCTTTTAGAAGGGTTTTCCAAGGTTCGTTTCTGCGTTCTGGCCAATTTGCAATATAAACTAGTAAGTCGTAATCATTCTTATTTCTACTCCAAACCGGAAAACGTAAATCGTAGCATATAAGTGGACGAATTCTCCATCCTTTATATTCAATAATAAGCTTTTTAGTTCCTTGTGAATAATAATTGTTTTCGTTTGCCATTCTAAATAAATGACGTTTATTGTAATGTTCAATTTTTCCATCTGGGAAAGCACAAATTAGTCTATTGTAAAACTCACCATTTTCTGATATTATTAAACTTGCAATAATTAAAGCATTTACTTTTTTAGAATAATCTTTAAGCCAACTAACAGTTTTTCCTTCCATAGTTTCCGCTAGTTCCTTTGATTTCATAGAAAAACCTGTAGTAAACATTTCTGGCAAAACAATTATATCTGTTTTATCCTCTAAGTCGGATACTTTTTGCGAAAAACGCTTTAAATTCTCATTTACATCTTCCCAAACTATATCAGATTGAATTATTGATATTTTTATTTTATTATTTATTTGCAAATCAAAAGTATAAGGTTACTATTTAATAATTATTTAATGCTATCAATCGAAAAATTCTCTGGATTCTTAGGAGTTATATTTGCATCTGCAAACATTTTTTTTATCTTTTCCATATCTGATTTTACATCTTCGGTTACTGTCATAACATCGAAGAAACCTGTTTCTTTCTTTTTATAATCCATATAAGCAATTACCACTGGAACATTTGCTGCTAATGCAATACTGTGAAATCCTTTTTTCCATTTCTTCACCTTAGATCTTGTTCCTTCTGGCGTAATAACAACTCTCAATTTATCAGCTTCTTTATATCGTTGAGCCATCATTTCAGATATATTCGTTCTTGATTTTCTATCTACAGGAATACCTCCCAAATATCGAGTAAACCAACCTATTCCTGGACCAAATAACTCTTTTTTAATTAGTAATGACGTTTCTATTCCTGCTGCAGAAAAAATACTTTTTCCAATTACAAAATCCCAATTGCTTGTATGTGGAGCATCTAGAATTACATATTTATCAATATCAGGAAAACCTCCTACGTGTTTCCAACCAAGTATATTAAGAATTGTTTGTGCTATAAATTTCTTCATTTTCTTATTTTTTTGAGATAATTTGTAAATTTAGTATATTTATACAAATATGAGATTCTTATATTAATATTATTGCATATCCGTAATAATTTTTATTTGTCTTTTCTTAGTATTACTTTTATGTTTACTATAGTTTGCATTTTCTATTAAAACGCTGTAAATTTATACAAAAAAGTAAATATGATAAAAATTGTAGAATGTCCGAGAGATGCAATGCAAGGAGTAACACCATTTATTCCTACTGAAAAAAAAATAGAATATTTAAACACGCTTCTTAAAGTTGGATTTGATACTTTAGATTTTGGAAGTTTTGTGTCGCCACGTGCAATTCCACAATTAAAAGATACTGCCGAAGTCTTAGAGAAATTAGACCTATCAGAATCTAACACAAAACTTTTAGCAATTATTGCAAACACAATTGGTGGTGAAATAGCTGCCAAATACGATAAAATTACATATCTGGGATTTCCATTTTCTATTTCTTCAACATTTCTTCGAAAGAATATTAATTCAACAATTGCAAAATCAATAGTAACTGTTAATAAACTTTTAAATATCTGCGAGAAAAATAATAAAACATTGGTAGTATATATCACAATGGCATTTGGAAATCCATACAAAGATAAATGGAACACAGAAATTGTAGAAGAATGGGTAGATATTTTAAGTAAATTAGGGGTTAAAATTATTGAACTATCTGATACAACAGGTGATTCAACAGTAGAGAATATACACTCATTATTTTCTAGTGTGATACCAAAATATCCTGATATTGAATTTGGATTTCATTTACATACAACATTCTCATCGGCAGAAAATAAAATAAACGCAGCTTACGAAGCAGGTTGCAGAAGCTTCGACACAGTTCTAAATGGCTTAGGCGGTTGCCCAATGTCTGGCAAGGAACTAACAGCAAATCTAAAAACTAGTATTTTATTTGAATATTTAAAGAAAAATAACATAGACCATAACATTGATATTAAAGCCTTTAGCAATTCATACATTAAAGCTATGAGTACTTTTCCCTCTATGATAAAATAATTAATAAAATAAGACTATCTAAATTATTAATTTTATAATTTTACATTTATTACTAATTACTATCTTATAATATGAAAAAAATACCATTGTATTTACAGATAATTATTGGAATGATTCTAGGAATTATTTTCGGAATTATTGCTGTAGTTTTTAAATTCGACAGCTTTGTTGCAGACTGGGTAAAACCTTGGGGAACAATATTTATAAGCCTACTTAAACTAATCGCAATTCCGTTAATATTTGTTTCGTTAATAAAAGGAATTACATCTTTAAGCGATATTTCTAAGCTATCTCGTATAGGTTTAAAAACTGTAAGTTGGTATCTTTTTACAACAGTAATTGCTATTACAATAGGATTATTAATTGTAAACACAATAAACCCTGGAAAATATTTTTCTGAAGATAAGCGAATAGAGTTTCAACAAAAATATTCAGAGAGAATAGAGGTTAAACAACAAGCTGCAACCGAGCATAAAAAAAAAGGACCGCTGCAATTTGTTGTAGATATAGTACCAGAGAATATTTTTGCAGCTTCTGCTGATAATTCAAAAATGTTGCAAGTAATATTTTTTGCAATTTTATTAGGCATTGCAATGCTATCTATAAAGAATAAAAACGTTGAAGTTGTAAGAGATTTTTTCGAAGGATTTAACGATATTATCTTAAAAATTATTGATTATATAATGAAAATTGCACCATTAGGTGTTTTTGCACTTCTAGCAGCCCTAATTGTAGATTTTACTGATGGAGATATTGTTGAAGCAAAAGATTTATTTATTGCTCTTGGAATATATTCACTTTCTGTAGTATTAGGAATCTTAGTAATGATATTTGTATTCTATCCAATATTACTGAAGTTTGTAGCAAAGCAAAATATTGTAGAATTTTTTAAAGCAATATTGCCTGCACAATTAATGGCGTTTTCTACATCATCGTCGGCGGCAACATTACCAGTTACTATGGAATGCTGCGAGAAAAAATTAAAAATTCCAGAAGAATATTCAGGATTTGTCTTACCTGTTGGTGCAACTGTAAATATGGACGGAACAAGTATGTATCAAGCAATTGCAGCAGTTTTTATTGCACAAGTTTATGGAATGGATTTAGATTTAATGCAGCAACTTACAATTGTTTTAACAGCAACTTTAGCGTCTATAGGCGCAGCAGCAGTTCCTGGAGCAGGAATTATTATGCTTGTAATTGTGCTTAATTCTATTGGCGTTCCTGTTGAAGGAATTGCATTAATTATGGCTGTAGATCGTATTCTAGATATGATGCGAACAACAGTAAACGTAACAGGAGATTCAACAATAGCAACAATAATTTACAAATCGGAAAATAAATAATATATGTTAGATGGATTAATGGGCAAAATGCAAGAAGCTCAACAAAAAATGGAGGAAGCAAAATTAAAATTAAACGATATAATTTTAACAGAGCAATCTAGTAGAAGTGAAGTAATAATAAAGATTACAGCTAATAAAGAGATTAAAGATATTTCGTTGAATGAAAATTTTCTAAAAGATGTAGATAAAGAAGAACTAGAAGATCTTTTAATAAACACTGTAAATTCTGCAATTAAGCAAGCAGAGCAGAAATCAGAAATTGAAATGCAATCAATTGCAGGAACTATGTTGCCTCCAGGAATGGGCTTTTAGAAATATTAATTATGGAAGAACCAATAAAAAAGCAAAGACACTGGTTTGTAAGTACGTGGTTAATATTGATGATAATTTTAAACTCCCTAACTGCGTTGTTAAATTTATTTTCTACAAGTTTTATTGATAAGAATCTACCTAATAATGACCCAAAATCTTCACTTTTAGTTTTCGGGATTTTAGGATTAGGAAATATTCTTTTCGCTATTATGCTTTTAAAGCGTAAAATATATGGCTTTTACGGATTTGTTTTAAGTGCAATTATTGCTTTTAGTGTAAACATTTATATAGAAATTGAGTTTTCTAAAGCTTTTTACGGACTTATAGGAATAGGTTTGTTATACGGAATATTACAAATAAGAAAAGACGGAATTTCTGCTTGGAGGAATTTGGATTAATATCTAATAAATAACAGTAATATTTCCTTTATAAGTAATAAATTCATTCTCGGCAGAAGTAAAAGAAAGTACATAAGCAAAAGTTCCTCCTAGAATTGAACCTTGTGTTGTTTTTCCATCCCAACCTTCTTGCGAATTATTTGTTTGCCATACTAATTGCCCCCATCTATCGTAAATTATTAGCCTATAATCTTTTGGTGATGCAAACGATATAATAGGTTTAAATATTCTATTTATTTCATGAGCATCGTATGGCATAAATGCCGTAGGAATAAAAACTATTGGACTTTGAGTTGCACAAGAAATATTAGAACGACTTTTTCGTATTGAGTCTAATACAGGTTCGTAAGGACTTATTCCTTCAATAGCTTCAATAAAATAACAAAAATTCCCTTCAACTCTTTCAGTAAGAAAACTTTCTGCATTATCTATATATGTTTCATCCATACTTGTTCCAATTAACACAGGTTCTTGATCATCTAAAAACCTATAAATATTGTATTCTTTAACCTCACCAAGCCAGTTCTGATAAGGTGTCCATGTTAATTTATGAATAAGATTTGCATCTTGTTTTACATCTAGTATTATATTTTCGGCTAGTTTTGATGTTTTTAATAATAAATCGCAAGCATTATATAGTTCTAATTTGTAATAGCATTTATCTTTGTTGATATTTATATTATCATAACTTATTATTTTATTTCCCTCTATACTTTTTATAGTATCAAGTTCTGTAAAATCTACAATATTATTAGTAGATCTGTAAAGCATATAGTAATCTCCTGTTGTAAATAATGTGTCAATTGTAAATGATATTTCTACATAATCATAGCTTTTTACAGTTACGTAATCTGCATTTATAAATTTATTATTACTTGATAATTCTGTAAAAAAACAAGTTTTATTAGATTGTGATGTTTTATTATCTGTAGAAACGGCCTGTATATAATAACAATACGAGGTGTTATTTAATATAGCAAAATCATTATAATACGAATCTGTTGTCTCACCAATTTTTGTAACAATTCCATTATTTGTCTTTCTTAAAACATTGTAAATCGATAGATTATCCCAACCTTCGTAATCAGACCAATTTATTTCGATAAATATTTTACAGTCTAAAGTTTTTTCGGTTGTATTAGCATATATACTTGTATGCGGGTTAGTCATAGGGCTTATGTTGTAAGACGAATCGAAAGCTGCAATTCTGTACGATTCTATACTGGTATAAGGGTTTGAAACAATGTCTTCGTAAAAACTTGTAGTAGAATTAACAGTATCAAGAGCCAGCCAAAAAGCATTTTTCTTGTAAATTATATATCCTTTTACATCGGTAGCGTTACTAAACTGCCAGCCAATATTAATTTTTAATGTAGATTGATTTACTGTTACGCTATCTAACACAGGAATATCTGGCGAGGTAACATCTTGCGAGTAAGATAAATCTACTCCAACAATAAGTGCAATAATAATTAATATGTAAATTTTAAATTTAATCATTTAGTATTTTCCTGCAACAACTTCTAAAAAATCTGCTTTGTTAAAATATTTATTTGCAAGTTTATTTAACTCTTCAGCTTTTATATTTTTTATTGTTTCTATATATTTTGTAATATAATCGTAAGATAAATCATATTCTAGTAACGCAATAAAACTGTCAGACATTGCGAAAGGACCATCAAAAGTTCTAATTATTTCACCTAACATATAATTTTTTACAGTATTAAGTTCATCTTCTTCAATAATTTCTACTTTTATTTTTTCTAGTTCAATATAAATTTCATCTAAGGCATTTCTACAAACATCGCTACCAACTTCCGAAACTATTGTAAAAAACCCTGCATCTTTTAATGATACTATTCCCGAACCAATTCCATAAGTGTAACCTTTATCTTCTCGTATATTTGTCATTAATCTAGAACCAAAATAACCACCAAAAACGGTATTTAAAACTGTCATTCCAAAATAATCTGGGTGTAATTTATTAAATAACAACTTTCCAATTCTAATTGCAGACTGAACAGCATCTTTTTTCTCAACAAGTATAACTTTATCTGCAATATTATTCGAAATTTCGGTATCAATTTCAACTTTAATACTATTGTTCCAATTATCAGAAAATTTATTTTCTATGATAGAAATAATATTATTATCAATTTTACCAGACAAAACAATTTTTAAATTATTTACGCTATAGAGACGATTAAAAAACCCTAAAAGTTGTTTTTGTTTTACATTTTCGAAATCTTCAAGTTTTGCAGTCGAGCCATAAGGGTGTTTTTCACCAAAAGTTACATTCGTAAATTTTCTTTGAGCCATTGTCTTTACTTTAGACGAGTCTACAATAAACCTTTGTTTTTGTTTTAGCAGATAATTGTCTAATTCTTTTTGTGGGAAAGTAGGATATTTAATTATTTCTTCAAGTATTTCCGAAACGTTGCAAAAATGCTTAGATAGCGAATATATTGTAACCGATGCTGAATCTCTATCAGTGCTTTTTTGCAAAAATGCTCCATAAAAATCCAATTTCTCTGCAATTTGAGCCGATGTGTATGATTTTGTTCCTTCGCTTAACAGGCTGTTTGTTGTTGTTGCTATTAACGGGTAATTTTGATATTTTGTTCCAGCCTCGAAAATAAAATCAATCTTAATTACATCTTGATCGCCTGCATTTAAATAATACAAAGGAATACCATTTGCTAAAACTTTTTTCTTAGCTTGTATAAAATCAATTTTGTCAATTGGATATGTATGTGGTTGTATGTTTCTATCTAGTTCTTGCATGTGTATATCTTCAAAGTTAAGAAAGTTTATATATTTTTAAACTTCCGCTTTTTAATTATTTATTCTCAAATAGTAAAGTGTAGACGAATTTTCTTCTCTAAAAATATCATTTGCTACCTTATTAATCTCTTCTGGAGTAACCGCTAAATAATTATCAATTTCTTTATTTACATTATTAGCATCACCAATAAGTTCGGCAAAAGCTAAATTCATTGCCTTATTTAACGCAGTTATTTCAGAAAACCTAAGAGCAGATTCTACCTTATTTTTTAACTTATTTAGCTCTTCGTTACTTACTACCTCTGATTTAATTAAATTAATCTCATTCTGAATTGCATTTTCGGCATCTTCCATTTTTACACCATCTATTAATTTACCAGAAAAAATAAACAGACCTGCATCTACGCTCCCCATAATATATGCGTTTATTTCAGAAAATAATTGCTTTTCTTTAACAAGTCTTTGATATAATCTAGATGAATTTCCATTAGATAAAATATCAGAAACTAAATCTGTTGCGTAATAGTCGGGATGGGTTTTAGCGCACATATGAAATGCTTTGTAAATAGCATCGAAAGGCACATCTCTTTTTACAGTTAGTTTTCTCGCCTCGGTTTGTTTCGGCTCTATTGGCAAGTTTCTTTTTGCAATATTTCGTTTTTGTATTCCACCAAACCATTTATCTGCTAAAATTCTTATTTCTGATGTTTCAACATCGCCAGCAACAACAAGTACAGCATTGTTTGGTGCATAATGTTTATAAAAAAAATCTTTAACGTCTTTTAAAGTAGCATTTTCTATATGTGATATTTCTTTACCAATTGTTGCCCATTGGTATGGATGATGTTTGTATGCCAAGGGTCTCAAAAGTAAATACACATCACCATAAGGTTGATTTAAATATCGTTGTTTAAATTCTTCAATAACTACACTACGTTGAACTTCTAAACTTTTTGGCGAAAATGCTAGACTTAACATTCTATCTGATTCTAGCCAAAATCCAGTCTCTATATTTTGCTTAGGAAGAGTTAAATAATAATTTGTAATATCGTTATTTGTGAAAGCATTATTGCTTCCTCCAATTTTTTGTAAAGGAGTATCGTACGAAGGAATATTTACAGATCCACCAAACATTAAATGCTCAAACAAGTGAGCAAAACCTGTTTTCTCTGGCATTTCGTCTCTTGCGCCAACGTTATAAACAATGTTTATAGCAACAATAGGAGTAGTTTTGTCTTTATGGATAATAACTTTAAGCCCATTATCTAATTCAAATCTATCAAATTTTATCATAAAAAATTATGTATTAAATATTCTAACAAAGGTATTATATATTTTGTTTGTCGGATTGTTTAATTTATAAATATTTGTTTTTTTTGATGCATACCTCTTGCTCTGTATACAAATACATCAGATTAATAAACAACTACTATAGTAACATGTTTAATTTTATACATATATTTGCAATCCTTTATAGATATAGATTATTATTTTACTAAAAATATATATTAATCTTCGTTCAATTATTAACTTTAATCAAAACATGCAATAATATAATTATGATAATAGCACAAGAAAAATATAAAACTAATATTATTGAGTACATCCTATATATGTGGCAAATAGAAGATTTAGCAAGAGCCAACAAACTTGATATTAATCTAATAACTAAAAATATTGTTTCTGGATACAATCAACCAGACGAAGTAAAAACAGAAATTACAAACTGGTATTCTGATATAATTATTAATCTTAATTCTGAAGGCAAGCAAAGTACTGGTCATTTAAACTTAACCACAGAACTAATAAATAATATCGAAACATTTCATAAAGAGTTAATCTTGAAAAGTGCAAAATATAAAGAACTCTATAATTGGAGTAAACCAATTGTTGCAGAATTTAAGAATAAATCTAGATTAAATACCAATAATGAAATATACATCTCTCTACATGCACTTTATGCAATAATGTTACTCCGATTACAAAAAAAAGAAATAGCAGAAGAAACTAATATTGCTATCAGACATATTTCTATAATGCTAGGGTATTTAGCTTTAATGTGGAATAAAAAATAAGCACTCAGTTTATTTATACTTGCGGAAATTCTTTCTTATC
>DAOVTE010000189.1 GCA_030627705.1 Bacteroidales bacterium
CAAACTCAATAATATCGTCAGCTTCTTTGGAATAGGATCCAATTTCGATAATGTATTTCCCATCATCTGATGTTTGATATGTATATTTCTTTAATCTTTGTGTTGCAGATTCTAATGTAAATCGTTCACTAACAAATTTACTAGATAAAAATACACCTTTAAGCATTCTTTTATGGTCTTCACCAAAATCAAAGAAATTCTTATTTAAATCTTTATCAAAAGTTGTATTTATCACATATCCTTCTTTGTTAATTATGTACAAATCATCCATTTCAGGGTTCATGCCAATTAACAATCTTACATTGTTTAGATCTAATTGCTTTACATTATCTGTATTTTTAATTGTATTATTAACTAGATATGAGCTGTAAGAATCCATTCTCTTATCCATTTTCTTTTCTAATATGTCTAAAGCAAAGTCTTGAAGCTTAATAATATGTCTAACTTCATTTGTGATAATTTCATTTTTTACATTATTAGATTTTATTAATATATTTTGAGTTTGATAATAATTAATCGTTGCCAAAATCATTAATGCTAACACTACTGGAATTACGATATTAAGAATTAACTGTCTAAATACAGTTGTTGTTTTTTTTCCTCTACTTATAAATAGTCTAAACATATTCTTATATTATTAATTAATTTTTAAAAACAAATGAGATATTTCTTTATAATATTTCATATAGTTAACTAATATCTCAAACTTTATTAATAGAATTCTAGAATTGCTAACAGCTTTAAAAACTATATCTTCTGTTACAATTTTATTTTTATTGTCTATTATTGATGTTCTACTATATTTATGTTCTTTTTCTAATATTACGGTTGATATATCACCATCTAATAGAATATATAAATTTTTTGTATTAGGTTTAATATTAATAGTTTCGTTCTCAGTTAATCTAATTTCTGTACTTTCTGTAATAATTTCAGATAGAATAGTGCTTCTTACATTTTTAAAAAGATCAAGCTGTTTTAACAAACCTATTGTATTAAAAATTATACCATTATCTCTAATAAGTTTTTTTATCTCAACTGATTTTTTCTTATCTAATCTTTTGGTACTATCTATAAACTGTTTAGGGTCAATATTATTTGAAACCTTTGATGCTAATTGACTTAGTAATTTATTATTATTAAATATTTGAGCTATAATATCATCTGTAATATTGTAATTAATTAACGCACCAATACTATTTATTGCTATAGCTTTTGTCCATTTAGAAATATAATTCACATCTCTATTTATCACAGAATTTATTATTTCATCTGATGACAACTTCTTTAGTGCAAAATGATCTTGAAAGCGTCTTGTTTTTTCATTATTGGAAATATCTTCGAATAAAATAAATAGTATAGCCTTTGTTCTTTCATCAACGAATAAATCTAAAAGTTCTAAGCCAAAACTAATACTTTCTGCAGTATCTGTTTCTAGATTCTTTCTAACATGAGAAACCGATGAAGGTTCATACAATATAGATAAGACCTGATATATTTCATTGTAATTTTTTTCAATTTCTCTGTTTATTTCTTCTTTTAGTTCTAATAAACTTTCGTGTTCGTTAATATTGACAAGTAAATTAATATTCCATGCTGTTATTTTTACACTTCTTATTATAAGCTGATTTAATATTTGTTTTTCATCGTCGTTTTGTGCAATATATCCACAAGATTGCAGTGCTGCACAGGATTCAATAATTACCTCTCTGTTAGAATAATTTAGCTTATTTAGCAAAAATTTTATTACGCTTTCTCCTTTTAGCAATCCAAAAAGCCTAATAATCTGAATTTGCACTTTTGTACTTAACCCTGACTTATAAAAATAAAGCTCTAGTGAGTGCAATGCTTTATCTCCATATGATTTTATAGTTTCGTATGCATAAAAATTTAGTTCTTTATCAGATAAAGAATCTATAATTACTGGTAACGATTCTTTATCATGTATTATTGCTGCAGCTTTTATTGCATCAATTTTTATTTCTTTATAGAAATCCCGTAATAGTATAATCAAATACTTTGACGTGTCTTCTTCGTTAAGCTCTTTAATAATATTTACCGCAACAAGTCTATCTTCTGAATAAATAGAATAAACAAGGTCAGATATTTTTAATGATAATTTATTTTTATCTAATAGCTCTTCAAAATCCTTTATTATTTCATCAGTTTTATTCTTTAATTCAATATTACTTTCTTTTAAAGAATAATCTCTTAGATTATTAATTAGGCCAAAAGCATATTCTTTTCTTATTCTATTTAAAATCTCAATTCTTAAAGAATCATTATTAGAACTCAAACAATTTACATATAATTCACTGTAATTTAATGGACTAATAGCTTTTGAATATTCTATTATGCTGCTAATATTCTGTTTCTTTATTATATTTTTTGATAAAAAAAATGTTTTTTCGTCAACTGATTCTAAATCATAATGTTTTACCTCATCTAATGTTATTTCTAAAGAATGGCGATACTCATTATACAATTTTATTGCAACAAAAATCCAAGCTACTATTATTACAAACAATAGTAGTAAATGATAAGTTGTTCCAATAAAACTAAATCCTAATAGCAATAAACCAGCAATAATTGCAGCTGTTTCGTTTACCATTCCATCAATCATTACTTGCACTCTGTATTTTATATTATTATTTAACGATTGATAAAGCAATTTTAGAGATGGTACTTCTATTGAACTTTTAAGTGAAACAGAAAACAACCTACTTAAAGAAGCTAACAAAAAGAACAACATAAAAACAGAACTTTCAATAGAGTTTTCTAGAAACAAACTAACTATAAATAATAATACAACAAAAGCACCAAGTAATATTGCTGGTAATATTAGGTTTACTTTTAATCCATAAGATTTAGTAAGTTTACTATATGCCAATGTTTTAAAGAGTAATGTAAAAATCATTAATACAGCGGTAAAACCACCTAAAAAAGTATAATATTCGTCATTGTTTGGATACTTAATTTTTGTAATTGGAAGAAATATATATGCAACAAAGAATGCAGCAATCATAGACAATATTATAAACAACGACATATAAACTATATATTTATGTTTTAATATTTCGCTTATTTTTATTTTAGCTACCTTATCGTGAGTTGATTCATCTAACCTTTTGTTTAGACTAAATTTACTTGATATTATCACTTGTATAAAGAATGCAATAAGTACTGAGAAAGCACTAATATATAATAGATCTTTATTGTCTGGAAGTAGTTTAATAAGTACCGGAATCATTAGTGAAATAATAATCATTCCTATAATTTGTCCAGAATCTATTAAACCAAATAGTCTTTTTCCTTGCCTTAAAGTAAATAACCTACTTGCTACACCCCAAAAACCTACAATACCTAAGATATTTAATGGCCCCATCATTACAAAACTATAAAAATTAAGTACTCATTATCCGAAAAAAAGAAACTTACTCTTAGTAAAAGGGTTAATATAGTGATTAATAAAAAATTTAATACAATTATAGTCGAAAATTTGAATTTATCGTGAAGTTTAAAGTAAAGTGCTGTAAGAATAAAACCAATAATTCCAGAAACAAGAAACGCTTGTGATAGCATTGTTTCTCCATAGGCATTAATAAATAATCCTGTTGCTGATATTTCAAAAACAGCAATAAATATCCCTAGAAAGAACGTCTGTAATAAAAGTAAATATACAGAATTCTGCTCTTCTCTCTTGATATTAAGAACCTTATTTAGAATGCTATTATTTGTTGTCATTTATTTATTTTCCTCTTTCTCGAACATCTTATTTGGTTGAATATTTAAGTATTTCGATAAAAATTTAACGCCTAAGTAAAATGGAAGTGTATCTATAAGCGCTGATAACATTTTAAAAATATAACCAGAATAAATAAAAATCATTAATGTTTCGAAGACTTCACCATTTTCTACATGTATAGCTTCAGCGTAATAGTATGTAATTAAAACAACAGCTACTGAATCTACAAGCTGGCTAACTAATGTTGATCCATTATTTCTTAACCAAAGATGTTTACCTTTTGTTAGTTTTTTAAGAAGGTGAAACACCTGAACATCAATAAATTGCGCTGATAAATATGCTATCATAGATGCTGTAATTGCACCAAACGTTAACATTCTAATTTCGTAAAACACTCTATTTGGATCATCTAAAGCAGGCAAACCTGTTTCTGCTACCATTTCAGGCACATTAGGCAAAACGCCTCCTACCCACACTATTAACAATACCCACATATTTAACAAAAGGCCAACCCAAACAACAGCTTTTGCTCTTTTTTTTCCGTATAGTTCAGAAATAAAATCTGTACATAAAAAAGTAATTGGGTAAGGTAATACTCCAACAAAAAGCTTAACAGGAATCATAAAACCAAAAGCAGAAAACGAAAGATCTAGCTGTCTAGATAACCCTAAGATATTGAGCATTGCTAACGAACCCAAAAACATTCCAGAAAGTATAATAAATACAACCTCTCTACGGTAATAATATTTATCAATATTTTTCTCTTCACCAAACATAGTTATTTCTTTAATAAAACATTATTTGTTATTGTCTAACAGTAAACTAGGTACTAATTAGTAACCTATTAGTTATTTTAGGCTAAAAATAAAAAGCCATTAATGTCAAAAGTAAGATTTTTTCAAAAAAAAAAAAACTTTTACAACCATTAACTTTTATGTGCTTTATTTTTATGAACATAATTACTAAATATAAAACATAAATCTTAATAATAATTTATCTACAATTTTAATATTTTTATAAAAATCCCAAGTTCAAGTTACAAAATATTTGCACTAATAAACAATTGTTATAATACTTTATTAAATTATATATAAAAAACAAACTATTTATTTTGAATAATTACACAAATGTTATAACTTTACTAAAACTTAAAAAAAAATTATGAAAAAAATAACTATTTTAATTTTAGCATCTCTTCTTGCATTTGCTTCTTGCAAAAAAGACGACGAAGACGTTACTCCGATACCAGTAATAAATGAAATAACAGAAAATATTACTGTAAATACAACTTGGACAACAGGTAGTACTTACATTGTAGAAGGAACAATTAACATTGATGGAGCAACACTAACCATTCAGCCAGGTACAATTATTAAATTTAAAGATGGCGCACAATTAGAAGTAGGTAGTTACCAAACTGGTTCTGCAATAATTGCAAACGGAACAGTTACCGATCAAATTTTATTTACATCGTATGCCGCAACTCCAACTGCTGGCGATTGGGATGCAATCTTCTTCGAAAGTGGAACAGCATCAACAACAAGTTTTAAGTTCTGTACTTTCGAGTATGGTGGCGGATATTCTTCTGCATATGGAACAATAGACTTGAGCGAAGCAGAAATTACAATGGAAAATTGTACTGTTAGAAATAGTGCATCATATGGTATTTCTTTAGAC
>DAOVTE010000082.1 GCA_030627705.1 Bacteroidales bacterium
TGATATTTAGATTTGTTTGATCTTTTTCTAGAGCAATTACTTTTGCTGCTTCTTCTACTATTCCAGAAAACATAGTTTAATAATTTTTAAATTTTTACAAAATTACAAAATCTTAATAATCTATGCGTAGATTGATGCAAATATTTAATATTTCTTAACTCAATTCTTTACAAATTTATTAACAATAGTTTCTTTATCTGTTTTCAGGTTAACAAAATGCAGATTGTTCTTATAAAGCAAAGATATTTATTACCAAATAAATAAAGCCAATAAAGCTCACCATGCTTTCTTAACATCATTTAATAAAAGAAGTTGCAGAACACAATATATAGTTTCTGCATATTTCTTATATTACTTTAATTCTGAATATCTCTAATTATCTTAAAATATCGGCAAGAATTTTCATCTCCATTCCTGGAGCAATTTTTTCGTACAATATATTGTAAACTGCATCGGTAATAGGTAAATCAACTTTATACTGCTTATTTATTTCGTAAATACCTTTTACAGCTGAGTACCCTTCGGCTACCATATTCATTTCGAATTGTGCCGCTTTCACAGAGTAACCTTTACCAATCATATTACCAAATGTGCGATTTCTGCTGAATGTAGAATATGCAGTAACTAATAAATCGCCAAGATATGCAGAGTTTTTAATATCTCTTGTAAGCGGATTTACCACATCTACAAATCGTTTTATTTCTCTAATTGAGTTGGATATTAATACCGCCTGAAAGTTATCTCCATAACCCATTCCATGACAGATTCCTGAAGCTACAGCCATAATGTTTTTCATTACAGATGCATATTCTGTTCCAAAAATATCATCAGAAAGGGTGGTTGTTATATAAGTATTCTGAAATAGGCTTGAAATATGTTCTGCATTTTTATAATTCTCTGCCGAAACGGTTAGGTAAGTTAACCTTTCTAAAGCAATCTCTTCGGCATGACTAGGACCCGAAACAACCCCAAGTAGGTTTCTAGGGACATTATAAATTGTTTGCATATAATTACAAACAGTTAAATATTCGTCGGGCACAATTCCTTTAATTGCCGAAATAATAAATTTATCCTCAAAATCTATACTTTTTGTTCCTTCTAATGTTACTTTAAGATAGGCAGATGGAACAACAAGGAAAACAATATCTACATCTTTTATTGTTTCTTTAACTGTAGTATATAAATTTAACTTCTCTGTTTTTAATTCAACAGATCTCAAAAAATTTGGATTACGTTTACTTGCGTTTATTTGTTTTATTGATTCATCAGTTCTAATGTACCAATTTAACTTATCAACATTAGAAAGTAATATTTTTACAATTGCAGTTGCCCAACTTCCTTCACCAACTACAGCAACTTTTGAGTTTTTGTTAATTTCCATTAAATTTAGCCTGAAATTCTAACTTTTTGTATTTATAATATTGTAAATTTTGCTAGTTTATCCTAATCTGCTAATACGCTCAAGCATATTTACATCAATAATCTTTATTTTCTTTCCTTCGATAACAATAACATTTTCGCTTGCAAAAGACGAAAGAGTTCTAATTGCATTTGAGGTGGTCATGTTAGATAAATTAGCAATATCTTCTCTCGATAAGTATACTTTTAAAGTCTCCCCATCATCTTCGAAACCATATGTTTCTTTCAAGAAAAGCAACGATTCTGCCAATCTTCCTCTAATATGTTTCTGTGTAAGTGTTACTGTTCTGCTATTTGAGAAGCCAAGTTCCTTTGCTAAAACCTTCATCATTTTTATCGCAAACTCACCATTGTTTTTAATAATCTTCATTAAACCATCTTTGTCTATAATGCAAACATCAGATTCTTCTATTGCAATAGCAGATGAAATATAATTCTCATTTGCAAAAAGGGCTCTATAACCAATAAATCCAACCGGTTTAGCCATTCTTACAATTTGCTCGCGACCGCCTACTCCTTCTTTAAATATTTTCACTTTCCCTTTAGATAAACATACTAATCCAATGGGTTTATCGCCTTCTTTATAAATTACCTCGTTTCTTTTGTAATGAGCACAACTATAATTATTTCTAAGAATTTCCTTCTCATCGTTTGATAAAGAATAAAATATCGATTCCTTATCATCTATACATTCAATGCAGCTACTATCTTTATACATCCTTATCTAATTATGTTTTTCAACATCAAAAATAATTATAGTTTTTACGTAAACCAAATGATTTTAACAAAATCGCCAATAAAAAGATAAATTTTTAATTAAGATATTCTTGTCTTTTATGTTTTAAGATTAAATTATAAATAATATCTATAATTGATTAGATAATCTGTATTTTTGATAATCTGTAATTATAAAAATTACAATTTAAGGAAATAACTAAAATATTTAAGATGAAAGATTTAACTAATTTACCATTAATTCAAGATGCCAATCTAAAAGACAAAGTAGTTTTAGTTAGAGTAGACCATAATGTTGTAAAAAAAGGAATAATTCACGATCCTTACAGAATTGATATGACAATAGGAACACTTTACCATATTTCTGCAAAAGGTGGTAAAATTATTCTTATGTCGCATGTTGGCAGACCAAAAAATAAAAAAACAGGTGAAATTTCTATTTCAGAGGATACATCAGTTAAGCCAATTGTAAATTATTTACAAGATAAATTACATATAAATATTAAGATTCCAGAATTTAGAATTGATAATAAAAAAGGATATGTAGATATAGAAACATCAATAAATCATATAATTAAGGATTTAAACAACGACGAAATTGATGGAATTTACCTACCTAATACTCGTTGGTTTTTAGGCGAAGAAGCTACTGATGATGAAGCAGAAAGGTTTGCAAATCAACTAGCAGGATTAGCAGATATTTATGTAAACGACGCTTTTGGGTCGTGGCAACCACATGCATCTACGGTTGGGGTAAATAAATATTTACCTTCTTATGCCGGTTTTTTAATGCAAAAAGAAATAAAAAATTTAGATAGAATTTTCGATTACAAATCTCCATTTATTGCGGTTGTAGCAGGTTCTAAATTTGACACAAAAATAGATTCGCTTTATGCTCTACTTAAAAAAGCCGATTATTTAATTTTAGGCGGTGTTATTTACAATGCATATTTAGCTGCAAAATACAATTTCGAGATAAAAGGTATTTCCGACCAAGATCTAAAGCACGCTAAGAAGTTTGTAGATTTTGCCAAACAGTATCCAAATAAGCTGATAGAACTACCATATATTGTAGAGTCTGACTCCTTAGATGGAAGAATAGAAAATCAGTACAGGGTTCATAATATTAATAAGCTTGAGAGAGGCACTAAGCTAAATTATATTTTAGATGTTTCTAAACTTTCATTCGAAGAAGAAAAAGTAAAAGATGTTTTTTGTAAAGCAAAAACCATATTTGTAAACGCTGTAATGGGTTTTACTCCACATTTTAACGAAGGCACAATTGCTCTAGACCAATTAATAGATAAAAATGCCGAAGCAGTTAAGCTTTATGGTGGTGGCGATACTATGCAAGAGTTAAAACGACTTTTACCAGGTTTATATATAGTTGCATTAGATAGCCCAAAATATTATATTTTTACAGGAGGTGGAGCTGTTCTTAAAGCAATACAAGAGGGAACTGCTTCTGGCTTAGCTCCTATTCAAGCAATTATTAATTGCAAAAAAAATTAAATAAAATAATTACCTATTTTACAAGTAAGAAAATGTATTTCAACCAAGCTAATAATATACATAATATTACGCAACAAGGTTGTTTACTTTAATTTATAACGTAAAGTAACAGCTGCGATTTTCCTTATTTTTGTTTTAGGTATTGTTTTCTAGTAAAAAATTAAAAATTTATATTTTTTTAAGTTTGAGGATTAAATTATATTACATAATTTTGTAATGAATTAGACAATAATAGTATTCACTTCTAAATAAATTAAAATGTCAAAAATAAAGGTAGGAATTAATGGTTTTGGGCGTATTGGTAAAAATGTTTTTAAAGTAATTGCCGAACGTAACGATATGGTTGTTGTTGGGATAAACGATTTAACCGACACTAAAACATTAGCTCATTTACTTAAGTATGATTCTACTCAAGGTAAATTTAATGGAACAGTTGATTACACTGATGATTCTTTAATAGTTAATGGGACAAAAATTAGAATATCTGCAGAACGTAGCCCAATAAATATTAACTGGGGAGAGACACCTGATGTAGTTATAGAAGCTACCGGTATTTTCCGTGAAAAAGAAAGTGCAAAAGGCGGATATGGAGATCACCTAAAAAATGGTGCAAAAAAAGTTATTCTAACAGTTCCTTCAAAAGATAAAATTGATAATATGATTGTATTGGGTGTTAACGATGATGTTCTAAAGCCAGAAGATCAATGCGTTTCTAATGCATCTTGTACAACAAACTGCTTAGCTCCAGTAGCAAAAGTACTAAATGATAAGTTTGGAATAGTAAATGGTTTAATGAATACAATTCACGCGTATACTAACGACCAACAAATTTTAGATGCTCCACATTCTGATTTACGTAGAGCTCGCTCTGCAGCTGTCTCGCAAATACCTACAACTACAGGTGCTGCAAAAGCTGTGGGGGTGATTATTCCTGAGCTTAACGGGAAATTAGATGGTATGGCAATTCGTATTCCAACACCAACGGGTTCGCTTGTAGATTTAGTGGTTAATTTAAAAATAGAAGCTACAAAAGAAGAGATAAATGCTGCAATAAAAGAAGCTGCAGAAGGTCCAATGAAAGGTATTCTTGAATATACCGAAGATCCTATTGTTTCTGTTGATATTATTCATAATCCACATTCATCAATTTTTGATGCGCAATGTACAATGGTTATTGGAAAAACTGCAAAAGTTCTTTCGTGGTATGATAACGAATGGGGTTATTCAAACAGAGTTGTAGATTTAGCAGCTAAGTTATTTTCTTAGATTTTAATAAATCTCTTATTTATTATTTTATTCTTTGTATGAATAACAATATAATAAATACCTCTTTCTAGATTAGAAATATCAATAAGTTTTAAACCTTCAAGGCTATCAAAGTCTTGGAGGTTTCTTATTATCTTCCCTGAGATGTCAATAATTTTAACACTCTCTACTTTAAATATAGAACCATCGAGTTTAATGAAACTACTTGCTGGATTTGGATAAATAATAATATTATTTTCTGCAAAATCTTTAATTATTGCCGGATGAAACACATTTATATGATTTACAATCTCTAAATAATCGTTGCAACCTCCATTATTTACGTTAAGCGATATTGTATATGTTCCTATATTATTATATTGGTGAATTGGATTTTGATCGGTTGAACTTGTTCCATCGCCAAAATTCCACAAATACGAGTTTGTATTAGTTGAATAATCTATAAATGATGCCAGAGCATTTGGTAAAAACAAAACTGTATCAGTAGTGTAAAAATCAGCAATCGGAGTAATATTTATATTAATTGAAAATGTACTTATTATTGTATCGTTACTTATCGAATTATATGCAATTAATTTCACATTATAATTTCCTGATGTTGAATAAAATATATTTGGGTTAATATCTGTACTTGTAGTTGGTAAACCTCCTATAAACTCCCAATAATACGAAGCACCATAATCAGATGTGTTAATAAATATTGCCGAATCTCCTTCACAAATTTCTTCAGATTGAAGAATAAAATCTGCATTTGGAGCAACAGTTGCAATTGCTAAATACACACCATCGCTTGTGCTTATTTGCGAGAATAATCCTGCATTATTTTGTGACTTTACGCTTACATAATACATTTGATTATGCGTTAAACTTAAACTAGAATTTGTAATATTTGTATCTAGATTTGTGCTTGTCCACGACAAAATATCATTAGCACCAGAACTAGTTCCAATGCAATAAAAATATGAGTCTATTGCAGAATTTATATCTGTAGACTTAGTCCAATTTGCAGAAATTGTATTAGCAGAATATATTGTATCAATATCTGCAATTAATCCATCAGCAGTTATTATACTTGTTGGCAATGTCCAATCTACATTAATATTATGGGAAAATAAATTAGATAATAAGCCTATCGAATCTACAACAATGGATTTTACTTTTGCTGATGAGCTAGCATAATTCTGATTTTGATACCTAATATCGCTAGTAATATCTCCTAAAGTAATTGTCTGGCTACTTGTTCTAGAATGATATACTTGTAAATCAGAAACATCATAAATGCAGTTTCCTGTTCTAAAAGAAATATAATCTCCAGTTGTATTTAAAGGATTTATGTCGGTCCACGATAGTTGTTTTGTATCATCTACATAAACATCTATTTCTCCAGATATTTTATCGAATATAATTTTATAATCGTAAACTGTATTTTCGCTTATTAGATACGATACATTAGCTACCATATTAAAAACATCATTCTCTACTTTGTAAATCTCTATTGATTCACTTTCTAATCTAAAATAGACAAAATACGAGTTTCCTCTATTTGGTAAAGATTCATTATCGCAATAAAAATGCAATCCTGCTCTGCGGTTCGCGCCTGTTCCTCCAATTTTTGCAGACCAAGCATACATAAACTTATTATTACTATTTTGATTTAATTCCGCAGTTAGAATTGTATTAGAGCTTGTTTCGTTACTTTGATTAAGATAACCGTTTACTGTTGCCCAAGTTCCGTTAAAATTTGTCCAGTTTGTGTCAAGCAAATTATCAAAATTATCTGCGTAGAAGCCATTATTATTATTTGCTTTCCAATCTGTACCATCGAAATCTATTACTTGATAAAATTTTGTTTTTATTCCGCTATTTCCTGGTATATCGTTAAAACTTGCATTAAAATCTACAGTTTTCCATGTTCCTGTAGACGAAACCGTTGTTGTTGGAGGCGTATTACACGCATCAATAATTGCCTTTGTGCCTGTTCTCATTCCTGGAATTTCAAGATATAAAGCATTTCCTGGGCAAGCTGTTCCTCCAATGTTTACATCTCTATGTCCCGATATACGTGGAATAACAAGAATTCCAGAGTTTTGGGTTGTCATAGAGGCAGAAGTTGTTGGATCGTATCCTCTACTGTCAAACCACCAAGCCATAAACTGATTACAAGTTTGAAGCTGTGAAGTTGTTGGCAAAGTAACATCAGAATTTCCAAGAAAATTTATACCAATAGATTCATTATTAGCGGCTCCTGCATGTGCTCCCCTTACGTCTTGCCCTACAATATTACTGTTCATTCTACCTTGATAAATATTACCATATTTATCAGTCAAAAAATTATATCCAATATCGCTCCAACCAAGAGTGTTTACATGATAATTCCAATACGAACGAACTATTGCAGCACCATCTGTATAGGTATCTGGAGAAGCTCCATGATGTATCACTATATGATCTGGATAAATAATCAAAGGCGTATAAGATGGTTGCGTAAAATACGGATCTAGCCAAATATCTCTACCAATCATATTTGGTATTTGCGGACAAGTCAATGTGTTCTTCTCAACTTTAGTTAATTGTACTTTCTCCTGTATAGATTCAGATAATATATCCATTATATCTAGCCTAAGCTCAGAAATATCTATATTAGAAGAAATTATTATTTCTATACTGTTCTGTAATTTATGGTTAGAAGAAAAATTTAATTCACTCCAAATATATCCTGTTTTTGTTTCAGACAATTCATATTCAAACTTGCTACTATTCCATTCGTTATTATTAAACCTATATTTTATTTCAAAATCTTTAGCTACCGCATTATTACTTTTAACACCTATACCAAAGCAAGAGAAGCCTATTATATTCTCAATATTAAATTTATACTCATTGTTGATTTTAACTAGAGAGTTATTCCAAATAAATGTTTTAGAATTAGTATTTCTTTCGTTCGTATTATCTATAATATTATTCGCAACAGGAAGAATTTGATTTGCTCTTTGCGAGAATAAATATGGGCTTATTATTAGAGATATTATTAGTATTAGAAGTTTCATTTTATTAAAAAATTTATAAGATTTGTGTTAATTCTCTGAAAGAAATATTTTCGCAATATCACTAATACTTTTATCTACAGAAATAAAATTATAGTGTATAGCTTCGGTAATTTTTTTATTAGAATACAGTAATTTTTTATGAGCTGTTCGGGCTGTTTCTTTCGTAATTAATGGATCTTTTCCTGTTAACTTAGATTTAATCCAATCTAAAATAAATGCAGTATTTGTGTAAAAATTATTGGCATATATTCTTGGAGGTTCAGAACCTAAACTTAATGCTGTTTTAGTGAAAAATTCTTTATACGTATAGTTATCGCTATTTAAAATATATGTTTCGTTAAATTTATTTTCGTTTGTTAGTTTAATCATAATTTTAACAATATCGCGCACATCTACAAAACCTGTACTGCCGTTTGTATAGAATTTTAGTCCTTCGTAAGATTTCTTAAAAAGTGCCGAACTACCTTTCTCCCAAAATCCAGCACCTAGAATTACCGATGGATTTACAATTACAGTATTTAAGCCTTCTGCTATGCCCCTGTGTATTTCTAGTTCTGAGTAATATTTACTTTTAGAATAATTAGAGCTATCTCCCTTTGTCCAATTAGTTTCTTCGGTAATAAACTGCCCATTTGCTTTACTCCCTAATGATGCAATGGAACTAACATAACAGAGTTTTTCTATATTATTCTCTAAACAAGCGTTTACAATATTTCTAGTTCCTTTAATATTTATCTCAAAAATTAAGTCTACTTCTTTTTTTACGTACGATACGTATGCTGCAGAGTGATATACTGTTTTAACATCAGCAATTATTTCTGTTAACTTGTAATAATCTCTAATATCACAGTTTACCCAATTAATTTTTTCGAAAAGTTCACTTGCTATATCCGAATAATATGAAAATATCTTTTTCACCCTTTCAATATTGCTGTTTTTTTGTTTAATAGCAATAACACTTTTGTTAGTTTTTACTAATTCTAAAAGCAAATGACTTCCAACTAACCCCGTACCTCCTGTAACTAAAATCATAATTATTTATACAAAAGTACTTAAAATCATATCTTTTATTAAATCATAATAGTATTATTTGTAATTTTGTTTGTTAATTAAATCAAAATAAAAAAAATAAGAAAAAAATTAAGTTATGATCAATCTAAAACAAAATGTCTATAATTGGCTAATTAGCATAGGCTTAGAATCAAAAACTTCTTATCACCTAAAGAACATAATAATATTTCTTGTAATTGTTGTTATTGCTATTTCAGTATATTACACACTAAGGTATTTATTAAGAACTGTAATAAAAAAAGCGGCTAGTAAGACTAAAACCCAAGTTGATGATATAATAATAAAGAGAAATGTATTTGCTAGATTATCCCATATGGCTCCCGCTCTAGTATTCTACAATTTAATATATTTAGTTTTTGATAATAATTTAAGCTCTGTTTTGCTTATAGAAACAAGCATGAAAATATATGCTATTGCAATTTTTATTTTTTCGCTTTTAGCATTATTTAATGCATTAAACGATATTTATCAATTAAAATCTAATAATAAAAGTTCTTCAATAAAATCATATATTCAAGTAAGCAAGATTCTTACAGCCTTTATTGGAGGTTTAATAATATTATCAATTATTCTAGATAAAGATTTTACTGCAATTTTTACAGGTTTAGGTGCATTTGCTGCAATATTAATGTTAATATTTCAAGATTCTATAAAAGGGTTTATTGGAGGTATAATGCTTTCTTCTAACGATATGGTTAGGCTAGGCGACTGGATATCTATGCCTTCGCATAATGCAGATGGAACTGTTATTGATATTTCATTAAATACAGTAAAAGTTCAAAACTGGGATAAAACAATTAGTACAATCCCTACATATTCTATGGTTACACATTCGTTTAGTAATTGGCGAGGTATGGAAGAATCTGGTGGTAGACGAATAAAACGTTCTGTTTTTTTAGATATTAATTCTATTAAATTCTGTGATGCAGAGATGCTAGAAAGATATAAAGGAATGAAACTTATTAAGCCTTATCTAGACAATATACTTAGCGAACTTGATGAATATAACAAAAAAGAAGACTCTGATAGCAAAACCGACTTAAGAAGCCTTACAAATATTGGTGTTTTTAGAAAATACCTAGAAGAATATTTAAAAAATAATGAAAATATAAAAACAGATATGACTTTCATTATTCGTCAACTACCTCCTACCGAGAAAGGTTTACCAATGGAGATTTATATCTTTTCTAAAGTTCAAGAATGGGCAGAATATGAGCAAATACAATCTGATATCTTTGATCACATATTTGCTATTCTTCACGAATTTGAACTAAAACCTTTTCAAAATCCTACTGGATCCGATTTTAAATCTCTTAAACAATAATACATGTATTATTGAGTTTTAAAACGGCATATATATTGTATGATATTATCATATATAAATAAGTAATTATTATAAATTCTAAATTCCAATAAATAAACAAGTTATGTTAAAACAAAAAAGCATCTTAATTCTATTCTTATCTGTATTTTTTTTAGGAATAGGTTCTACAATGACATATAGTCAGAATAAAACAATTTATGCCAAATCGTATTTAAATCAGAAAGCACCAGAAATTATAGTAGAAAAATGGATATCTGAAAAACCAAATTATAAAGGCAAATTTATTATTATTGATTACTGGGCAACTTGGTGTAAACCTTGTGTTAGATTAATTCCTGAATTAAATACTTTCTCAAAAGAGTTTAAAAAAGATCTAATTGTAATTGGCTTAACAGCTGAAACAGAAGACAAAGTAAGTAAAATGACAAGTCCTAAAATTGAATATTCTATTGCATCAGATCCAAAAGGAAGAATGTCTAAGCAATTAGAAATAAGAGGAATTCCACATGTAATAGTAATAGACCCTGACGGAATTGTTAGATGGGAAGGCTTTCCTGCACTACAAGGACACGAACTTACAGAAAAAGTAATAGAAAATTTAATTAAAGATTATAAGAAAAAATAAGTTCTTAAGACATATTTGAATATTATAAAAATGAAACCATATAAACTTACGTTTATGTGGTTTTTGCATTTACAAAACTATATTTCTAATACATATATCGAGATTCGGTTCTGTATAATTTATATAGGCACTTTCATTAGTACTGTAATTACCTGATTAATAGCATTTAATGTTGTATCTTGTGAAGAAATAAACCCCGTTATTATAGAGTTACCACTCTAAACGGGGTTTTAATATATCTAA
>DAOVTE010000121.1 GCA_030627705.1 Bacteroidales bacterium
TTAGTAAAAGCCGATTATTTAGAACTTGGAGTAGGCTATATTATTTCTAAGAAATAAATCTTTTCTAACCTTTTTATAAGTTTATACGTACAATTTGTATAGATGAAAAATACCTTATTAATATTATTCTTATTTTTTTCGTTTTTGGGATTATCTCAGCAAATTGTTGATTCTAAAAAAAATGCAGGTAAAGTTAAGGTTTATATAAACTATAATACAAATTCTATAGTTGCTTTAACAGATTTTAATGAAATTAAAGACTTTAATATTGATGTTTTTAACATTACCGGAAACTTTGTAAAACGCTATAAAATTCAAGGCGCTATAAAGGGAGAGTATTACATTCCAAATTATTTAAAAACAGGAATGTATATTTTTAAAATTACTTATGATAAGATGGTATTTACCAAACGAGTTGTTATTAAATAAAAAAAGCTGCATATGCAGCTTTTTTTTATTTATCTTAAATACTTCTTATAATTTAAAAGATAGTCCACCATTAGCTAATGAGCCTCCTCCAATACCAACTTCGACATGCACTCCAATATTTTCTGTGAAGAAATATCTTACACCTGTAGAAACTCTAAAAGCTATTGGAATATTAAATGATGAAAGATCAACATCATCATCAGAAACAGAAGCATCTGTTGTGGTTAAAGTCATGCTACTAATTTTATACCCTATTCCGTATCCTGCATAAGCATTAAAAGATTCTTCTTTCACAAAATGAAAATTCATTCTTCCCATTATTCGAGTTTGTGTAATATTCCACGATACATTTTGTACAGTGTTATTAAAATCTGGATAATTATATGAAGCTTCAAAGCCTCTGTAATTAATGTCTAATCCAACACCAACAATATCAGAAATTAAGTATTCAAACCTTAGTCCTAATGGACCAATACTTTTTGTAGCAACTTCATCATCCATTATATCAAACACTGCTGTCCACCATGCATTAGTTAAACTATATCCATAGTATCCCTCAATAATTATTGAACCTTGCTCTAGTTGTGCATTAGCTTTATTTGAATATAAGCTAGCTGAAAAGATTATCATTACTACAATTAATATTTTTTTCATGTTTTTTAGTTTTTTTTATTAATATAACAAAGATAATATATTATATAACAATGATTCTATACATATCATTAAAAAAGCTGCATATGCAGCTTTTTTTTATTTAATAGTATATGTTTATTAGATAAATCTATTCTTCGTCTAAGAATGAATATCTATAATCTGTAGCTGGAACAAAATTTTCTTTTATTGTTCTTGGAGCAACCCAACGCATTAGGTTAATTTTAGAACCTGCTTTATCGTCAGTTCCTGAACCTCTTGCACCTCCAAATGGTTGTTGTCCTACAACAGCACCTGTTGGTTTGTCGTTAATATAGAAATTACCAGCAGTATGACGTAAACGTTTTGTTGCTTTTTCAATTATGTATCTGTCGCTTGAAAAAATAGCTCCAGTTAATGCGTAAATTGATGTTTTATCTAATGTATCCATTATTTCATCGAACTTATTTTCATCGTATACATAAACTGTTAATACAGGGCCAAATAATTCCTCTTCCATTGTTATATAATGAGGATCAGTTGTAAGAATAACAGTTGGCTCTATGAAATATCCTACAGATTTGTCATAATTTCCACCTGCAATTATTTCTGCGTTGTCGTCTGCTTTAGCTCTATCAATAAAGCTTGCAAGTTTATCGAACGAAGGCTCATCAATAACAGCATTAAAGAAATTTGTGAAATCCTCTGGAGGTCCCATTTTCATATCGCTTAATTCTGCTAAATGATGTTCTTTAACGGCATCCCATAAATTTGATGGAATGTAAACTCTAGATGCAGCAGAACATTTTTGTCCTTGATATTCGAAAGCTCCACGTGTCATAGCTGTTGCTACTTCTTTTGGGTCTGCAGACTTATGAGCTAAGATATAATCTTTACCTCCTGTTTCGCCAATAATACGAGGGTATGTTTTATATTTATGAATATTATCGCCAATATTTTTCCAAATATTTTGAAAAACTTCTGTTGAACCAGTAAAATGGAATCCTGTAAAGTCAGGATGAGAGAAAATAACTTTCGCAGCTAATGGACCAGAAGGATAAATTAAATTAATTACTCCATCAGGAACACCTGCTTTTTTAAATATTTTCATTAAAACGTGAGCAGAATAAACGGCTGTTTTAGATGGTTTCCAAACTATAACATTTCCCATTAATGCTGGAGCAGTTGGTAAGTTACCCGCAATAGATGTAAAGTTAAAAGGAGTAAGTGCAAACACAAATCCTTCAAGAGCTCTTTGTTCTACTCTGTTCCAAATAAGTGGAGCAGATTCAGGTTGTTCACTATATATTTCAGCCATATACTGAACGTTAAAACGGAAGAAATCAGCTAACTCGCAAGCTGCATCAATTTCTGCTTGATATGCATTTTTTGATTGCCCAAGCATTGTTGCTGCATTTATTTCGGCTCTGTATGGGCCAGCTAGAAGATCTGCTGCTTTTAAAAATATAGATGCTCTATGCTCCCACGATAAGTTTTCCCAAGCAGGTTTCGCTTCTAAAGCTGCGTCTATTGCTTGTTTTACTTCTTCTTCGCCACTTGTATAATAGTACCCTAAGGTATGTTTTATGTCGTGTGGTGGGTGAATAGAAACTTTTTTTCCATTACGAACTTCTTTTCCGCCGATATACATAGGTATATCTCGTACTTCTGAGCGTAATTTTTTAAGCATCGCTTTAAGCTCTTTTTTTTCTGGACTTCCCGGAGCATAATCTAAGATAGGCTCGTTCTCAGCTAGTGGAATTTCATAAAATCCTTTTGCCATGATAGATATAATATTTAATAATTAAACAATTTTTATTTTTTCACAAACATAATCAATTACAATATATTTTACGACTATAATATATAATTTTACAGCATAATATTTATAAAAAATTATGTTTGATCTTCTTAGCAAATTTGCAGTACAATTTTATAATAATATATGAGAATTGTCACATTTTATTAATAATTGTTTTTTTGTATAATATTGTGTGTAAAGTCCCTCTAACAACCATAAACAGGATAAATGCAAGCCATAGTCCATTATTCTCATAATATGGTTTTAGTAAATAGAATAATGGAACGAAAACCAAAAATGTGGAAATTACCATAATATTTCTCATTATTTTTGCCTGGGTAGCTCCAATATAAATACCATCCCATATAAAAGAAACAAATGTAATTATTGGCACAAAGTAAATCCAAATCATAAATGGTTTTGCTTTTATTATTATATCAGAATCATTTGTGAATATATAAAGCATTTTTTCGCCTAATATTATAAACACTAATGTAAATAATAGACTAAAAGCAAAAGATATAATAAACGTATCTTTTACCATCTTATGAAGGCTGATTTTATCTTTTCTACCAAAGTATTTTCCTGTTAGTGCCTCGGAAGCAAATGCAAAACCATCCATAATATAAGAGAATAACATAAAAAATTGTAGTAATAATGTATTAATTACGAGTGTGCTTTCTCCCATATTTGCAGATTGCATAGTAAAAAATGAAATTGCAAATATTAAACTAATTGTTCGAATAAATATATCTCTATTTACTGATAGAAATTCTTTTAACTCGCTTGTATCGAAGAATTCTTTTATTTTAATTTTTATGAAATATTTTTTAAACTTAGGCAAATATAAAATTGCTATAAGTAATCCTGTATATTGTGCAATAACAGTTCCTAAAGCAACCCCTTCTGATGCCATATCAAAATGTAAGACTAATATAAGGTTTGCAACAATATTTACAATATTTACAACTATTGCTATTATCATAGGAATTTTTGCATTTTGTAAGCCTAAATACCAACCGTATAGTACAGATAATCCTAATGTAGCTGGTGCTGCATATATTCTAATAAAAAAATACTCAGATGCGAATTTATTTACAGTTGGGCTACTATCTATAAATATAAAGCTTACATTGTTAATTACTTTTTGTAGAGCAATCATAACTAGGCCTATTCCTATTGCTAAGAATAATGAGCGAGCTAAAGTGTAAAATATTTTGTTTTTATCGTTTTTACCAAAAGCCTGAGAAGTAAAACCGCTAGTACCCATTCGTAGGAAACTAAAACCAGAGTATATAAAGCTAAAAATCATACCCCCAAGAGAAATCGCCCCAATATATGTTTGAGGCGATTCTTTTAAATGTCCTAGTATTGCGAGGTCTACAATTCCGAGTAGTGGAACCGTAATATTTGTAATAATGTTAGGCCAAGCTAATCGAAAAATTTCTTTTTTCAATTAAAATAAGTTTTGTGTTTATATTAAAATAGAAACTATTTTCGCTTCCATACAGATGTGCGTCCGATTAAAGAGATGCCAATGTATCCGCGAACTTCTATAGTGTCTTTATCTGTCATATTAATTTCGCAACTATATGTTTTTCCGTTTTCTGGATCGTACACAGTTCCTTCTTCCCATTTGTTTTCTCCAGAATATGTAAAACCTTTTAATATCCATAAACCAATAAGTGGATCTGCTTGATGTTTCTCTTTTGGGTTGTTTTTATCAATCTTTTTTGTTCCGTCTTCGTAGGTAGGCTCTTTAAGCCAAGCAATTCTGCCGTAAAATTTACCGTCTTTTTCTACTATTTGAATATTACTTTTATTTTCTTCTGTAACCCATGTGTCGACTAATGAATTTTCTTTACTATTTGTTTGAGAAAAACTTGTTATTGAGATTAACAAAATGCTTAAAATTAATATTGATTTTTTCATGTGTTTTGATTTTAAGTGAATTCCAAAGATAAAAAAATATCTTTAATCATAAAATATATTACAAAATTGTTTGTTTTTAGACGTAAGTAATTTTTTAATCTAAATACTAGATACTAGCAAGTTAGTAATGGTTTGCGTGTTAATTCAAAGCTTTAATAATTATATCACAAGATTTCTTTATTTCAGCATCTGTAATATTTAGCGGTGGAGCAATTCTAAAATGTTTATCACTAAAAATAAACCAATCGAATACTAAACCTAAATCTATAGATTTATTTAGAGCTTGTAGTAAAAAATCGAAATTTTGTAATTCTACTGCTAGGAATAAACCTTTGCCTCGTATAGATTTTATTTCTTTATGGATTAAATATTTCTTAAATAAATTACTTTTTCTCTCTACATCTTCGATAATATTTTCATCAATCAAAACATTTAAACTTGCCAAAGCTGCTGCAGCAGAAACTGGATGCCCACCGAAAGTAGTAATATGGCCAAGTACAGGGTTAGTTTTAAATACTTGCATTATTTTGTTTGACGAAACAAATCCGCCAATTGGCATACCGCCTCCCATTCCTTTTGCAATAGTGAAAATATCAGGCAAAACATTAAAATGCTCGAAAGCAAAAAGTTTTCCTGTTCTACCAAAACCAGTTTGTATTTCATCGAAAACTAATAAAGTTCCAGTTTCGTTACATCTATTTCGTAATTTAATTAGAAAATTATTTTCTGGTAAAATTATTCCTGCTTCACCTTGTATAGGCTCAATTACAACACAAGCTGTTCTTTGGGTAATTCGCTCTAAATCTGCTTCGTTATTGAAATTTATGAAGTTAATGTCGGGCAAAAGCGGGCGAAATGAGTTTTTAAAGAACTCGTTACCAAGTAAACTTAAAGCTCCGTGTGTACTTCCGTGATATGCGTTATTAAAAGCAATTATTTCGGTGCGACCCGTATAGCGTTTTGCAAGTTTCATAGCACCTTCTATAGCTTCGCTTCCAGAATTTACAAAGTATATAGATTCGTATACAGAAGGTAAAATACTAATAATTTTTTCGGCAAGCTTTACCTGCGGCGACTGAATATATTCACCATATACCATTAAATGCATGTATTTATCTAATTGATTTTTTACAGCCTCTATAACTTTTGGGTGTCTGTGTCCAATGTTACTTACCGATACTCCAGAAATTAAATCAATATATGATTTTCCAGATTTATCGTACATGTAAATACCTTCTGCTTTTTCTATTTCTAGTGCCAACGGGCTTTCAGAAGTTTGTGCAATATGTTTTAAAAATAATTGGCGTAGAGTCGACATTTTTTTTAGTTTACGGTTCGTGCTTACAAACTTTGAATATTCTATTTGCTATTTTTTAACTATTAATCAAGATCTTTTCTAATCTCTAGAAGAGTTTCTTTTATTTCTTTTAATTTCTCTACAATTTCGAAGTTGTGTTCTGTATCTTCTTTATTTTCTAGTAGCTTTAATTTTGCTCCGTTTAATGTTAGCCCTCTCTCTTTTACAAGGTGATAAATTAAATGAAAGTTCTTAATGTCTTCTGGAGTAAATAGTCTATTTCCTTTTTTGTTTTTGCGAGGTTTAATAATATCAAATTCCTTTTCCCAGAATCTAATATGCGAGCTGTTTAAATTAAACATCTCGGCTACTTCGCCAATCGAATAATATAGCTTTTCTATTGTTGGTTTTTTATATGGCACGGTTTTGTTTTTTAAATATTTACTAAAGTATAAAAAAACAAGAAATATCTACAAAAAAATAAAGAATAAGATTTAATCTTTAATATCTTGGCCAAAACTTTACTCTATTAAATAATGAAAAAAATAATATTTTTATCTACTATATTTATTGCGCTATCAGCTAATTCTTTTTCGCAAGAATATAAAAAGATGATGAGAGCAGGAACGTTTACAGTCCAAGAAATACAAGAACGTGCAGAATTATTTTTTGAGGGAAAAGATAAAGGTCGAGGTAGTGGGTACAAACAATTTAAACGCTGGGAGTATAATGCTTTGCGAATGCAAGACGAGAGTGGATATTTAAAACCACAAAGTTATTATTCCGAGGAACTAGAAAAATTTAATGCAAGCACTAACAACCAAACCAAAGGTATTTCAGCAAACGATAATTGGGAGGAATTAGGCCCTGTTAGTTATAATGCAACATCAGGTTGGAATCCTGGTGTAGGCAGAATTACATCTATAGCAGTAGATAAAACCGATAATAATCATATAATAGTTGGAGCAGAAAGTGGAGGTATTTGGCGTACTGTAAACGGTGGAATAAGCTGGACTCCTTTAACAGATAATTTTGCAAATCTGTATGTTTTTTCTTTAGCAATAGATCCAATGAATTCTTCTGTGTATTATTGGGGATCGACAAATGGTAGAATGTATAAATCTATAGATTCTGGTGCAACTTGGACAGCATTAGCAAATGTTGGTTTAGATGTTATTGTTAAAATAAATATTCATCCAACAAACTCGAATATTATGTTTGCCGCTAGTGATTATAGTGGGATTTATAGAAGCACAGATGGAGGAGCATCGTGGTCTGGAATTGGAGCAGGAAATAGTTATGGGTACGATATGGAGTTTAAACCAGGAGATCCAAATACTGTTTACGCTACAGGCTATGGTTTTTTTAAATCTATAGATGGAGGTGCTACTTTTAGTTCAGTTTCGGGCTTTGGTTATGGAGCAAAAATGATAGCTGTTTCTCCTGCTGATCCAACAGTTGTTTATGTTTTAGAAACAGATGGTGGTATATTTGGGGGTTTGTATAAATCTGTAAACTCAGGAAGCTCATTTACAGAGCTAGCACACACAAAAAATTATTTTGGATATAGTACATTGGGTGATGATCTTAGTGGACAAGCACCACGAGATATGGACATTGTAATTTCTCCAATAGATATTAATGAGGTTCATATTGCAGGAATAAACACTTGGAAATCTTCCGATGGGGGAGTCTCATTTATTCCAACATCTGATTGGACACCATATAATGCTGCATCTCAGAATATTGGTTATTGTCATGCAGATGTAGATATAATGGAATTTGTTGGCAATACTATTTACCTTGGTACAGACGGTGGAATTTTCTTATGTAATAATTCTGCATCTGTAAATACAAATTATTATACTGATATTTCTGCAGGTTTGGGTATTCGTCATTTTTATAAAATTGGACTTTCGCAGACTGACCCCGTTATAATAACTGGAGGTTCGCAAGATAATGGAACTTCATTTTATGACACATTAGGACAATGGAAAGACTGGCTAGGTGCCGATGGAATGGAGTCTTTTGTGGATAAGTCTAACTCTAATACTATGTATGGAACAATTCAGTTTGGGTACTCTCTTTACAAAACTGTGAATGGTGGAAATAGTTACATATACTTTGATCCTCCTGTTTCGTATTATGGAAGTTGGGTTATACCTTATGAACAAGATCCTGTGGTAAGCAATACAATTTATGCAGGATACCAAAGGGTTTATAAATCTATTGATGGAGGATTAAGTTGGGATTATATTTCGCAAAATTTTGGCGAAAACCTAAATCATTTAAAAATTGCACCTTCGAATAATCAAGTAATGTATGCTTCGAATAATTATAATTTGTATAAAACAACTACAGCCTCTGGAAATTGGACTGCATTATATGGCTTTAGTGGTTATATAAATTCAATAGCAATACATCCGACCGACCCAAATAAAGTAGCAGTAGCAACCGCAGGATACCAAAAGGTTTATGTGTCTATAGACGGTGGTGCAAATTGGGTTTCTTATAAAAAGAATTTGCCAGATTTTTCAGCATTGTCATTAGTTTGGCAAGAAAATGCAAACAATGGATTGTATGTGGGAATGAATTACGGGGTTTATTATATTGATGATAGTTTTACAGAATGGCAAGTTTTTAATAATCTTTTACCAAACGTTATTATTCATGAGCTAGAACTTACACCTGCTGCTCATAATCTGTCTGCTGGAACAGAGGGTAGGGGAGCATGGCGTTCGCCTGTGTATAACTCAATGGTGTCTGTAGAAAATACTAAACTAATAAGTTCGATTTCTGTTTATCCAAACCCTGCAAATGATATTGTAAATATTTCTTGGGATAAAGATTATAAGTCCGAAATTAGAGTATTTGATTTACAAGGAAGAATAGTTTATTTCTCTACAA
>DAOVTE010000095.1 GCA_030627705.1 Bacteroidales bacterium
CCGCCACATGAACCGCTATACCATACCCATTGGGCATTAGTGCCTAATGAACCGCCGTTTACACTTAAAGTTGTGGTCTCGCCTAAACAAATTGGATTTGTTGTTGAATTTATTCCTGTGGCTGCTGTTGAATTTGATTCTACACTTACTGTGGCTGTCCCTGAATAAGTTCCTATACATCCATTACCATCAGTGATGGATTCTATGGTGTAGGTAGTACTTAATATTGGACTTACTGATAAAGTATTTGGGGAAAGTGATATTCCATTATTTGAGAATGTACTTGTCCCATCGGTGTAATCTATATTCCAATTGGGACTTCCAGTGATTGTAAAGTCTAAATTGGTGCTACTGCCATTGCAAATCGTAGCATCTCCTGTTAATACTACAGAACTAACTGTTGCTGGCTCACTAATAATTACATTTGGAGCAGGAAAACTACAACCGTTAATATCGTAAACAATAATTTGATTATAGGTGGCTGCTGATAATGTAGAAAAAATATTATTTGTTTGCGTATTTGTTCCATTATCAATTGAATATTCGTAAGGAACAGTTCCATTACTTGCTGTTATTGTTATTGTTCCGTCGTTTCCTCCATTACAAGAAACATCTGTTCCTGATGTAATTGCTGATAATGCTGTTGGTTGAGTAACAATCACTGATGTATTATTTGTACATAAATTAGCATCGGTTACTGTTATATTGTAAGTTGCAGCGCTTAATAAATTCAAATCTTGAGTATCATCATTATCACCAGTTCCATCATTATCCCAATCGTATGTATATGCTCCAGTTCCTCCGCTAACAGTTAAATCAATAGAGCCTGTAGAATTTCCATTACAATCAACGTTTATATGAGTTTCGGAAAGTGAAATTGCGTCTGGTTCGGAAAGATTAATACTTGATGTTAAGATGCATCCATTAACATCGGTTACTGTAACTTTATAACTTTGAGCAATTAATGTTGAATATGTATCCGTGCCATCTCCAACGTAACCATTTGGTGCCCAATCGTATGAGTATGGAGATGTTCCTAGACTTCCAATAGTTTTTAAAATGCCATCACTTCCTCCATTACAAGATATTTCTTGGTTTACAATTGTTAAGCCATCAATATTACCTTGCCACTCTATTTCAAACCCATCTCCTACAGTTATAACATTTGAATGCCATACAACGTGTATAGAAGATGAAGTTGAAGTTATTTCTAAAGGTGGTGCAGAGCCATTACAATATTTACCAATTAAAGGATCTGTTGTTGTTGTTCCATCATAAATTGATAAATAATCATTATTACAAGTTGCTTCAGCCTCTACATCAAAAATATTTATTGTAAGGGTTATAGATTTTGCTCCAGTAGAACTTATAGTAAAAGAATAATCTTCGTTATTTGCATATGCACCAGCTGCCCCTCCTCTATCGTAGAATGTGCCGATACAAGAAGTTTCAGTTGTTCCATCAAGTACATCAATATTTTGAGCCAACAAAACATTTGACGTAAACAACATGATAAATAATATATAGTTATGTAGATACTTCATAATCTTAAATTTATAGTTTAAATATTCAAGCATAATAATAATTGGATATCTTACTTCCTTAAATAATTTATAATATACTTTATAGACGTAAAAACATTCAAAAATGTTGCTTATAGTATAAATATGATATACTATTCTATTTTAATTCTCCGTCTTTATTAATTTTTGTAATGCTAATCATAGAATTAGATTCAAAATTAGTTGCTCCTAAAAAAATATACCCTAAATCGTTTGTTTGAATAATAGAATTGGATATTTCGTTTCCTTTGCCTCCAAACGATTTTGAAAATATTTCTTCACCGTCGTTATCAATTTTAATAATATAAGAATCTTTTTCTCCCTCGCCAATACTTTCTGTTGCTCCAGAAATAATAAGCGAATTATCGCTTGTTTTAACAATTGATGTTCCTAGTTCTATTTTTGGTCCTCCAAAATATTCTTCCCAGATTAAAGTATGTATATTTTTGCCTACTTTAATTGCATAAATATCTGATTCTCCTGCACCAAAACTATTAGTTGTTCCTAAGATAATATATCCATCATCAACAATTTGTATTGCATTACCATAGTCATTATTATTTCCTCCAAAAGTTAATTTATCTGTTTGTATTCCAGAAGAATTAGTTTCAATTACAATAATATTATTTTCTGCTTGTCCAACTTCTGCAAAGCTTACTGTTGTTCCAACAATAATATATCCACCTTCTGGCTTTTTATATATTTTATTTCCAACATCGTAATATTCACCTCCTAATGATCTAGACCATAAACTGTCTCCATTTTCATTTGTTTTTACAATAAATATATCTTTTTCTCCAGTTGGATTTCCATTAGAATTATTATATGCATCGGTATAACCAACAATAATAAATCCTCCATCATCTGTTTCTTGTATTCCAAAACCTTCTTCGTTTGAAATACTACCAATAGTATTTTTCCACAATAAATTTCCGTTATTATCAATTTTTGATATTATTACATCTTTGTTAGATTCTTTATCTGTATAAGTTCCAGTAAATACATAGCTATTATCTTGAGAAATAACTACACTGCTTCCTTTTTCATTTAACGAATCTCCATAAGTTTCTTGCCATTCTACATTTCCAAATTTATCTGTTTTTATTAATATTATATCAGTAGTATTAATTTTGTTTGTAGTTGTCCCAATAATAATGTATCCATCATTTGAAGTTTGCTTAATTTCGAACCCTTCGTCGCTAAATGACGAACCAAAAAATTTAATAAAATATTCTGATTGTTCAATACTTAAAGAATTTTCTTTAGAACAAGCAAATGCTAAAAACATTAATATTATATATATTATTTTCTTCATAATATGCTAGTCTTAATTATATTATTTTTAATTTTTGGTTTATAAATAGAATATATATAACCAACTGAAAGCATTATATTATTTAATTTAAAATTATTATCTACGTAATAATACTTATAAATTAACTCTGGATTCGAATATCGTTTACTTGTAACGACTTGATTTAGCACACCAAAGTCATACCTTGCGTCAAAAAATATAAATCCTCTTGTTATTTTATATTTAATACCCAGACCATAAAGTGAAGAAAAATTAAAACTTCTTCTGCAATTTAATAAATCGATATCTGTACCAGAAATATTTGGATGTGCATTATTTGAATAAATTCTATTTGCTTTACTATATGACGAAATAATATATCCTGCAGAAAATCCTGCTCGAATATATGGACGAACTCGTTTTTTTCCAAACTCGTATGTAATTGATATTGGAATATCAAAGCGTATTTGATCTTCATCAATTTCAACATAAGTAAAATCAAAAATTGAATCGGTATAGGAGAAGGTGTTATATACAATCATTGGTTGTATATTTATTTCTATTTTTTTTGTAATATATTTGTTTATTGAAATACCAAAATGATATCCAAAACCATTTGGCCTCAAATTAATATCTGTATTAGATATATTATGAACTCCGTATGACTCAGTTATTGATGTATTAGATAAATTACCACCACCAATAAATCCTACTGAATATATAGGTAGAGTTCTATACAAATCATAAAGTTGTATAAACTCAGTAGATTCTATTGCTCTGTTTAGTTCATATTCGGGATTAAGCTTTAAGAACTTTAACATATACTCTTTAGCCTTTTCTTTCTTATCATCAAATAAATATGATGTAATAATAAGTTTATAAGCTCGTAGTTTCAATTCTTTGCTAAATCCATGCTCAATACATTTTTGTAAAATAATTGGCACTGATTCAATTTTTCCTCCATCATACATTGCTTCTGCTTGTTTTAAAACAACAGAACAAGCCTTTTCTTCCTCCTGAGCAAAAGAATATTCATTACTTAAGAGAATTAATAATGCAATTAAAAGAACTTTGTATTTATTATTTTTTAGCATAATAAGTTTACTTAATATCTATTTTAGATGTTTTTTCATACGGAATATCTTTACCTACATAAATTCTCCATTCGCTTTTTGACATATCTCTAACTAATTTATTTCCTATTTTTTTTGCGAGGTCTTTAGATTTTACATCCCATACTTTAACATCTGAATTTACGCATGCTGTAACTATTTTTTTATCATCGTATGAGAATGCTATTGACATTACCCAAGATTCATGATCTTTTAGTATAACAGGTTCTAAATGATAATTACTTGTTTGCCAAATTTTTGTAGAACCATCTAGGCTAGCTGTTGCTAACAACTTATCATCAGAGCTAAATTCTATATCATTTATTCTTGCAGAATGAGCTTTAATTTTTTGTTTAAGTTTTGAACTATTTACATCCCATATATATACATTACCTAGTTCATCACCAAAAGCAAGTTGTGAACCACTGTTACTGTATTTTACAATATTTATTGATTTTAATGCTGTATAAATAGTCTTAATTTCAATTTCATTATTAACATCGCATAGAATTACGTCTCCTTCTAGGGTTACACATGCAACGGATCTACTGTCTGGCGAAACTACTATTGATTTTATTGATGAATTTAATCTTGCTAATTCGACTTTTTCTAAGGATATAGGGTTCCACTTATAAACAACCCCATCTATACCAGTAGAAACAAAGAATTCGTTATTTTTATCAAAAGCTATTGCTGTTATTATTCCATTATGTGCAATAATATTATTGGTTTCACCAGTAATTAAATCTATAATAACTAATTCTGATTTTTCAGTTGCACAAACTAGCCATTTATTATTATTGCTACGAGAAATACTTCTAATTATTGAATTTCCACTATATAAGTTAATAGGTTCTGTTAACTGACTATCTAAGTTCCATTTTAGAACATTACCATCGCTGCCAGCACTATATAAAATATTGCTATAAGGTGCAGAAATAACAGAACGAACAGCATTTTTATGACCTTTAAAACTATTATATCCTTTTATACTATTTGCTTTTAATGAGAAGTATAATCCATCATAAATATCTGGGTCAAAGTCGTGTCCCTTATGTCTTTTGTTAAAAATATATGCTTGATATGCAAGTACTGCCTTTTTTTCTTTATCATCTTCTATATGCATAGATTTAATAGACATAGATCTTGCAATAGCCAACATTCTTAATTGATACGTATTATTTCTAGCTTCTTCTGCTTTATTTTTTTCTACTAAAGCTTCTTCTGATTTTTGGTTTGCTAAAACGGTTTGTTCTTCTGCTTCTATTGATTTTTGGTTTGCTAACACAGTTTGATTTTGTGCAATTATTGCAGAATTTTCGGCATTAATTCTTTCCATCTCAGCTATTTCTTTAGCAGAATATGCTAAATTCTGTTGCTCCACAGCCAGTGTTCTTTGTTCTTCTGCTATTCCTTTTTGTAAATTTGCTTCTATAGTTAGTGATTGTGCAATTGTTTTTTGTGCATCAGCTTTTACTGCTAAATCTTCTGCTTTTATTCTTTGTCTATTTGCATCGCTATGTTTCATAAGAGCATATACCATAAATAATAATGAAATAATAGCGGCAACACCAAGAACAATAGCAAACATTCTAGACCTATAAATTGCTTTCTTTTGTAATCTGAGTTTATTTTGTTCTTCAGCAATATATTCTTTCTCGCTAGTTTCCAGATATGTCATTGCTCTTTCGAATGCTGGAGCAAACCTTTGTGCCCACATAAGGGTTGGCTTTTTTTCTTTTCTCCAATTTAAAGCTAAATGCAAATCTGGTGGTCGCCAAAGTTCTACTTTTCCTGCTTGATAATGTGCAGCAGCATCTGATAAGCGAATATACATTTGAACAGCAATAGATTCATTTTCAACCCAAACTTTAAGTTTATCCCAAATACGCATCAAGCTTTCATGCGAGATATCAATTACAGAATTCTTTGTTAATTCTTGATCAGATGAAGTAAGAAATGATCTACCAGCTAAACTAAATTTTTCAACAACACTAATAACTTTTTTATCTGTAGTTCTAGCAATCTCAGCAATTTCGGCTATACTAGAAGGATGTCTTACTCCTCTATTATCTAATCCTTTTTCTGTTAATGTTTTAAATAATGTTTCAGATATTAATTTTTCTTCTGGTACCAATTCGTCATATGCTTCATTTGCATGATTGGATAATGCAGTCTCCATCCTTCCGGTTGCTTCATAATGAACAATATCTATTTCATTATTTGCTTTTCTGTTTTCTATCCAATAATCCCAAGTACGCATAATAGCATGTTGCAATATTGGTAATTGATCAGAATTATCGCCTACATCATTAAGTAATTGATTTAACAATTTATCAGAGATTTTTCCTCCACCGACAGTAATTGGTCCTCTAATTGCGTCGCGTAAATTGTCTCTAGTCATTTGAGGAATTAAATAATGACTTTTATTTATTGCTTCGGTAAGTTCTTGATATTGCGCACAATCGCCAATAAAATCTGAACGCATTGTAATTATTACATATATTGGAACTACTGATTGGTTTACTGCTTCTAGTAATAATTTTATATATGCATAAGATTCGTTATATGAATCTATATTATTATTTTTTCTTCTAAATCTAAATAGTTCTTCAAATTGGTCTGCTAGTATAAGTATATTTTCTCCTTTGTTTCTGTCTGTTTGCTTAATAGCTTCGACTAAACCAAGAGAACTGCTTTCTAATATTGTTTTTATTATTGTTTTGTCAATAGGTTTTTGATCCTTATCCTCTGATACTATTGCTTCAGCTAAGTTTCCTATTGGATCATTTCCTGGTCTAGAAACTACTATCCTCCATTTTGAGCCAGTTTCTGCAACAAATCCCCCTTGCAAGAATGGAACCAATCCACAATACATTAAAGAAGACTTTCCACTACCAGATGAACCGATAACAGCAACAAATCTATTTTTAGCTAAATTGTCTAATACCTCCTCACTCTGCCCTTCTCTTCCGAAGAATAGGTGGCTTTCGTTAATTCCAAATGGTCTTAGACCAGGAAAAGGATTAAACATTTTTTTGTTTTGCATATTATATATTTTTTAATATACTATTATTACAGAAATTACTCTATAATTAATTTGTTGCTATTTTTTTAAATTTCAATATTCTCTGACTCTTTTAAAAGTTTTATCTCATCAACAAATGGTCTCAGTAATTTATCGTTAAAGCCTTCCGAACCATCAATTAAATTAAATTGATCAATAAACGAATTTACAATTTCTTTATTTTTAATATTGTATATTGATTGTATTAGAATTGGTTCTTTTCTACCAAAACCTATTGACTTAATAGTATCTTTTTGCATACTCTCTACCCAATGATCATTATTACCATCGGCAAAAATAATTACACCATCGCATTTAGTTAGGTCATCTCTATGATTACGTAATAATCCATGTTTATCATTTACTGATTTAAAAACAATGGTATTAATGTTATTTTTATTTAAAAATGCACTTACATTCTTTACTAGATCACTATTGTTATCTGTACTAATAAGGTACACAAGTATTAATTCCTCGGTACTTATCTCTTTCTTTGTACTAATGCTTTTTAATCGCTTGTGCATTAATGTTTTGAAATCTTCTATCGGCGTTTGCAATAGTTCTGCTCCTATTAACAATTTAGAATCTCTTTTTAATTTTTCTATATTTATTCTTTGAATATCATTTTTAAAAATAATATCTGGTGAAATCCATATCAATCTATTAAGTTTATTTTGTGTTATACTACAATATTCTGAAGCTATTTCATTTTGAAATGCAACACATCTTTTTTCGTCTATTTTGCTTCCCTCTTCGCTACCAAAAATATGTATCGATAAATCTGATTGTTCTAATCCTAAAATAACTTCTTTTTCGAAAACAGATTTGTTTTCTACTAAAAGTTTACTAGGTAGTACAGTATGACCATAATGCACCAATTCTCTTTTAATAATTTCTCTTATTTGCTCTTGATCTTCTCCAGCATAAGCAAGATATATTGTTTTTTTTGAGCCTGAGAATATTTCTGTTTCGCACAAATTATATACTAAATCTATTAGTTTTACCCAGTAATCTCCATAATTTTGATTGTTTTCAGCTTTGGCTATATCTATTGGCGCAATTTTATTGTTATTCTTTTCGTAAAAAATAATAGGTAAAAGTTCTCTTAATTCTTTGGTTTGTTTTTTCTCTGATATATCATCTATTAATATCTTAAATACTTTATTTCTATCTCCCATTGCAATCAACATAATTGATTCAAGTTCTTGCTTTATTACTGTTGATTCTAAAGTGTTTTTAGACATAATAATAAAAAAAACATCTATATTTGAAAATACTTCTATAAGTGTTTTTTTTGAATACTTATCATCTTTAATCAAGCTATCGCTTGTAACAATCTCTACTTCCTTAATAAAAACCTTAGACATTAATAACTTAATAGTATCTGAGAATTTTAAAACCCATTCTTTGTCTACAGATTCTTCGGTATTATACCCTATAAAAATATTAAAATTCATTCTTCTATTATTTATAATGTTAGGTTATTATATTTTTACTCCAATCACAATAATATCATCTACTTGCTCTTTATCTCCCATCCATTGCGCCATATTTGCTTCTAGTAATATCCTTTGCTTATCCATTGGCTTATTATGTATACTTAAAAGAAATTCTCTAAATCTCTTATATAAATACTTTTTATCTTTAGGGCCGCCAAATTGATCAGCGTAACCATCAGAAAAGATATAGAAAGTATCTCCTTCTTCTACATCTATTTCATGATTTTTGTATGCAATTCCCTCATCATTATCAAATGAACCTATGGAAAACTTATCTCCTTTTATTATTTGGAGCTCACCATTTTTAATTATATATAGCGGATTACAAGCTCCTGCAAATTGTAGTTTTTTATTTTTGTAGTCTACTGAACAAATTGCTAAGTCCATTCCATCTTTTATTTTTGAATTACTATCTTTCTGTAAGGTTTTATTAACTCCGCTATTTAGTTCCATCAATATATTAGCGGGTTTATTTGCTTCTTTTATATCTACAGCATAATTAAGTTGATAGTTTCCAACAATAGACATAAATGCTCCTGGAACACCATGTCCTGTACAATCTACTGCAGAAACTAATATGGAATCATTTGTTTCTTTAATCCAATAAAAATCTCCACTAACAATATCTTTTGGCTTATAAAAAACAAATGATTTAGGTAATAATTTTTTTACATAATCTTCTGGTGGCAAGATAGCTGTTTGTATTCTTTTCGCGTATCTTATACTGTCTGTTATATGAATATTCTTTTCTTCTATTTGCTCTTTCTGCAGAACAGCTTCTGCTGTTCTTTCTTTTACTTTTTCCTCTAGTTCCTTGTAATAGATTTCAATTCGCGCAAGCATATCATTAAAATGTACAGAAAGAGTTGTGATCTCATTACTGCCTTTTGTTTCTATCTTATTAACTAAATGCGTTTCTGATACATTTTCTACAAGTTTTTTTATAGGTCTAATAATAACTCGTGTTTTATAATAAATAATTAACACTACGGATACTATTGTTACAACAAATATTAAAATAGCTGTTAATAACTTAATTAACAAAAGTTTTTTATCGCTATCTCTATCACTAACAATTCTAATTACTGCACCTTTATATAAATCGGTATTTTCTCTCTCCATGTATATATATTCATAATAGAGTTCTTTTCCGTTAATTTTTTCTACTATTGTTTTTGCATTTTTTTTCTTATATCTTTCTAATAGAATTTTTTTATGCTCTGGTAATAATACTGCATCTTTGTTAAATGTAAAAGGGTTCTCTTCTCCAATAAACAAATCTACAGAAACTAAACTTGCATCTTTAGACGAAATATTAAATAATATTTTTTGAACAAACTCAATAATATCGTCAGCTTCTTTGGAATAGGATCCAATTTCGATAATGTATTTCCCATCATCTGATGTTTGATATGTATATTTCTTTAATCTTTGTGTTGCAGATTCTAATGTAAATCGTTCACTTACAAATTTACTAGATAAAAATACACCTTTAAGCATTCTTTTATGGTCTTCACCAAAATCAAAGAAATTCTTATTTAAATCTTTATCAAAAGTTGTATTTATCAC
>DAOVTE010000186.1 GCA_030627705.1 Bacteroidales bacterium
ATTAAACTAAAGTCCAAGCACATCTACACCTTGCTTAAAAACAATATCTATTGGTATTTTAGAGTCTAAAACTTTTTTTAAATCTTCATGTAATTCTTCTGTCATTACTGCATTATCTGTTATTAACGCTTTAGCTTTTACGTAGTCTCCATTCTCTTCTATCTCGTGAATTAATTCAGTTAGAACTTTTATTTGTGTGTCCATTTTTGCAAAGTCAATGAAATATTTCCCTTCATTGTTTCTAAGTATTGCGCCTCCATCTTTAAAAAAATTAAAAATAATCATATCAGCTTTCGCTTGACAAACATGTTCACCCAGTCTTATTGTTCTAAAAAGATTTGCTAAATAACCAACGTAATGTTTCATTTTATCTTCGCTGTTCATCTCTTTTGCTGCTACAAGGTAGTTGATAACATAAACTCTAACAATATCTGATCGTGTTTTTTCAATTAATTGATAATAATCTCTTAATGCTTCTTTTACTGGTTTTTCATTTAGGCAAGTATTAAATCCTAATTCTTCTGAAATTTCGTATAACATATTAGCTTCAAAAAAAGACTCGCTAGTAACATATTTTAATTGCTCATCTGCTATCATTATTTCAGCAATAGGTTTTAGAATACTATTAAATTTGGCATCTATAGAATTCTTAAATTGCAATTTTCTGCTACCAAATTCTTCAATAACTTTTGTATCGTAAGGTCTACTTACAGATATTGTTTTACTACCTGCATTACAACGTCCACCATAATAAATAACATTGTATACACCAAAGTCAGTATCTACAACTAAAGGTGATTTTTTATATTCTTTGTTCATTGGTAAACAGTTTTGTAAATTATTAACTAATGAAGCATATCTTTGTGCTTTTGCACTTAAACTATCGTCTCTAATTAATAAATAACTTTCGTAAGCTGCTTTGGTATGTATAAATTTGTCTTCATTTGTTTCAACCGGACCAACAAGAAAATCTATTTTATTATCTTTAACTTTCATCCAAGCTACTTCACTTTCGTAAAAGTTATCAGTTAACAGTGAATTTGCTCTAGCAATTAAATATTTTTCAAATAATTTGTTTTCGCAATGATTTGAAGCCTGAATTAGCAGATCTGAAATTTCTTGTAATTGTTTTTTGTATTCTTTGTGAAAAGGAACAGTGTATAATTCTCCACTATCGTTACGCTTAAGAACTGTATATGAACTTAATTTAGATTGATTTGGCATAATAATAAATGGTAAATATTTAATATCTGCTGGGTAAAAATTAGCTCCTAAAGATCTATTATCATATTCTGGCATAAACGATTCTCTACCAATTATTCTATCCCAAGGTCCATAGTTAATCTTTGCATATTTTAAAGTATCTTCATTTGAAATATTAGACAAAAAGTATTCTTTATCTCCATAAATTTGTATCCAAAATAAATCGTCTATTTTTTCAGAAATTTGAATAAATATTCTCAAAAGTTCTTTCTCGTTATCATTAAAGTTAGATACATCTAAAGATAATTCTACCTCTTTCCATTGTGCAATTTTCTCTTTTATACTTTTTTCTGAAACAAGCTCTTTATCTTCTAATAATATTTTATTAGTATCGCTTATTTCGTTGCAAGAAGCTAATAATAAAACACTAATAATAAACAATGTTCTTATAAATAAAACTGTATTTTTCATGCTAATTTTTTTAATACTTAAAACCTTTTACTTTCTTTCTTTTTTAAATAATAATTTTAAAAAATGAAGCATAACAAAAATAATAAAATAACTCTATTTATACCTTCAATATTATTTTTTATTTTAGAAAATTTTAAAAGAAATAAAAAAAAAGCATGTTTACATGCATTAAAATTATATGTAGATTTATACGCAATGTAACTAATAGACTCTTAATTAATAAATTAAATGTTGCTTACTTTTGTTTCTCCACCCAACTTGTGAAGAATAATCTACAAAGTAAATTTTAAGGTCGGCTTGCGACTCGTAATCTACAAAATATATTTGTTTATCTGCCTGAGAAGAATAGTCTACAAAGTACCATAATCCATCTTTATTTGCTTGAGATTCGTAATCAACTTTAAATACCTTTAAATCGCATTGCGACTCGTATTGTACTGAATATACATTAATGTCTGCTTGTGATGAGTATTCAACTTTAAAAACTTTTTGTGCAAATATTGAACTAATTGCAATAAATAATATTGTTGATATTATAAGTGATAATTTTTTCATAACAACTAACTTTTTATTGAAGTTTCATTAAATATTATTAACGATTTGCTTTTGTAATTAATTATGGCATTGTGTTTAGCTAAGAAATCGCCACCTAATAAACCCCATATTTTTTTATCGGTAAAATTAGAGTACATCTTATTAATATGCGATAAGTCCATTAATACAAGCTCATAATCATCAAACTTAAACTTCCCAACTGTAAGGTTATATAAATTAGCTTTTTTACTGGTAATTTCTCCCGAGCCTATTCCTGTAGATTTAATTTCATCTTCGTCACTAATATCATTAACATAGTCTGCAAATAATTCGCTATCAAAAACAGACTTGGAAGCACCTGTATCTATTAAAAGGTTAATTTTAGCTCTTCGTCCAATTTTAGCAACAATAAGAAGATGAACTCCATTATCATCTAAATCTATTATTTCTAATGGGATTACAGTTCTACGTATTTCATTCATAATCTTTGTTTAAAAAATAACAGTATCAACAAAGCAATTATTGTGCTAGATAAAACTATATGGTTTTTAAGCTCTAATAACTCCTGTTTTATATTCTTTTCGTTCTGCATTATGGTTTGCGGCTTCTATTCCCATTGATATTACTTTTCTGGTTTCTAGGGGATCTATAATTGCATCAACCCAAAGCCTAGATGCTGCGTGATATGGCGAAGTTTGCGACGTGTATCTTTGCTCTATTGTATTGTAAAGTTTATCTTGCTCTTCTTGCGAAACTTTCTCGCCTTTTGCTTTTAACGTAGCAACTTGTATTTGCAGAAGTGTTTTTGCAGCAGCAGCACCGCTCATTACAGCGATTTTTGCCGATGGCCAAGCTATCATTAATGCAGGATCGTAAGCTTTACCGCACATTGCGTAATTTCCTGCTCCATATGAATTTCCTACAACAATAGAGAATTTAGGAACAATAGAATTTGCCATTGCGTTAACCATTTTGGCACCGTCTTTAATTATTCCGCCATTTTCTGAGCGAGAACCAACCATAAACCCAGTTACATCGTGCATAAACACTAGAGGAATACGTTTTTGATTACAGTTCATAATAAAATGTGCTGCTTTATCTGCCGAATCAGAATAAATAACTCCTCCAAATTGCATTTCATTAGATTTAGTTTTTACAACTGTTCGTTGATTTGCAACTATTCCTACAGCCCAACCTTCTATTCTTGCATATCCGCAAATCATAGTTTTTCCGTATCCTGCTTTGTATTCGTCGAATTTTGATTCATCAACCAATCGCTTAATTATTTCTAAAGCATCGTAGGGAGTTTCTCTTTTTTCTGGTAGAATTCCATAAATTTCTTTTGGGTCTTCTTTTGGCTCTGCTGGCTCAATTCTGTTGTATCCCGCTGTTAAATGATCTCCAATTTTAGAAAATATTCTTTTAATTGTGTCTAGAGCTTCTTCGTCTGATTCTACTTTGTAATCTACAACTCCTGAAACTTCGGTGGTTGTAGTTGCTCCACCAAGAGTTTCGTTATCTATTTCTTCGCCAATTGCCGATTTTACTAAGAAAGAACCTGCAAGAAAAATTGTACCTGTTTTGTTTACAATTAATGCTTCGTCGGACATAATTGGTAAATATGCACCACCTGCAACACAAGAACCCATAATAGCAGAAATCTGAGTTATTCCCATTGCCGACATTTTTGCATTATTTCTAAATATCCTACCAAAATGCTCTTTGTCTGCAAAAATTTCGTCTTGTAAAGGAAGATAAATACCTGCGCTATCTACTAAATATATAATTGGTAAGTGATTTTCCATTGCAATTTCTTGTGCTCTTAAATTTTTCTTTCCTGTAATAGGAAACCAGGCACCAGCTTTTACTGTTGCATCGTTTGCTACAATTACACATTGTTTGCCAGATACATAACCAATTCCAATAACTACTCCTCCAGATGGACAACCACCGTGCTCTTCGTACATTCCATCGCCAACGAAAGCTCCAATTTCCAGAAATCTACTTTTTTTATCAATTAAATAATCTATGCGTTCTCTAGCTGTAAGTTTTCCTTTAGAGTGCAATTTTTCTATTCTTTTTTTACCACCTCCTAGTTTAACTATTTCTAATCTACGCTTCATTTCTGATAGAAGCAACTTATTTCCGTCTTCGTTTTTGTTGAATTTTATGTCCATTATTTTTTTTAAAATAGGTAGTTAATATTTAGTGCTTAAATATAATAGTAATTATTTAGATAATTACATAAAGTGCTGTGTTAAAAAAAACAAAGTAAAAGTTTATGTGAGTTTGTGCTTTAAATATTTCATAAAGGATAAGTAAGAGATTCAAAATACTGTTAGTTATTATGGCTTATGATTAAGGATATATTTCTTTCTTGGAGCAATTTGCAAAATCTCGAAGAACTGTACCGCAAAATGTACAATTCAAATTTAATTTTATCTAGTGAACCGCCGTATACGAGAACCGCTTGGTTTATCCTGAACATTATTGAAGGATCTAGTGGTGTGAGAGGTGCACTGGCGGAGTTACTCCGTCAGCCATCTAGATTAGCCTCTTTTTTATTATTTTTTCAGTTGCAAGTAATCTTTTGCTGTTAAAACAGGAATTTTCGATAATTTAAAATCCTTTAAATTTCTTGTTAGTATTAATTCGAGATTATTTTCAAGAGCAGTATAATATTGAATAGCATCTTCAAAATATTTGAATTCTGAATCAAGAGATAAATCAATTATTTTATCATCCATCGGTAAAACTTCAACTAAAACCTTAAATCTTCGAAGTATTTTTCTTGAATTTTCAATTTTTAAACTCTGTGAAAGAATATAATGAGTATTCGCAAAGGTTAAAGAAGAAACATATAATTTAACTTTCTTTCTATCCGAAAGAGTAAATAGCTCTTGTGCTTCTATCAAGAATTTATCACGTTTTGCTAATAAATCAATAACTATATTTGTGTCAACTAATATTTTGTCCATTATGCGTATTTTTCAGATAAAAAATCAGTATATTCTTCTCTTAAATTTCCTTTTGTTTCAATAACTCCTGTTAAACTTTCAACAAGAGGACTAATGTCTATTTTCTTCTTTTTCTTGATAGTAACCGCTTGAAGGTAACTTTCAATCAATTTTGAAAGACTAATATTATTATCTTTTGCATATGATTTAGCAAGTTCAATTATACTATTATCTAATTTTAATGTCAGTTTTGTATCCATAGCTTTAAATTTATACGTGCAAATATATAAATTATTTACGTATTAATTATTGTTTTGTTAATTTTATTATGGAATTAATGATTTATTCTTCAAATTGAGACTAACATTTTGCTAAACTGTATTAATTAATTTTATTCACGTTATAGCTATATAGTTTGTGACTTTAAAATTAATAATACTATTTACTTAAATCATCAAAGTTTAAATCAGTGAATTTAGATTTTTCTTCTTCA
>DAOVTE010000158.1 GCA_030627705.1 Bacteroidales bacterium
CAAAAATAAACATTTACCCAAACCCAGGTACAGATTTTATTAGTATAAATTCTGATTTAGATTACGCTAATTTTTCTTTGTTTGATATTAATGGCAAAACAATAATCTCAGAAAATACAAAAGCCAAAACAATAAATACAAGCAGATTACAAAACAGCATTTATATTTATAGAATTACAAATGCACAAGGCGAGGTTCTAAAAACTGGTAAGTGGGTTAAGCAGTAGGTTGCGTAATTTGTAAAGCACTTTTAAAGTGCTTTACAACTATGCTAATAAATATTAGACTTTGCAAAAAAAATGATTTTTTAAAAACTTAAAGCCTTAGTTTAATAAACAATATTTGAAGAAACTTTAATTTTCTCGTTAATTAAATTAGCAATTTTAAGAGTGTTGTAACTCTCTTCTATATTAGAATCTACATCTTCTGTTTTGCTAATAGACGAAATAAAGCTTGTTATCTCAGTTTCTAGCGGATTTATAATTTCTATTTCGGGCGTTATTAAAATATTATTGTTAACAGAATTATTATTCTCATCTCTTTTAAGAATAGAAATATTACTCTCGTTATTTAGTAAGTCGGCAGTAATATGAGCATCGTGTTGAAAGAATTTTATCTTCTTAATGTTTGTGTCAGACATTCTGCTCGCAGTTAAATTAGCCACACAACCATTATTAAATTCTATTCTTGCATTTGCAATATCAATAGTTTTTGCAATAGACCACATTCCTGTGGCAGATATTTTTCTTACACTAGAGTTTACAGCATTAAGAATTAAATCTAAATCGTGCAGCATTAAATCGTAAACAACAGAAATATTTTTGTTGTATAAACTAGTTAATCTGTGAGATTCTATATACAGTGGATTTTCTATATAATTTTTAATTGCAACATAAGCGGGGTTATATCTTTCAATAAAACTAACATGCACATTTACGTTTGCTTCGTCTGCTAGTTTAATTAGTTTTTCGGCCTTTGCTGTATTGTTTAAGAATGCCGAGCTAACAAAAATACTCTTAGAAGCTTTAAATATTTTTTCTGTTAATTTTATTACAATATCATCATTGCAAATTAAATCTATAGAATCAGATTTTTCTATTAAGGCATCAATGTTTGTAAAATACTTGATATTATATTTCTTAGATAAATCATTATTAAAGTATCCAGAACAGGTGGTTACTCCAATAATGTTAACATCAGGATTTTTTGCTAAGATCTTAATATGAGATTCAGCTACATCGTTGTTTCCTATAATACCTATGTTTATCATTAACTTGATATAAAAATCATTTTACAAATATATCTTGTTACTATTCGTGTTTATTGCAAACAGTTAATACTTATTAACATTTTGCTATTGATAACGGTAGTTTGGTGGGGGTTGTATATGCTAAAATATGTATATATGTTGATTTTTTTTGTAAACCCACTTGAGCTTCTAATCATCTAAAATAAAAACTGTTGCTTGTTAAGTGGGTTGTGTAATAAATATATATACTGCAGAAATGGAGTACATAAAGATTTTGATCTTATTTTGTTGGCTAATTATTTCACAAATAATATATAAATTCTTTAATTAAGATAGGCTTTAATAGAACCTACAAGAATTTTTGCTTCTATTACAACAGGGATTTTCTTTTCGTCGTTAGTTACCCAAACAAACATATTTTCGCCTCTACTAAAGATAGAACCTTCTACAAGCATTGCAGAAAACTTAATACAATCATATTCTTTATTATTTCGGTCTTTTATTTTTTCTTCGCCTAAGTATCTAATATACAAATCGAAAATTTCATTAGACATTAATAGTCTAATAGGTATTTTTTCGCCAATTTTATATTTAGAAAAATCTATAGATCTTGCGTAATATATCATAGAAAGCGGGTCGTATGTATTGTTTTTTAACTCTAAAGTATCTTTCTTTTGTGTCTGTTTAGAGTTCTCGATATTAGAATAAATTTTCTTATTTTTGTAAGAAAAAATATATCTGTTATTTACTGCAAAACCTCCTTCGCTTGTATTTCTTGAATAAGCATGCGGCAGCAAGGTTTCTTTGCTGGCAATAGACTCGTACGTATCACGAACTTTGTAGAACCAATCGTAAGAGCTAATAGTTCTGCCATAACTTTTATAGTGATAGTAGTCTGCTTCTTGCACAGTTTTATTATGTACTTTAAAATAAACTTCGCCTGCGTTCATCCATATAAAACCAATATTGTAGTATATATTATAGTTTATTTTTTCGCCAATCTTAAAAGGTTGGTTTTGCGAAAAACCAGTCAGCGCTATGCTTATAATAATTATTAAGATTAGTATCTTTTTCATTTGTAAAAAACATTACGAATTTACCTTACCTATTTTACTTTCAATAGATTCTATTTTTTGGTTCATTCTGTCAGTTTTACCTTTTCGTATATCTATTGTTAATGTAGAATACACTCTATCTGAGGATGGTTCTAAAACCTCGTAAGCTTTATTTACAACATCTAAAGCCTCTGGCATAGTCTCTGTTTCTATAATTGTTCCCATAGATGTAAGTTTATAACTTACTCCACTTTCTCTAATCATATCAATAATTTTACTTACCGATGAACTAGAGCTAGAACCTTCTTTGCTAGTAGGAAACATTGCAAATTCTAATAATACTGACATATTTTTTTTATTTAGTAATTTATTCAAGCATAAAATTTACTGCTTTATTAAACTTTCAATTTCATCAATTTCTATTGGAATAAATCGCATCAAATCAAAAGGTTCTTCGTCTACAAGAATATCATTTTCTAGTCTAACACCTATTTTTTCTTTTTTAATGTAGATACCAGGTTCGCAGGTTAAAATCATTCCTTTTTCGAATTTAATATTTTTATCGCCTACATCATGTACATCTAAGCCCATAAAATGAGAAGTTCCGTGCATAAAATATTCTTTATATGCAGGACTTTTAGGGTCTTGATTCTTAATGTCGGAATTAGATATTAGGCCTAAATTTATTAGTTCTTTTTCCATCCACCTAGCAGTTTGCTCATTTACTTTGTTAATAGAATTACCAGGTATAAACAGTTTAATAGCTTTTTTCTGAACACGTAAAACAGCATTGTAGATATCTTTCTGGCGTTTTGTAAACTTTCCGTTTATAGGAATGGTTCTAGAACAATCAGATGAATAATTTGCGTATTCTGCACCAAAATCAATAAGAACAAGGTTATTGTTCTTGCAAATATCATTATTTTTTACATAATGCAAATAGCAGGCATTCTTGCCTGATGCAACAATTGGTGCAAATGCATGACCAGATGCACCTTGTTTTGTAAACTCATAACTTAGTTCTGCTTCTATTTCATACTCGTAAACATTTGGTTTAATATTGTTTAGAACTCTATAAAATGCAGTTTTGGTTATTACTATTGCTTTTTTTATTAATTCTATTTCTTCGGGTTCTTTAATTAAGCGTAGTTTTGTAGAATATTCGTTGATACTTCTAATACTTTTTTGAGAATTATTGCAAATAATATTTTTAAAGATTTTTAATGTAGAAATGTTTTCAAAGTCGTTTAATTCATCATCATTTATTATATTTAAATAGATGTTTTCATAATTTTTAAATAGCTCTTTAAAAGATAAATCTATATCATTCTCCCAAATAATATTTTTTATTCCAGAAATCTTTGAAGCTTCGCTTTTGGTAAGTTTTTTGCCATTCCAAGTTTCTGTTTTTTTGTCTGGCTTAAGGATTACTAGAAATTCTTTTTCGTCCTTATTCGTTGCATTAGGGTTAATAATAAGAATGGTTTTCTCTTGCTCAATTCCTGAAAAGTAAAATAAATTAGAATTTTGTCTGTACGGGTAGTGTTGATCCCCATTTCTAAACATTTCTGGATAAGAAGAAATAATTACTATAGATTTTTGTGGTAATAGGTCTACAAGTTTTCTTCTATTACGAATAAATAATTTATTGTTTATGGTTTTGTATCTTCTCACTATCTAATAATTTCTATTTCATAAAGTACTGGCCAGCGTTTCCCGGTAACATAAAAATGTTTATTTTCTTTATTGTATGCTATTCCATTTAATACTAAATCGTTCTCGTTTTTATATTCTTTAGGTACAAGTTTAGATAAATCTAATTTGCTAATAACTTTACCGTTTTCTAGATTTATCTCAACAATAAAATTGCTTAAATAAACATTTGCGAATAAGCTTCCATCTACATTTTCTAACTCATTTAATTGATTTAAAGGGCCATTATCATCGTAAATTTCTATTTCGGAAAGTTTTGTAAAAAAATTTGGCTCTAGAACGTGAAGAATATTTGTTCCATCGCTCATAATAACGTTTTCTTTGTAATTAGTAATTCCCCAACCTTGTGTTTGATAATTAAAAGTGTTTATTAAACTGAAAGTATTTTTATTATACCTGTATGCTGTTTTAGACTGCCATGTTAATTGAATTATTTTATCGCCAACAATAACTACCCCTTCGCCAAAAACATTATTTGGTAAATTATAAGATTGAATTAATTCGCTAGTTTCAGGTTTAACTTTTCTGAGAGTAGATTCGCCCCATTGCCCTGTTCCTTCATACAAAAATCCGTTTTCGTATACCAACCCTTGCGTATATGCTTTTATATCGTGCGCATAAGTATTTATTAATTTATATTTTAGGGGCTTTGGTGTAATATCAGATTTCAATGTAATTAAAGATTTTTTGCTTTCAGATTTTCCATCATAAAAACACCTTACTTTAATTTTATTCAATCCTACTCTAAAAGAATCAGTATTTATTTTATAGTCTATTTTGACACCTGTATAAACAATATTTCCATTTACAACATATCTAACCGAATCTATTTTTATTGAACTTTTTAAATCAAAAAGCAATTCAATTTTTTCTCCTATTTTATAAGTTTCTCCACTTAAAGGAGAAATAATAATAATATTATTTAATATAACTTTTGCACTTTCTGTAATAGTGGTGTCTTTTGTAATAATTTCTTGTTTATTATTTTCGTTATTACAAGAAAGTAAGCCAAAAATAATAAATAGTATAATGTAATATTTTATCATAATACAAATGTAAAATATTTTACCAAATTTCTGATATGTAATAACCTGAATTTGATATAAGAAATAAATACAGAATAAAAGTAAATGTTGGGGTTTTGGAAATTAAAATTGACAATTAAAATTGGGTTTTAATACTAAATATTATTAACTAACTTGCTTAAACAGTGTACAATATTTGTATGCAAGAAATATGTTTAATAAGGTTAATAGCTACTCTAATCGTAGGGAAACAAAGCTTATTTATCTTTTAAAAAACTAAAATTCTTAATAAAATTAAGTAAATTTGTAAAAAACCGTATAAAATGAAACATGTAATTACTGGTCTTGGATTTATTTTACTTGCAACATTTTTGAGTTCTTGCAATAGTGAAGATGATTTGCCTACTGCTATTAAAGGGATTCCTGTAAAGATAGAAGTAAGACATTCTCCAGATGATATTTTTGCCGAGAAAGATATAGAAACAAATCATTATATATGGAAACATAAAACATACGTTAGATCTATAGAAGGAAATATTAAAATAATTGAGTTTGGTACTTATAACTTCGAAGATGGCAAATGGGTTTTAGGCAATTTCACAAAAAAGCCTTTTAAAACAGAAAGGTTTGAATTATGGTATGCCCGAGAAAAAGAAGATGGCGCTTATGAGCTTTGTATCGATGGAATTCTAATTCAAGATATTGAATATTGCGACCAAGCAAATTATAGTGTAAATAATGCAAATTTAGTAGAATATAATGGGTTATGGTACTATTTGGGAAAAGATAAAGATGAAAATTTGGTTTGTGGTTATGGTAGATATCACATTAATCCAGAATTAAAGCAAGACAATTAGGTTTATGTATAAAACGTTATTTACAATAGTTCTTTTTATTTTAATTGGAAATAAAATAGTTCACTCGCAAGAAGAAAAAGAAAATTTAGGGCTAATAAATTGGATTAGCTTAGAAAAAGCCCAAGAATTAAATAAAACTAGTCCCAAACCAATTTTGCTTGACTTTTACACCGATTGGTGTGGTTGGTGTAAACATATGAATATAACGACATATTCTAATCCAAATTTAGCTGCATATCTAAACGAAAGGTTTTATTCTGTAAGATTCAATGGCGAGACAAGTGATACTGTTAGTTGGCAAGGAAAACAATACGTAAACAATGGTACAGGCAAAAGACCTCCTCACGACTTTGCTATAGAATTTATGGAAGGTAAAATGTCATATCCATCAACCGTTTTTATAAGTAGTGATTATAAGATTAAATATAGAGTTCCTGGGTATCTAGATAGCAAGAAAATGGAGCCATTCTTAATATATTTTGTTGAACATATATTCGGCTCTACTACATACGAAGATTTCAGTAAATCGTGGAATAGAGCATTTCTTGATTCTACAAATACAGACACAATACATTGGCATAATATTACTGATGCAATTAATTTGAATAAAACTAAGAAGAAGAAAATACTTATTTATGTTTCTACAGATTGGTGCAATTCCTGTAAAGTTATGAAAAAAGCAGATTTTACAGATACTATTATTTCAAAGTATATTAACGAAAATTATTATTTGGTTGATTTTAATCCAGAATCAAGCGATACAATAACTTTAAATAACAAAGCTTATATTAAAACAAAGAAAGATCGCTTTCATCCATTTATTACGGCAGTTCAAGGTGATAGAATAATGTTGCCTTCGTTAATATTTATAGACGAAAATGAAAATATATTAAGCTCAGTTCCTTTCTACAGAACAGCATACGCTTTAGAACCTGTATTGCATTTCTTTGGTAAGGATAAATATAAAACAACAAACTGGGAATTGTTTTTTAAGAACTTTGAATACTCTATTGCAAAGTAAATACGTGGTTGGGA
>DAOVTE010000136.1 GCA_030627705.1 Bacteroidales bacterium
AAAGTATAACTACCACCACTACATACCGATTGTGTTTCTGTTAGATTATATGTTGGGTTTACATTTACAGTAGTTATTATCACACTATCACACGAATTTACTGTTTGTAAATTACTCGTATATATAACTTGTGAAATAATGTTATTTTGTGTTGTTCCATTTGGGAAAGTATAACTACCACCACTACATACCGATTGTGTTTCTGTTAGATTATATGTTGGGTTTACATTTACAGTAGTTATTATCACACTATCACACGAATTTACTGTTTGTAAATTACTAGTATATACAACTTGAGAAGTAATGTTACTCTGTGAAGTGCCATCAGGGAAAACATAACTCGAACCACTACATATTAATTGGGTTTCTGTTGAGCTATAAGATGCATTTGCTGTAATAGTAAAAACCGCAGATGTTACCATCCCACATACATTTGTCATTTCACAAGTATATGTTCCTGCATCAGACAACAATAAGGAAGCAAAGTTTAAACTATCAGAAGTCTGACCAATAGGAACTCCTGATTTTTTCCAAACATAAGTGTCTGTATTTGTAGAGTTTAAGTGAACATTTACATTTTCTCCCTCACAAAATGAATATGAATTAATTGTTTGATTTGCCTCTGGCGACTTACAATACATAGTTAGCTCAGGCTTCTTAGGATTTCTTCCTATAAATGGCCATCCTAAGTTTCCATTTGGTGTAACTGCAAAAGAATCTGTTGACAAATCAAACTCAAACATTACTCCACCATCATATGTACCGCCACTCGAGGTGAGACCATACAATTTTCCGTTTGTAAATTCAAATAATTCACCTTCTGGCCACTTACCTGTAATCCCATCAAAATTATAATGCTTGGTAAATGTACTTGATGTTATATTATATTCGAACAAAACACCTTTTGATGAAGTTCCTCCAAATTGTGTTGTTCCATAAATACTCCCATTAGAAGCTTGAATCAAGCTTCCTGTACCTCTACTACCTTTTGAAATGCCATCAAACTGTACTAATTCAGTATATGTATTTGTAGAAAGGTTGAAACTATACAACACACCATCATATGCAAATTGTCCAGGGCCAAATTGTGTTGTTCCATATAGAAGGCCATTACTTGCTTGTAATAATTTTCCCCAAGCACGCCAACCTCCTGATGTTGGAAAACCATATAATCGAGTTAGTGAATTAGCCGTAATATCGTACTCATAAATTGAACCCTCACCAAACTCTCCACTTTGAGTAGTAACCCCATATAACTTTCCATTTGTCCCTTGAATTAATCCACCAACGGGTGTATGACCGACATATGTATAAAAAGACCTATTTTGTGTAATTGTTCCTGTAGCTGGATCAAATTCAAAAATTTCTCCTGCACTTGAGCCACCTCCAGCATTAGTTGTTCCATACAATTTTCCGTTTGAAGCAAGTAATAATCCTGCTTCTGAATTTCCTCCTGTAGTCCAGAAGAAAAACTGTACTTTTTCGGCGTAAACACCAGTTACCGGATCATATTCATATATCCCACCAGAATAAGAGTTAGTATAAGTTTTATAACAAACCCCATAAAATTTTCCATTTGGGGCCATAGTCATTCCTGCAACAGGCATCCTAATTTGTCCTGTTGAATAAGGAAAAGTAAATTCGGTAGTCCAATTATTAGATAATGGATCATAACTAAAAATAGTTTGACTATTAGAAGACCCATTACCCTGTGTTACTCCATACAGCAATTGCTGTGATATTCCTAAATTTACTATTAGTAAGAAAATTATAAGGCCTATTGTTTTTATTATCGTGATTTTCATATACCTTGTATTATACTATTTTTTTACAAATAATAAAAGACCTTAAAGTCTTTTATTATGAGACAAACATACAATTAATTATTTTATAAATATAATTTTATAATGTTTATTTCTTCACGAATTCAAAAATGGCGTAACAATAACAACAACACCTTCCTTAATTAAATTTGGAAAAGATAAATATTGATACAACTTATAAAGAATTAATAAACATAAGTATGCTCATAACTCTGTGCAGAAGGCAAGTATTGTACACCAAACCAGCATATCATTAATGAAATAAATAAATTCTCAGAATGCTGTATTTTTATGAACTTTGTTAAGGTTAGAACAATATTCCAGTTCCAATCTCAAAGTTATATATCATATACGAAAACATCCTAACATCTGAACCTTTTTCAAAATTGTTATAATTATTACTAATGATATCTAAAATTGATGTGTATGGTAGAGAAAGGCCTACTTGGGAAGCAATATGGACAGTAAAAATATCGTTAAATATCCATCTTTTTCCAACACTATAGGTAAATGCTAATTTGTAATCAGAAACTTTATCAACTGTATTTATAACGTATTCGTTATTCTTAAGGTAATTTGTTGAAGAGTAATTTATCCACATTATGCTAAGTTTCTTGAATTTACCCAGTGGAGAAATCCAACCTTTTTTATAAAAAATATAGTCTATAGCAAAAACATTTGCTGTTAAATCATAACTATCCGTGATATAATTACTTGTATAACCAGAAGAAGAATTATAAGGTATAACATTGGTTGTTTGAGTATTGATGTATCCTTTAGTATTAAATCGTTGATATCTTAAACCTACACTCTTATTTTGTTTTATTGCCCATTCAAGATTTAAACTATGTGTATAATTAATAAAGTTTTTATCCTCTTTTCCTAAATACACTAGAGGCATAAATGTTAAGCCTGAGTATGACAGGTTAAAGCGTTTGCCTAAATATCCGGATGGTTTTTGAGAAAATGCAGAAAGAACGTATATGATTAATATGAATAATATTATATTTTTTTTCATCTTGCTTAAGTTTATTAATACTGACTTTTTAAATTAAAAAAAGAATCGTACAAAAATGATTTTATTGGTGCGTTATAATCCTTCGATGGAAGTTCTGAATAATTTGATAATACAACATTTCCGTTTTCGCTATCTATTAAATAAAAATATTGTATAATAATTTTTGGTCCTGAATCTTTTGTTAATGTTCCTGAAATAGAAAAATATTGTTTATCGTAAGCGTTAAGCACCTCTTTTAAAAAGATATCTTGGCTACTATATAGCTCCCAGAGGGTCTTGTAATCTTGGTGATTAGAAAACTCTTTTACCCAAGAATTTATTAGTGCAATTTGGTTAAACTTATCTACATCGGCATTTGTAATTGTGTATATGTCGAGAACATCTATTTCTACTTTTGCTCGTTTTGCTATTTGCCTTAACATTTCAATATATTCGAATTCTCTTTCTTCTGATTCAATATGTTTTCTTTTACCATTATCGTCGTATTTCATAAAGAATGGATTAGATACTAAAATTTTATTTATTGAATCATCTATAGTTTTAATTCTTCTTTTTTTAGGTTCTTTATTATCATTATTCTCATCGTTTTCTTTCTCTTCTTTTGCTTTCTTAGATAATTCACTAAATTCTTTAGAAAACTCTTTTGAGCTAGATAAAATATCTATTAGAGAAACTGCTATTCCTTCAGTTCCTACTTTATCTATTGATTTCTTTTTCTTATCGTATCTTATCTTATCGTATTTACTAAGATTGTTATATTCTGCTTTTGTTAATTCAATAAATTTATCTGCAGTATCTTTTATTACTTTTTCAAACGAATTATAATACAAATTGTTTTCGTACGTTAAATCTTTAAGTAGGTCTTTATATTGCCTTTTAAACTGTGGATCTGATGTTTTGTTATATAGATTCCAATTATACTTTAAGGCTAAAATATTTAATTCGTCTTCATTTATTTTATTAAAAATGCTGTATAATTGTTGTGATTGGCCTTCTATCTTCTTAGTTCTAGGCAAAATATCTCGTATGCTTTTGTGAGTTTTATACTTAGACATTGCATAGAGTGCGTAAGCTATATTTCTTTTTAAGAATATATCATCTTTGTTTTTTTGCAGCAATATATAGGAGTTGTAAATTGCTGCACAATAATAGGTATTTATTGTATGTAAATTACTTAACTCATATCTTGCATCGTTCTGAATTTCTTTAAATTTGACTTTGCTAAATAAATACTTTTTACCTTCTTCTACTTCATTATCTGCAATGTAATCGATAAACCTTTCTCTCCTTTTTTTAATATTTGGATGGTAATGTTCTGAATCGTCGTAATCTTCAACTGCAGTTATTTCGTTTTGTTCTTTTAATAAATAATCCCTTGATATTTTAAAATACTCATCATTAAAAAAGGTTGTGTCAAACTCTATTTCATCAACAGGTAAATATGAATACAATAAAACATCAAAAACGCTTAATGCTTCGTTTACATCGTATCCAGCTTTAAGATAAAAATCTTCGAAACCTTTTCTGTCGGCTTCCATCTCGTTTTCTTTTGAATATTTTAAGAAGTACCCTTTTTGTTCATTGTTTGTTAGTTTTCTATATTGACCAACTCCTCTTTCTAATTCTTTTCCTTTTAAAAAGCTTTCTATATTATGTTTTTCAGTATAATGTATAAGCTCATGAGCCAAAACGAATGCTAATTGAGCTTCATTTTCTACTTGAGCCAATAAACCTAGATTAACAAACAAATAGCCTTGCTGGGTAGAATAGGCATTTACTTCGGCTGATTTTACTACATAAAACTTAATATTTTTCTGTAATTCTGGATAGTCTTTTAAAAGATTATCTCCAACTTTAGTCACATATTTGGTAAACCTATCTCCGAAAAGAATTTTACCGCTTTTTAGCAAATTTCCTAATTGATAATTGCTTTTAAGCAGAAATTCATTTTTATCATTAACCTCACTTCTGTTGCCTTTAACGGTATCTTTAGAGAGATGATAAATGCTTTTATTCATTTTAATAATTTCATCAGGAATAATACCTTCAGATTTTACTAATGAATACTCTTTTTGAGAATACAAACTAAATGTTATTAGAACTAATACTATGCTATATATATATTTCATGATTTAAGTTTAATAAATTAATAACTCTGCATTTTGTATGTTAAAAGTATATCCGTAAGCATTCTTAATTTCAGCATTAATAACTACTTTTTTATAATTGTGATTATTCATAATATAATCAGAAACTGTGTATGTCCCATATGGATCATCGTAAGTATTGAGAGAATTATTGTTGTCCGTATAAACAGGATATCTTAAGTCATAATATTGGCTGAAGTTATGTATACCATTATACTGGCTTCGTAATATGAATTCTAAATAATAACTTCCATAGTATGCTCTGTATGTGATTTCATCTCTATCAACAAAATAAGTGATATTAGGATTTAGATTTGAAGGAGTCAATGCAAACGAATATAACATAAAATTACTATCAACTACATTTGAGTATGGAAGTTCATTAAAATATCCATAATAAAAATTTACATAAAACATTCCGGAAATAGTTTCGTTTACAGAGTTAATTTCTGAAATAACAAGATAGTTATCTGGGCTATTATTTTCTTGTGTATACTCTGTGTAATTACTGAAGTCATAGTAGCTATCGTTTGATGTTGTTATGCCCCAGTTATTATAATCATTGCTATTAAAATATGTTGTATCTACAGTTAGATTTTTTGTGTATATTGATATATTAAAATCATCATAATAACCATTAACATCTTCATACGATGCTGATATTATTAACGCAGTATCTGTAATAGTAGCAGTAGCTATCTGTGGGTAAAATTTTGTATTATAATAATCTTTACTGTAATAATAATACAATTTGGCATTACGATTATTATAATCTTCCATTGTTATTATATTTGGTTCTTTCACACAAGAAAAGAACAATAAAGGCAACCATAGAAATAAAAAAAGTTTTTTCATATTAATTTGTAAATTAGTATTTCGGAATTTATATGCAAAATAACATTGTTTTCGTTGTAATAATCATCATCGTCTAGGTACGCAAAGTGTGCATCAATTATTATTTTTCTATAATCATGATTATTAATTATTGTATCAGAAACTGTATAAGTTCCTTGTGGATGTGTATATTTATTATCTGAATTTTTATAATCCGTGTACAAATACATATAGGTATTTTCAAAATCAAAAGAGCCTGGATAAGTAGAAGGAGATATGCTAAGGCGCATATTATCAAAATAAATACCAACAGAATTAGTTCCCGAATATGTTACAAAACTTGCTGCGTAGTTGCCAGATAAATTTAAATTATCTGTATTATCATAAAGGCTTACTTTTGCTGTATTTGAAATAAAATATTCATCAAAACTATCTTTATACGACAGTTTATTAAATTTCCCATTGAAAGATAAAAAATCAAACTCACCAGAGACAGTATTGTTTACCTTGTCAATTTCTGAAATATTAAGGTAACCGTCACTGTTGTTATGAGCCTGAGTGTGTCCTGTGTAATAATTACTCACAATTGAAGTAGCCCAACTATTATTATTATTTGTAAAAGTTGTAGTTCCAACATTTAAATTTTCTGTTACCACAGTAAATTTAAATGAAGAGATGTTATCCTCATCATTGTTTTCGTAAACTGCAGATATTACAATAATGCTATCATTAATTGTTGAGCTCATAATTTGAGGGTATATTATTTCTTCGTTGTCGTTATAAAAATAATACATTTTTGCTTTTTGTTTTTCATACGACTCAACAGTCATCACATTGGGTTCTTTAACACAAGAACCTAATAAAAACAATGTAATGATGATGAAAATAATATTTATTTTCTTTGCACCCATAAATTTAATGTGCGAAGATAACAAATATTACGTTTACAACAGTTATGCCCTACAACATAATATTTAATAAGCATAAGTATGCACAGAGTTTTGTGCAGACGGTAAGTATTGTACTCCAAACCAGCAAATCATTAATAATATAAATGAAATGAATAGTATGGTTAGATGCGTTTTTTTGTATTCATTATTTATGTGGCGATAATGTATGTAAATTAGATATGCAACCCAGGTAATAAATGCCCATGTTTCTTTTGGGTCCCAAGTCCAATAATGTCCCCAAGCTTTTTTTGCCCATAATGCTCCGAATAATAAACCTAGAGTTAAAAATCCAAAACCTATGTATACAATATTATCAGCAAGCGAAATAATATTTTTTAGATTTCCTTTTGTAAATAATCCTTTTACCGATACCACGAAACTTGCTGCTAAAAATGCGTAAGCTATCATATAAACAATAACGTGTGGAATAAACCAAACGCTTTGCAGTGCTGGCATTAACGATTTATTGTATGTTTCGGGATTATAAATATTTATTAAAATAAATAGCGACGAAAAAGCTAATGTAAACCACAAAAACCAATTGTATTTCCATTTAAGATAGATAAACAATCCAATAATTGATAGTATGAACGAATACCAAAGTCTAGTCTCGGCAAGGGTTCTTAGTGGTGGACGCTGTAAATAAATCCAATAAATTGTGATGAAAATTCCAATAATTGCAATTCCTAAACCTGCCGAAAGTTTTAATATTTTCTCTGATTTTAAGAACTGACTAATTACAATTCCTATAATCCAAACGATTATTGCAGAATATCCAAATATGTTAAATTCGTATAAATCCATTTATCTTTTTCCTATAAATATCATTAATGAAGCTCCAAAAATCATCATAAAAATACCAATATATATTACGTTTAGCCAAGGGTCTTTTACCATTTCTATTACTGAATAATCTGATAAATTGCCTAATGTTCTGTTGTAATCCGTTTGGTAAATATCCCAACCATTAACTTCAATTGGATTGTTTACTTCCACTGTAATAATTTCGGTTTCGCTATTCTTGTGAATAATTCTAATGTCGGATTTAAAGCTTTTGGCTTCTGGCTCTAGCATTACAATTGTGTAATTACTGTCAATTTCTAAAAACTGTGATGAGTAAATGTAGCTTCCGCAGCTTACCCAACCGTTTTTAGTAACCCCTTTATATTCTACTTGCAAAAATGTAGCAGGAGCAGAGCCTTGCTGATTTATTAAATAATATTCGCTGCCAGATTTTACAGCTCTGTGTAAATATTTTTTTACTGTAATTTTTATATCATTATATTCTATAAGGCTATCTTTATCTAAGGAAATTACA
>DAOVTE010000083.1 GCA_030627705.1 Bacteroidales bacterium
AGCAATAGGCGATTCTAGATATTCTACAATACGAGATTTGCTAATAAAAGAAGGTATCTCTGAAAATAGAATTTCGCAATCTCACAATAAAGAATTAGAAGATGGCAAAGTTAAAGTATTAATAGAAACCAAAGATATACCAAAAACATTACACATTAATTTTGCAGATGGGAAATCAGGAATAAATTCAGATCTAAGCAATGAAATAGCAAACTTAGCGAATTATCTAAAAGCAAATAAAGATTTAGATTTAGAAATTGTAAGAGATAAAAATTCTGGAGCGTTAGGCGACTCGAGATATTCAACAATACGAAATTTACTAATAAAAGAAGGTATATCAGAAAGTAGAATTTCCCAATCTAACAATAAAGAATTAGAAAATGGAGAGCTTAAATTAGTAATTGCTAATAAAAACCAAAGAGATATTTATAATCAACTTATATCTGAGGCTGAATTAGCATTCAAAAACGGTTCATATCAACAAGCAAGAGAATTATATAATAAAGCTTTAGGTATACTAACAGACGAACAATATCCAAAAGATAGAATAGCATTAATAGATAGTTTAATTGCGGAAGCAACCAACAATAATAATTTAAATATTGATGGAGAAGTAGTTATAAGCTATGTTTTATTTCCTTTTGATAAAGATAAAACAAATGAATATAATTCAACCCTAGATAAACTAGCTATTTATCTTAAAAACAACAAAGAAGCTGTTATTGAAATACAGGGTCATACTGATGCTCAAGGTAGTTCAGCATATAATATTATATTATCAACAAAAAGAGCAGATTTTGTAAAGAATTACTTAGTTAATAAGGGAGCAAATAATAGTAATCTTATTATAAAAGCATATGGCGAAACAAACCAAATAGCAATAAACTTAAACCCTAAATCTAGAAAGTATAATAGAAGGGTTGAATTCAAGCTTATTAAAGAAAGCAGTTATCAGGATATTAAATTTAAGAAAGTTATTGTTCCAAATAATTATATAAAATAAATAAAATGAAAATAATTACATTTATATTAATAGTGTTTTATTCACTTACATCTTATTCTCAAGATAGTTTAAATTTTAAAAAAGATTTTACAGACGCTGAATTCTCTTTTTATGAAGAAGATTATTTTAATGCCTTAAAAGGATATAAAAAACTTTATCTATTAGATAAAGAAAACGCAAATATAAACTACAGAATAGGTGTTTGCTATTTAAAGTCTCCCTTTGATAAGAAAAAGAAAATTTCTGCAATCTCATATTTAGAAAAAGCAGTTAATAATGTTACTAAAGACTATAGAGAAGGGGATGTAAGTGAAAAGCAGGCTGATGTAGACGCATTTATTTACTTAGGAGACGCTTATTTCATTAATGGAGAAATTGATGCAGCAATTGATGCTTACGAAACTTTTTCTACAGTAAATACAGAAAACACAGATTATTATAAGCCAATAACTAGACGCAAGATAGAAACTTGTAATAATGCCAAAGTCCTTAAAACATTACCAATTATCTTGAAAGAGAAAAATATTGGCGAACCAATAAATAATGCTTACTCTAATTTCAACCCAATAGTTTCTAAAGATGAAAAAATGTTAATTTACACATCAGATTTAAGATTTTATAAGGCAATATTTTATTCTTATAAAAAAGATGGTAAATGGTCGTCACCTAGGAACTTTAATGTAGATATTGGAGACGAAGGCGACTGTATATCATTAGCATTATCACCAGAAGGAACAATAATGTACGTCTATAAAGATGATATGGGGAATGGTAATATTTATTCTAGTAAGTATGAAAATGAGAAATGGGGTCAGCTTATAAAATTAAACAAGAATATTAATTCTCAGGATCTAGAAAATAGTGTTTCATTGTCTGACGATGGTCAAATAATGTATTTCTCTAGTAATAGAAAAGGTGGGTATGGAAGTTTAGATATCTATAAATCAGAATTTAATACAAAAACTAGCGAGTGGGGAAAGGCTATTAATTTGGGCTCAAAAATAAATAGCGAATTTGATGAAATGTCTCCTTTTGTTATCGATAATGGAAAGAAATTGTACTTTAGTTCACAAGGACATCATAATATTGGAGGTTACGATATTTTTATTTCAGAGCTTAGAGATTCTTCTTGGACAAACCCAATAAATTTAGGTTATCCAATAAATACAACAGACGATAATTTTCATTTCTTTCCATTGGGCAATGGTAGCTCAGCCTATTATCAAATTGCAACAGAAGAAGGATTTGGTAGTAACGATATTTATTTTGTAGAAATGGTCAACCCCAAAAGTGATAATAATATCACAATAAAGGGAAATATTAAGCCCAACACAGTAGAAACAAAAATTGAAGCATTTGACTATGCTAATTTAAAAGTCTTGGCAAAGACATCACCTGATAAAGATGGAAAATACATATTAGATGTAGACGATGGAGACTTTGAATTAATTTTTGAAAGTGAAACGTTCGAAAAAAAATCCGAGAAATTATCGTTACCAAAAGTCTATTACACAGCCTCGATTGATGTTTCGCCAGAATTAACTTACAAAGATCTTTTATCAGACAATACTACAGCAACAACTAAAAATAGCACTAACAGCAGTACTAATACTACTAGTGGTAGTGGAATAAGCAATGCCAACATTAGTGGTAGCGGAACAACTAACAATGCAAACGTTACAATAAGTAATTTTATATTTGAGTTTGATAAGCATAAAAACGATATTGTGAAAGACGATATTGTAAGATTAGCAGAATACCTAAAAACTAATACTTCAGCAAAAATCCAAATCAATGCTTATGCTGATTTGCAAGGACATGAATCATACAATATAAAATTATCAGAAAGAAGAGCAAATTTTGTAAAAAATATACTTGTTAATAATGGAGTAAATAAGAAAAATATAGCAATTAAAGCATTTGGCGAAGAAAAACAGATTTCTATTGATTTAAATCCAGAAACAAGAAAATATAACCGTAGAGTAGAGTTCATTGTTGTTTCTCAAGGAACAAATAAACTAGTTATTAAGCCTTTAGAAATACCAAAAGAGTTTTTAATTAAATAGAAATATTTATATTTAAGCTTATACAAATAAGCTAAAAAAGAACTTGATTATTAATAAATAATATGTAAAGTGATATTACAAAAAAACAATATCAAATTGCGTGCGCTCGAACCTGAGGATATTGAGTTGCTTTATATATGGGAAAATAACACCGAAATATGGGAGGTAAGCAATACAATTACACCATTTTCTAAATATATTATTACAAAATACGTAGAAAGTTCACATTTAGATATTTTTGAAGCAAAACAATTAAGGTTAATGATAGATCTTATTGGGAGCACATCTGATTTGACAATTGGGACTATAGATTTATTTGATTTTGATCCAATAAATAATCGTGCAGGAATAGGATTGCTTATTAATGATAAAGTTAATAGAAACAAAGGTTATGCATCAATATCACTTAAGATATTAATAGAGTACTGCTTTTTTACATTAAACCTTAATCAATTATATTGCAACATAAGTGTAGATAATAAAGATAGTATTAGCCTTTTCAAAAATAATGGTTTTGAGATAACAGGAGAGAAAAAGGCATGGAGAAAGAAAGGTAGTTATTGGATTAATGAATATTTCCTTCAGTTAATAAACCCAAAATATTAGTATTAACAGTAAAATTGTTAAAAAGATTTTTATTATCATATTTTTTATTTAAACATAATTAATAAGTTTACTCAATAAATTATTGTTTTGTAGTAAATTCGCATAAAATAAACTTAAATGAGGAAATTTAAACTGCTTATAATATTTGTAATATTAGCAAATGCAATAGCTGTAAACTCACAAGAAATAGATAAAAAAATCTTTAAAAAGTATTTTCAAGACGCTGAATATTTCTTTCTTTTCGAAGACTACGAAAAAGCGATACCTCTGTATCTCAAGCTCTATGATATGGACTCTACAAATGCAAATATTAATTATCGTTTAGGGATTTCTTATATGCAATCTCCAATAAATAAATATAAATCAATTAAATATTTAGAGAAAGCTAGTTTAGATTTTACAGATAATTATAAAGACGGATCATATAAAGAGAGAAATGCATATTTTGATGTGTTTTCATACTTGGGAGATTCTTACAGAAACGATTTCGAATTTGATTTAGCAATTGAAGCGTACGAGAAATACGAAATTTTGTTAGATGTTGATGATCTATTTGAGCTAAAAGAAGTAGAGAATGATTTGCAAATATGTAAAGATGCAAAAGCATTATTATTAGAATCTGCAAATAATATTGTTAATTTAACACAAGTAGAACTGCTTAATGAAACTATAAACTCAGAATATCCAGATTATTCACCAGTTGTTTCAGGTAACGATAGTGTAATGTTTTATACATCGCGTCGTAGATATGATAAGGTAGACATAGAAAAGGCTGAGACTGTTTATGATGTATTAGATGAGTTCTATATGGAAGATATTTATTTTAGTTATAGAGGTAAAGATGGAAAATGGGTAAGTGCAGAAAAAGTAACTAAAGATATTGATGCTGACGAGTATACATCAACAGTATCATTATCGTACGATGGTAAGCGATTATATTTAATGAGAAAAGATATATTAACAGGCGACGAAGATGAAGGTAATATATATGTAAGTGAATATCAGAATGGAAATTGGTCATTTATGAAAAGACTAAACTCAAATATTAACTCAAGCAAATGGGAAACTCATGCTTCTGAAAACGCAGATGGTACAATATTATATATTACAAGCGACAGAGAAGGGGGTTATGGAGGACTAGATATATATCAATCAACAAAAGAATTAGGAGGAGATTGGGGACCAGTTCAAAACCTTGGAAATGTAATTAATACAGGATTTGACGATGAATATCCATTTATTCTCCCAAACGATAGCACATTGTTCTTCTCATCAAAAGGACATTATAATATTGGAGGTTTTGATGTTTTTAGATCAGAAAAGATAGGAACGAATAATTGGTCTGTGCCTATCAACATAGGTTATCCTGTAAATACAGTGAGCGATGATATTTTTTATAATCCTTTAGAAGATGGATCGTTAGTGTACACATCACTGCTCACGAGAGAGGGATTAGGAGATTTTGATATTTATAGAATGACGGTATCTAAAGGAGAAGCTATGGTTTTTGGTGATGAGGAAGTATTTAGTTCCTTGTCTGATTCAGGAGATGTAAATCTGGCATCGTTATATAAATTAAACGAAAAAATAGCTAAATCAACTGAAGTAAAAGAGATGTTTGAAGAAGCTGTAGAAAAAGAAACTATAATATTAGAAACAAAAGAAGACATAGTATTAGAAGCAGATTCAGTAATAGAAACAAAAAAAGAACTTATTAAGGTACCAGAAGAAAAGTATATTACCCTTAAGGGAACATTAAAACTTGCCGACAACAATAAACTTGATAAGAGGTTTCTAATTAAAGTTATTGATAACAGAAATGAAAATATAATCGCAGATATATTACCGAACATACAAGATGGTAAATATGAGGCCAAGTTAAAAAGTGGAGAGTATAAAATAGTTTTTAGTGGAGAAGGATATAAAGAAAACACAAAACACATAATAGTACCTAAAGAGTATGGTAGGTCGGTAATTGTTGTTGATGCAGAACTTAATTTAATAGAAGTTGAAGAGGGAGAGTACTATGTAATTAAAAATATTTTCTTTGATTATGGAAAGTTTGATCTTAAACGTCTAGGAATGATTGAACTAGAGAAACTAAATAAGTTAATGACAGATAACGAGTCTCTTTATATAGAAGTAGTTGGTCATACCGATTCTAAATCAAGTGCAAAGTTTAATCAAATTTTGTCAGAAAAACGATCGCGTTCTGTAATAAATTATTTGGTAGATAAAGGAATAGATGCTCAAAGATTTATTTCTAAAGGAGTTGGAGAAGATGAACATGTTGCAATAAATGAGAATGTAGACGGAACAGATAATGAAGCAGGACGAGCTCTTAATCGTAGAGTTGAAATTAAAATATTAAATTCTGACAATAATAGAATTATTGTAGAAAGAATAGATATTCCAGAAAACCTAAAATATACATCTAGTGCAAGAGCCAGACAAAAAAACTATACTTATACTATTTTGTTAATGTCACAAAAAACTAAATACACAAAAGAATCGTATTTGAATTATAAAGAGCGTGTTGCAAAAGATAGTAAATTCTATTATACATTAGGTACGTTTGATAAAAAAGCAAAAGCAGTTAAGTTACTTAATACAGCAATTGATGCAGGTTTTCCTGATGCTAGAATTGTGTCAGAAGACGAATTAGAAAAATTGTTAGGCAGTAAAAAAGGAATAGAAACTCAATCTCAGGTAGGAACTACTCAAGATAATACAACAACGCCATTAGTAACAGGCAAGGTATATACAATTCAATTAAAAGCACTTATTAAGCCAGTAGATCTAGGATATTTTAAAGATCTAAAAAATGTAAAAGAACACTTATGTAAAGATGGCTTTTATAGATATACATACTTAGAAATTGATAACTATGATCAAGCAAAACAAGAACTATTAAAAGTGTTAGATTTAGGGTATGTTGGTGCGTTTATAGTTGATGAAAGTAGGTATGCTAGAGCAGAAGAAAAAGGTAACGAGCAATATACAATTCAATTAAAAGCATTACGTAATCCTATAAATATAGGTTTTTTTAGTAGCCTGCCAGGAGTTCAGGAACATATTTCTAATGATGGATTTTATAAGTATACTTACGGAAAATATTACAAAATGGTAGCAGCTAAAAAAGAGCTTAAGAAAGTCCAAAAATATTATCCAGATGCCTTTGTTGTCAATTTAAATAAATTTAAATAAAAAATTGTATTTAACAATTCATTGCTCTAATTAACAGAAGTAAATTACAGAAAGCAAAGAGCTTGTAGAGCTTATAAGAAAATCAACAAAACAATCGTTTACAAAAGAAGAAAAGTTTAAGGTAAATAATCAATTAATAGATATAGTAAAAGCAATGCCTGCAATAGCAATATTTATGATACCTGGAGGTTCATTTCTGCTGCCAATAATTCTCAAAATATTACCCGAAGAATTAATTTATCCAAGCTCATTCACAAACAAAAAAGATGCTGTCGATTAATCTAAGTCACAGAAACTTTATAACTTTACAACATTATGAATTTTGCAATAATTTAAAAATATGATAAACAATATTCCAAAAATTAAATATACAGACAAGAATAATTTCTTCTTGCTAGCAGGGCCATGTGCAATAGAAGGCGAAGAAATAGCATTTGAAATAGCAAAAAAAATAAAAGAAATAACAGATAAATTACACATTCCATTTATTTTTAAAGGCTCTTTTAAAAAAGCTAATCGCTCAAGACTCGATTCGTTTACAGGAATTGGTGATGTAAAAGCACTAGAAATTATTGCAAAAATTAGCAAAGAGTTAAATGTACCAACAGTAACAGATATACATACTGAAAAAGATGCAGAATTAGCAGCAAAATATGTTGATGTGTTACAAATTCCTGCTTTTTTATGCAGACAAACAGATTTATTAGTAGCTGCTGCAAAAACAGGTAAGGTTGTAAACATAAAGAAAGGACAATTTCTTTCAGCAGAATCTATGAAATTTGCTGTAGACAAAGTAACACAATCAGGTAATAATAATGTAATGCTAACTGACAGAGGAACAATGTTTGGCTATCATGATTTAATTGTAGATTACAGAGCAATACCAGAAATGCAAAAAAATAATGTTCCTGTAATTCTAGATATTACACATTCGTTACAGCAGCCAAACCAATCGTCAGGAGTAACAGGAGGCAAACCAGAACTAATAGAAACAATTGCAAAAGCAGGAATTGCAGTTGGTGTAGATGGAATTTTTATAGAAACGCACACAAATCCAGCACAAGCAAAATCTGATGGAGCAAATATGTTAGATATAAAATATCTAGAGAGCTTGCTAACAAAGTTAGTAGATATTAGAAAAGCAATTTTGTAGAAATGAGCTACATAAACATTATTATTTGGGAAAATTAAAAATAAAAAAATGAGTTATTTCGATTCTAAAGCAAAAGATTACGACGAAACAAAAGAGCAACACGAGCAAGCACAAATATATTTCGATAATATTATAGAGGCAATTAACGATAAACCTTTAGCAACGGTTTTAGATTACGGCTGTGGCACAGGAATACTTGCAATGCACTTTGTTGGTAAGATGAACTATTTAATTGGGTTTGACAGTTCTACAGGAATGCTCGATATTTTTAAAAAGAAGTTAGTAGATAATAATATTGTAAATATGCTCCCAGAGATGCATAATGCCGATTGGGATAATATGCAAGAAAATGCATTTGATCTTATTTATTCTACTAAAACTTTGCATCACATTAAAAACACAAAGGATTTTTTAAAGCAATGTTTCACCGCATTAAAAAAAGATGGACATTTATGCATTATAGATCTAGAAACTGAAGATGGCACGTTTCATAAAGAGATGAATCCAGGAATAAAACATCTAGGTTTCGATAAAGATTATATTTATGATTTATACAAAGAGCAAGGTTTTTTAGATATTTCTGTAGAAACAGTTTATACAATAAAACGAGAAGTTCAGGGTGTTGTAAAAGACTTTCCTATGTTTTTGGCTGTGGGTAAAAAGTAAAAATGCACCAACTAAATTCCCTCTAGGATAAGAAGGTTAGGGAGGTTTAATAAAAATAATAATAAAATGAAAACAAAAATATTTATACTAATTTCAGCAATAGCAATATTAGTATCTTGTAATAATAATGAATATAAGAAATCAGACAAGGGAATAGACTACAAATTTTATTATCAAAATACCGAAGGAAACAAACCAAAGCTAGGCGATATATTAGTTTTAAATATGAATTATGCAACAGAAACCGATTCTGTAATTTTTGATTCTCGTGATGTAAGTAATTCATTCAAAATGAAATATAAAATCGATACGTATGAGGGAGGAAGTATTAACGATGCTTTTTCTATGATGCATGTTGGCGATAGCGCAAGTTTTATCTTAGATGCAGAGTTGTTTTATATAAACTCTAAAGAAATTGATCCTCCATCGTTTATTAAATCTGGCGATAAAATTAAATTTAACATTAAAATAGTAGAAATATTTTCTTTAGAGAAGTACAATAAACAAAAACGAGAGAATAATGTACTTAAGGAACAAGACGAATTACCTATTCTAAAATCGTATATACAAAATACAAGTATAACCACAAAGCCAACAACATCTGGACTTTATTATATAGAAACTAAAGAGGGCAATGGAAAATCACCAAAATCTGGCGATAGATTAGTTGTAAATTATACAGGCACATTAATAAGCGGAAAAGTATTCGATAGCACTTATTTTCGTAATCAGCCATTTGAATTTGCTTACGGAACAGGCGAAGTTATTCAAGGGTGGGATCAAGGACTATCATATATGAAAGTTGGAGGGAAAGCAAAATTTATTATTCCTTCGCATTTAGCATACGGAAAAGATGGTTTTGGAGAAATAATTGCACCATATTCAACATTAATTTTTGAAATAGAATTACTAGAAATAAAAAAATAAATTATATTTGGCTTTTCAAATTAAACATAAACTTTACAAAACAATAAATCTATGAACTTTATAAATCTAAAAACTTCAATTTTAATTGTGTTAATCTTAGCAATTAATTTTGCTTTTGCACAGAAACAAATTACTACAGAATCAGGTTTAAAATACACAATTACTAAGACTAATGAAAAAGGTCTATCGCCAAAAGTAGGAGATAAAGTAAGTGTACATTATGTAGGTAAATTATTAAACGATACGGTATTTGATAGTTCGGTAGCAAGAGGAACTCCGTTCGATTTTGAATTAGGATTAGGTAGAGTAATTAAAGGTTGGGACGAAGGAGTAGCATATCTTAAAAAAGGAGAAAAAGCAACGCTTGTAATACCAGCAAATTTAGCTTATGGCGAAAGAGCAACAGGTAAAATACCAGCAAATTCTACCCTTATTTTTGATGTTGAATTAGTAGATATCGTACCTCAAAAAGTAATAGAACCTTATTTAACAGAAGGTAAAGATACAATAACTACAGCTTCTGGCCTTCAATATATTATTGTGCAAAAAGGAAAAGGAAAAGCACCAAAACAAGGGTCTATGGTAAAAGTAGATTATACAGGTTACTTATTAGATGGTAAAATATTCGATTCTTCAATAAAACGAAATCAGCCAATAGAGTTTGAATTAGGTGTAGGCCAAGTAATTAAAGGATGGGACGAAGGCCTTTTGTTAATGAGTGCCGGTACTAAATTACGATTAATTATACCTTACACATTGGCTTATGGCGAAGCAGGTCGCCCACCGCAAATTCCAGCAAAATCAACACTTATTTTTGATGTGGAATTGCGCAGCTTTAAAGAGCCAATAAAAGTAGAACAATATGATGTAAAAGGAAAAGATACATTAACAACAGCATCAGGTTTAAAATATATTATAGTACAAAAAGGCAGAGGATTACAAGCAATGAAATCTGCTAAAGTAAAGGTTCATTATTCAGGATATTTATTAGACGGTACAATGTTCGATTCATCAATGAAGCGTAGCAAACCAATAGAATTTACTTTAGGAGTAGGCCAAGTAATAAAAGGATGGGACGAAGGTATACAACTAATGGCAATTGGCGATAAGCTCAGATTAATTGTTCCTTATGGTTTAGCTTATGGCGAAGCTGGGCATCCTCCAGTAATACCAGCAAAAGCAACACTTGTTTTCGATGTAGAACTAGTTAGTGTTACAGCAGCAGAATAACGTGTTTTGCTAAATTGGACAATATTCTACAAACGAATAAAATATAAAAGCGTTTTGTAAACTATGCTTAGGAGGGGAGTTGAAATAGAAGATGAGAAAGAAATTAAATCAATTTATTGGGATGCTGAAGTAAATTCTAACGCTACTGCGCGATTCTATCGCGTTGATGTTAAAACTAAAACCACACGAAAGATTCGTGCGGTAGCGGGGCAGATATATTTAGCAGAAAAGTTTATCGAGATATTGTAATAAATAGTTTTGATTATAGTAGAAAGAACAAAAGCCTAGAGTGATGCTCAAGAAAAAATGATAAAAACATATTATAGAAATAAACAAAAAAACTAACA
>DAOVTE010000154.1 GCA_030627705.1 Bacteroidales bacterium
GAACAAAACGTACATCAGGTAAATCTAATTTTGCTGAAAATTTTGCAAATTGAGATTTTATGTCTTCATAAACTTCTTCTTTTAAGTCTACTAAATCCATTTTTTTTATACAAATCGTAATATGCGGAATTTGCAATAGCAAAGCTATAAATGCGTGACGTATTGTTTGTTCTATAACTCCATGCCTAGCATCAATTAAAATTATTGCAAGGTTTGCAGTAGATGCGCCTGTAACCATATTTCGTGTATATTGCACATGTCCTGGTGTGTCTGCAATAATAAATTTACGTTTTGGTGTTGCAAAGTAACGATAAGCAACATCAATTGTAATACCTTGCTCTCGTTCTGCACGAAGTCCATCGGTTAGTAATGCTAAATCAACTTCGTCTTTGCCTGCTTTACGGCTTGTTTCTTTTATCGCTTCTAGTTGGTCTTCGAAAATAGCTTTACTATCGTATAATAATCTACCTATTAAAGTACTCTTTCCGTCATCAACACTACCTGCAGTAGTGAAACGTAAAAGTTCCATATTTAAGTATCCTTTTGTTGAAAATTTTTCTTCTGTCATTCTAATTGAGTTAAAAGTTTGTAAAGTTGAAAGTTTGTAAAGGTTGGGTTTAAATGAGTTAGGTTTAAACTTATAGCTTTAGACTTTTAACTAAAAATATCCTTCTTTTTTTCGGTCTTCCATAGCTGCTTCTGAGCGTTTGTCATCAGCTCTACCACCACGTTCTGTAATTCTTGTTGCTGCTACTTCGTTAATAATATCTTCTAATGAATCTGCTGTTGAATTTATTGCGCCTGTGCAAGTCATATCGCCAATGGTACGAAATCTAACAATTTGCTTTTGCCATTTTTCTCCATCGCGTAGATTTAAGTATGGTGATTTTGCTAAAAGTGTGCCGTCGCGTTCTATAACTTCGCGTTCGTGTGTGTAATATAAATTTGGCAAAGGAATATTTTCTAATAAGATATATTGCCATATATCCATTTCTGTCCAATTAGAAATTGGAAAAACTCTAAAATGTTCGCCAATACTTTTTTTACCATTAAAGATATTCCAAAGTTCAGGTCGTTGATTTTTTGGGTCCCATTGCCCGAACTCGTCTCTATGTGAGAAAAAACGTTCTTTAGCTCTAGCTTTTTCCTCGTCTCGGCGTCCGCCACCCATAGCACAGTCGTACTTTTCTTCTTCTAAACCGTCTAAAAGAGTAGTTGTTTGCGCCTTATTTCTGCTTGCATTTGGTCCTGTTTCTTCGGCTACTCTACCTTGATTAATAGAATCTTGAACATATTTTACAACTAAATTAGTTCCAGTTTCTTCCATTAGTTTATCTCTGAAATCTATTGTTTCTTGGAAATTATGTCCTGTATCTATGTGCATTAAAGGAAAAGGAACTTTTGCTGGCCAAAAAGCTTTTCGTGCTAAATGAAACATTACAATTGAATCTTTTCCTCCAGAAAAAAGCATTACAGGTTTTTCGAATTGTGCTGCTACTTCTCGCAATACAAAGATAGATTCCGATTCTAGTTCTCTTAAATGATTAATATTGTATTTATCCATATTTTATTACATTTCTTACTATTTGCAAAGTTAATAAAGTTTTTGAAACTGATTACCAAATTTTAATAACTGATTAAGTTCTTTATTTTATCATAAATTTCTTCTACTAATTGATCTACAGTGCTTTTATCTGTTCTTATTTCTATAAATGGATTTTTAGATTCTTCGAAAGGGGCATCTATACCTGTAAAATCTTTAATTTCTCCTTTACGTGCTTTTTTATACAATCCTTTTACATCTCTTTGTTCGCAAACTTCTAGTGGTGCGTTTACATAGATTTCTAAGAAATCGTTTTCTCCAATTATGTTTTTTGCTAATTCTCTAATTTTTATTGTTGGACTAACAAAACTGTTTAGTGTAATTACTCCACAGTCTAAAAATAACTTTGATATTTCTGCAATACGTCTAATATTTTCAGTTCTATCTTGGTTAGAAAAACCTAGGTTATTATTTATTCCTGTGCGAACATTATCGCCATCTAAAATTTGTGTAAGGAAGCCTTTTTTTTGTAATTTTTTTTCTAATGCAATTGCTATTGTTGATTTTCCTGAACCAGAAAGACCTGTAAACCATAAAACTTTTGATTTTTGTTTTAAGAATGTTTGTTTGTCTTCTCTGTTTAGAATTCTATCGAAAACAGGATGTATATTTTCTTGTTTCTTAGTCATTTATAAAAAAAATTAATGTTCTTTTGTTTCTCCAAAAGTAATGATAGTAATTCATTATATAAAAAAATGTACTATAAACATTTGCTTATAATACATATTTTATAATATATCTTATATTTTATTCTTATTCTTGTTCTGAAGCCTCTATACTTTTATTATACATCATCATAGCTTTTTCGCTCATACCCATACTAGAGAATCCACCATCGTGGAAAAGGTTTTGCATTGTAACTTTTCTAGTTAAATCGGAAAACATTGTAACGCAATAATCTGCACATTCTAAAGCCGTTGCATTTCCTAATGGCGACATTCTATCTGTAAAATCTAAAAGATTTTCTATACCTTTTACTCCGCTACCTGCAGTTGTTAATGTTGGAGATTGAGAGATAGTGTTTACTCTTATATTATTTTCTCTACCATAAATATAACCAAAGCTACGTGCAATTGATTCTAACATTGCTTTTGCATCACCCATATCGTTGTAACGGAAAAGTGTTCGTTGTGCTGCGACGTATGTTAGTGCAATTATTGAACCCCAATCATTTATTGCGTTTTTTTGCTTTGCAACTTGTAATACTCGATGAAATGAAATAGCCGAAATATCCAATGTTTTATGGTAATAATCATAATTTACTTCGTCATATTTTAAGCCTTTACGTACATTAAGCGACATACCTATTGAATGTAAGACGAAATCAATTTTGCCGTACTTAGCCATTGCTACATCAAATAGATTTTCTATATCTTTTAAGCTAGACGCATCTGCTGCAACAACTTCTGTATTACATTTTTTTGCTAGTTCGTTTATTTCTCCGTATCGCATTGCTACTGGAGCATTTGTTAAAATAAATTCGGCTCCTTCTTCATAAGCTCTTTCGGCAACCTGCCAAGCTATTGATTTTTCGTTTAATGCTCCGAATATTATTCCTTTTTTTCCTTTTAATAAATTATATGACATAATTTTTTTGTTTAATTTCTACAAATATATGTTATTTGGCCTAAAAATTAAGCAATATTAAGACTAATTCTCTAAAAGTTCTTTAGCATTAGAAATAGCAGCATTTGTAAGGTTTTTTCCGCTTACCATTTTTGCAATTTCTGTAATTCGCTCATTACTGTCTAATATTTTTATATTAGCGGTAGTTTTATCAGTACTGTCGTCTTTGTATACGTTGTAATGATATTTACCTTTTGATGCGATTTGTGGTAAATGTGTTATTGATAGGATTTGTGTGTGTTTTGACATTGTAATAAAAATATTGCCCATTTTGTCCGCAATATCGCCAGAAATACCTGTGTCTATTTCGTCGAATATAATTGTTGGCACATTAGAAACATTGCTAACTATAGATTTTAAGCAAAGCATAATTCTAGAAATTTCGCCACCAGAAGCAACTTTTGTAATTTCGTGTATTTCTTGATTTTTGTTTGCCGAAAAATAAAATTTAAGTTCAGTATTTCCGTTTATGTTATACTGTTCTATTTTTTTTAATTTTATTTTAAATTTTGCATTTTTAATTCCTAAATCAGATAAAATAGCAATAATTGTTTGTTCTAATTTTGAAGCAGAGTTTTTTCTATTTTCATGCAATTCGTTGGCTAATACTGCTATTATTTTTTCTTGACTTCTTAATTTGTTTTCTGCTACAATAATATTTTCATCGTAAGAATTAATGTTATTTATTTTATTGTCGAAATTGTTTCTTACCTGAATTAATTCTTCTATTGTTCTTACTTTATGCTTATTCTCTAAACTATAAGTAGAATCTAATTTATTGTTTATTTCTTCTAGTTTATTTGGATTTTCTTCTATATTTTGATTTATACTTTCAATATCAGCAAGTATATCGTTAATCTCTATAAGACTAGAATTAAGTCGTTTGTAAATTTCTTGAGCCTGCGGAATATATTTGTTTATTCGCTCAATTGTACTCAATGTAGAATTAATATTTGAAATAATATTATTGTCTGATAGGTGCAATTTGTGTTCAGCCTCAGATAAAGCTGTTTTTATTTCTTCGGCATTTGTAAGCTCGTTTTGTTCTATTTCTAGATTTTTTTTGTTTATTGATTCTAGATTAATATCGCTTAATTGCTCGAATTGAAATTGAAAATAATCTAAATCTGCTTTTACAGATTCCGCCTTACTTACAAGCTCTGTTAATTCTTTTGTGTATTGTAAATATTTACTGTATTCTGTTTTATACTTTTCTAGATTATTCTGATTTTTTACAAATTTATCTACAACTGAGATTTGAAAATCATTATCAGACAAAATTAAATTTTGATGTTGCGAATGAATATCTACCAGCTTTTCTGATAGAGATTTAATTATAGGTAGATTTACTGGTGTATCGTTAATAAATGCTCTAGACTTTCCGTTTGGACTAATTTCTCTACGCAGGATGGTTGTATCATCGTAATCGATATTATTGCTAATAAAAAATGTTCTCAGCTTGTTTTTAGAAATATCGAACTCGGCTTCTACTATGCACTTTTTATTTTTATCCATAAGTATAGATAAATCTGCTCGTTGACCAAGTAATAACGATAAAGCACCTGTAAGTATTGATTTGCCAGCTCCTGTTTCTCCTGTAATTATTGATAAACCAGAATTAAATTCAACATTTATATTGCTGATTATTGCATAGTTTTTTATTAATAATTTATGAAGCATCTAAACCTAGTTTTAAAGTTTATAAAGTTGTAAAGTTAGTAAAACCTAGTTAAAATGTTGTAAAGTTTTAAAGTTACAAAGTTAATTAGCCATTATTCTTTGATATTTTGCAGAATTAGAAGGGTCAATTTCTTTAAGAATATTTACTGCCCTTGCTTTTTCCTCGATAAATGATTCGGAGAAAACTTTTGAAAACTCGTCTGATTTCGCTTCCAACACAACTTTAAAATAAGGCATAAAAGGACTTGGCTTTGCTCTAAACACTTTTTGGAGCAGCTTTAAAGATTCAAGTGTTTCTGCTCTACCTTCGTTCAATTTAGCTGACATTTTATCTAACCCCAATCTGTGATAATTATACATAAACTCTCGAATTTGACTATAATTATCGTCTAGAATATTATTAACCATCCAATATCTATTTTTTTGACTTTCGAACGATTTCCAACCTTTTTCTCTAGCGTTTTGCATATTACTAACAATTTTCTCTGCTTTAGAAAAATACTCACTACCACCTTCTAGCGAAAAAGAATCGTAGTCCATGCCAATAACTACATAAGCGTAATATGCTAATAACGCTGTTAAGTTAGGATTTGCAGAATTTTCATTAAATAGTAATGATTGAAACTCCACATAATTAAAGTGCACATCTTTATCTTTATAATTAAAAATTATTGTATTTAAGTTTGTGTTATGAACTGGTCTGTTAGATGTTATTTGCATATACCCGTCGAACTCATCAATAGAAATTTGTTTTGTAATATTTATCATAATATTACATTCTATTCGTTCTTCTACAATAAAAACATTATTTGTCCATTTTGTGTTATTCATAAATTCGTAAATGTCTTTTTGCATATTCTCGTAAACAGTTTTATTTGTTCCTTGAATTTGTTGCGACATTACTTGAACTCTACAGTTTAGTTCTTGCGAGTATGAATTTTTTATAAGTGAACTTAATATAATTATTAAAAAGATAAATTTTGTATTCATATTTATAGGTTTTAAAGTTATAAAGTTGAGTTTTTATAACGTTAATTTCTCAATAACTTTATTTACAATATCTTGAGCAACTTCGTTTTTATGTTTTAACTCAAATTTTGTGATTTTATTGTTTTTTTCAATTATTGTAATCTTATTTGTATCGTGTTTAAAACCTGAACCTTTGTCGTTAAGAGAATTTAACACAATAAAATCTAATTTTTTACTTGCTATTTTGTTTTTTGCATTTTCTTCTTCATTGTTAGTTTCAAGAGCAAAACCTACAAGTAATTGTTTATCAGATTTTATTTCGCCTAATTTTTTAGCAATATCTTTAGTAGGCTTTAAATCTATAAATAAATTATTTTCTTTGTCTTTATGTTTTTTATCTAAAACATCAATAGGTGTATAATCTGCAACAGCAGCAGCCATAATAGCACCATCTATTTTATTGAAATCTAATATTGAAGCATCATACATTTCACTTGCAGATGTAACATTAATTACATTAATATTTTTGTTGATTGAAACAATATCTACAGGACCAGAAATTAGTTTAACTTTCGCACCATTTTCGGCAAGTTTTTCAGCAATAGCATATCCCATTTTTCCTGATGAAAAATTACCAATAAATCTCACAGGGTCTATTTTTTCGTAAGTTGGACCAGCGGTTACTAAGAAATGTAGATTATTTAATTTTTTTTTTTCTTCAAAGAAATTAATTACTTCTTTAAGAATATTCTCTGGTTCTTCCATTCTTCCCTCGCCAAACAAACCACTTGCTAGTTCGCCGCTTGTAGCTTCAACAAAAATATTACCATATGATTTTAAGGTTTGTATATTTTTTTGAGTAGCAGGATGCTTATACATATCTAAATCCATAGCTGGGGCAATCATTACAGTAGCTTTTGCCGATAGGTATGTTGTTAGCAATAAATTATCTGCAATGCCATTTGCCATTTTTGCCATAGTGTTAGCAGTTGCAGGAGCAATTAAAAATAAATCTGCCCATAGACCTATGTCTACATGCGAATTCCAATCTCCATTTTCGGGATTAAAGAAATCTACTAATATTGGATTTTTGCTTAATGTAGCAAAAGTAAGAGGTGATACAAACTCTTTTGCCATTGGTGTCATTACTATTTTTACTTCTGCGCCTTGTTTAACAAGCAAACGTGTAAGAGTAGCTACTTTATAAACAGCTATTCCGGCAGATATTCCAAGTAGTATTTTTTTGCCATTAAGC
>DAOVTE010000011.1 GCA_030627705.1 Bacteroidales bacterium
ATACAGAACAGATGTTTAAGCAGGGCTTTGTAGAGAGCATAAGTGTTGATCGATTAAAGCTAAACATAATAAGTCTAGAAAACTCTTCTGCATCAATAAATAGACAAATAGAAATAACTAAAAACTTATTAAAATTTCAATTGGGTGTAGATTTATCAACTAACATTAACCTAAGTCAGAATTCTAGCAGTATTTTATTACTTAACGATTATAGTTCGCAATCGAATATATTTAATTCAGAAAATCAAATAGAATTTAAGTTAGTTTCTACTCAAGAAAATTTACAATTATTAAGTTTGCAAAGAGAGAAATCCACATTCTTACCACAAGTTTCTGTATTTTATAACCATCAGCAATCTATGATGAGCAATGATTTTGATTTGTTTACAGGAAATAGCGATTGGTATAATTCAAACATTGTAGGATTAAATATAAATATTCCAATTTTTAGCAGCGGATTACGATATTCAAAAGTATCGCAGGCAAGTTTAGAGCTAGAGAAAGTAAAAAATTCTAAGCAAATGCTTATAAATAGTTTAAATGTTTCTGCTATTCAATCGCAGTTAGAATACAATAATAATTACGAAACATACACAAGAGAAAAACAAAATATTGAGCTTTCTGAAAAAATATTTAATCAAAATACTATTAAATATAAGAATGGAACAATTTCAAGTTTAGAATTTACACAAGCTCAAATGCAGAATATTTCGGCAAAACAATCATTAAATAAAACAATTTTCGATTTAATAAACTCAAAAATTAAACTTGATAGAATTTATAGTAATTAAATAATTATTTAATGTGTAAATTAAAAAGCACATACCATATTTATCTTAGAGAAGAGAATAAGGGAGATTGAATAAAATAACAAAGTAATCATTACCTCGAAGGAGGTAAACCGGAAAATAATAATAAATAAAACTTGATACTGGAGAAGTCGGGTATGAAGTAATAAAATTAGAGATAAAGAAAAAAACAAAAATCAATAGCTGAACTCACTCTTTATATGTAGAGTATTGTGTGAGGCTTCTTAAACAACAAAAATGAAAAAAATAATACCAATAGTTTTAATAGTATTTGTGCTTATTTCTTGTAATAACAAAGAAAGTATAACAGAAGATAAAAGTGTAGAAATTACTAATGTAGAAGGTGTAAAAGTACAAATAATAGAACAAGAAACATTTAAGCGTTTTGTTGAATTCTCAGGATATTTAAAAGCTGAAAATTATGCTTTTATTAGTCCACAAGCAAGTGGACAAATTACAAATATTTATGTAAATGAGGGCGACTATGTAAGTAAAGGAAAATTACTAGTACAGTTAAATAATGCAATTATATTAAATACTATTTCTGAAATAAGAAATACACTAGACTTGGCTACAATTACTTTTACAAAGCAAGAAAACTTGTGGAGTAAGAATATAGGTTCTGAGATTCAATATTTACAATCAAAAAACCAAAAAGTTTCTTTAGAAAGAAAACTAAAAACATTAAATGCTCAATTGCAATTGACAAAAATTAAGGCTCCGTTCTCTGGCTATGTAGATAATATTAGATTTAAAGTTGGTGAGCTTGCATCACCAGGTATTCAGCTGCTAGAAATGGTTAACCTTAATAAGATGATTGTAAGCGTAGATGTATCTGAAAAATATTTATCAAGGTTTGATAAAGGTGATAGCGTAAAAATAACATTCCCTGATTTTACAGAGCTAGAAAAAGCATCAGTAATATATAGGATAGGTAATATTATTAATCCAGCAAATAGAACGTTTAAAGTAGAAGTTAAAATTAAGAATAAAGGCGAGCAATTAAAACCAAATCTTATTGCAAATATTACCATTAATGATTTAACAATAGATAGCGCAATAATAATACCCTCTATATCAATCAAAAATGACTTTGATAGACAGTTTGTTTATATTGCTGAAAATAATCTTGCGAAAAAAATATATATAGAAACAGGAGCATCGCATATAGATAAAACAGTTGTAACCAAAGGTTTAAACTCTGGAGATAAAGTTATAATTGTTGGATATAATTTAGTATCTGATAATTCTGAAATTAGAATAGATAAATAGATAAACCAATTCTTATAATTTACAACTTGTAACTTTAAACTAAAAAAATGTCCGAAAATAAGAAACGAGAATTTAAGTTAACTACTCTAGCACTTAAAAATAAAACTTCTATATTAATTCTAACTTTTTTAATTACAGTAGTTGGAATAATGTCTTATAAACAATTACCAAAAGAGCTTTTTCCAGAAGTTGTTGTCCCATATATTATGGTTCAAACTGCGTATCCAGGAAATAATCCAGAGGATATAGAAAACTTAGTAACTAGGCCAATAGAAAAAGAAATAGATGGAATAAAAGGTTTAAAAAAGCTAAGCTCTACATCTATGCAAGATGTTTCGTTAATATCATTAGAATTTACTTTTGATACAGATATAAAAGATGCTTTACAAGATGTTAAAGATGCTGTTGATAAAGCAAAAAATGAGCTTCCTAACGATTTACCAAACGATCCTTTGGTACAAGATATAGATTTCTCTGAATTTCCATTTATTAATGTAAATATATCTGGAGCTTATAGTATAGATGAGCTTAAAAAATATGCAGATATATTAGAAGATGAGTTTAAAGGAATTGAAGAAGTTTCAAAAGTAATTATTCAGGGAATCTCCGATAAAGAAGTTCGTGTAAGTATAAATCAACATAAGTTAGAAGCTTTTAACATGAGTTTTGGCGATGTAGAAGGTGCAATTTCTCAAGAAAATGTATCAGTTGGCGGAGGGGAAATTAAAATTGGAGATACAAGGCGCTCTGTACGTACAGTTGGCGAGTTTACCGATATTGAGCAAATTAGAAATATTATTGTAAAGCACGAAAAAGGTAATATAGTTTATATGCGAGATGTTGCCGAAGTAGAATTCGGATACGAAGAAGCAAAAAGTATTTCTAGATTAGGCGATAGCCCAGTGTTATCATTACAGATAATAAAAAAATCAGGCGAGAACTTATTATCTGCATCAGATAAAGCTCACGAGATTATTAAAACTGTTAAAAAAGAAAGCCTAGTTCCTCAAGACTTAAATATAATAGCAACAAACGATCAATCAGATATGATTAGAAAACAACTTTCTAATCTAGAAAACTCTATGTATATGAGTATTATTTTTGTAGTTATTGTTTTATTCTTTTTTCTAGGAACAAGAAATGCAATTTTTGTTGGCTTAGCTATTCCTTTATCAATGTTTTTATCGTTTGCAGTACTTGGTTTATTAGGATTAAAAATAAATATGGTTGTACTATTTGGCCTAATTCTAGCCTTGGGTATGCTAGTAGACAATGCTATTGTAGTTGTAGAAAATATTTACAGGTTTAAAGATGAAGGATATTCAAATTTCGATTCTGCAAAATATGCTGTTGGTGAGGTTGCAGTACCAATAATTGCCTCAACAGCTACAACGCTAGCTGCATTTTTTCCTTTACTCTTTTGGGATAGTTTAATGGGAGAGTTTATGAAATATATGCCAATAACTTTAATAATAGTACTTTCTTCGTCACTTTTTGTAGCACTTGTGATAAATCCAGTAATTTCTTCAATGTTGATTAAATCATCTAGTGAAACTGAAGAAATAAACAAACCTAAAGCAATAAAAATAGGGTTAATATTAATTGCTCTTTCCATTCCATTTTATATTTTTAATTTATTTGTTCTAGCAAATTTATTAGCTATAGCAGCTGTAATAACTTTCTTAAATCTAATTATTTTTAATAAAATTGGAAGGTGGTTTCAGAATATTTTCTTAGAAAAGCTAGAAGGTTGGTATCTTAAAATATTAACTTTCTCAATCAAAGGTAAGAAGCCTTATTTTATTATTCTGGGTGCTTTTTTATTATTAATAGGAACAATATTTTTATTAAAAGTATCAAATCCAAACATTATTTTCTTTCCAGATGGCGAACCTAATTACATAAATATAAAGGCTGATTTGCCTATTGGTACAGATATTACAAAAACTGACGAATTTGCAAAAAGTCTTTACAAAGATGTTTTCGAGATAGTAAAATCCGACACATCAATAATAAAATCTATAGTTACAAATGTTGGTAAAGGTGCTAAAACGCAAGACGCAATTGGTGGTTCAGAACCAGAAATTTTTAATAGTTTAATTACTATATCGTTTGTAGATTTCGAGAATAGGGGAGATTATAGTACAGGTGTAATTCTTAAAAGGCTATCAGATAAATTGATAAACAAGTACGCTGGAGTAAAAGTGTCAATAAGTAAAGAAAAAAGTGGGCCACCAACAGGAAAACCTATAAATCTTGAAATTATTGGTAAAGATTACGATAAACTTATTGTGCTAACTGATAGTGTGAAGAATATAATAAATTTAGAAAATATTCCTGGCATTGAGGGGCTGAATATTGATTTAGATTTGGGTAAACCAGAAATGATTATTCATATTAGACGAGATCAAGCTCGTAGATTTGGGCTTTCTACAGGTATGATAGCATCAACAATTAGAACTTCGCTTTTCGGAAAAGAAGTTTCAGATTTTAAAGAGGGCGAAGACGAATACCCTATAAATATTAGGCTAACCGAGAAGCAACGTTATAGTATTCCAACACTTATGAATCAAAAAATTACGTTTAGAAATAAGCGTGGTAAATTAATGCAAGTTCCTGTTTCTGCTGTTGCTGATTTTTCCTACAATACTACTTATGGTGCGGTTAAAAGAAAAAACTTAGATAGAGTAATTACAATATATTCAAATATATTAAATGGGTATAATGCCAATGAAATTAATGCAGAGTTAAAAGAGATTCTAGCAAAAAATGAGAATATTTTTCCTGAAGGTTACAATTATAAATTTACAGGTGAACAAGAAGAGCAAGCTGAAAGCATGGCGTTTTTAGCAACAGCATTTTCAATTGCTGTAGCAATAATTATGTTAATTCTCGTTTCTCAATTTAACTCAATTATTAAGCCATTAATAATAATAACAAGCGTAATACTTAGTACTATTGGAGTATTTGGCGGAATTGCTACATTCGGAATGGATATAGTTATTGTAATGACAGGTATTGGTATTGTATCACTTGCTGGGGTGGTGGTTAATAATGCAATTGTATTAATAGATTACGTTGATTTATTAAAAGCAAAACGAAGGGATGAGTTAGGATTAAAAGAAAACGAATTCTTACCAATCGAAGATGCTACAAACTGTATAGTTCAAGGTGGTAAAACTAGGCTTAGACCAGTTCTGCTTACAGCAATTACAACAATTCTTGGATTACTACCAATGGCCGTTGGTTTAAATATTGATTTTGCAAGTGCTTTGGGAGAATTTAATCCACATATAAGTTTTGGTGGAGATATGGCTGCAATGTGGTCGCCACTTTCATGGACAATAATTTTTGGACTTACATTTGCAACTTTTTTAACTCTTGTGATTGTTCCTGTAATGTATAGGATTTCTATTCAAATTCAGATTAAGGTAAGCAGGTTGTTTGCAGGATAGAAATAATAACAAAATCAACCGAAGCTGTCATGTCTTGCAAAGTCGAGATATCTCAAAATTACTACTTGTCATGCCGAGTGTAATCGAGATATCTCATGCTAGGAACCTCTTTTAACAGGTTTCTCCACTGTGGTCGAAACGAAAAACCAAGCCAAAAAACCCCTCTCTTTTGGAGAGGGGTTGGGGTGAGGCTTTTAAACCAAAAAAAATACTTGAGTTCTAATCATTTGTTCTATCAAAAAATTCTCGATTAGTAATGCTAATATTGTTAATTCCAAGGTGAGAATTATCGATAATATAATATACACCACCCCAATTATGCTCTACTTTTTAAAATATAGAGCGTTATTGTTTTATTATTTTATTACTATAAATAACATTTTCATTATCTAGTAGTCTACATAGGAATATTCCTGTTTTTAATGAGCTAATATCTAATGTTGTATTAGTATTTGTTATTTTACTTTCAAATACTTTTCTTCCTGTAATATCATACATTTCAAAAACAGCTGTACCTTTGTGTGAAGTGTTAATATTTAATTTATTATAAGCAGGGTTTGGATAAAAATTATTCTCTGTTAAGTTAACCGCTTCTATATAAGTAATTAATTGACTTTCAAATGCACCCATATCAATTCTATTTTCGAAAATTCTAGGATTTCCAACAATATCTGTGGCTGGAATATTTAATCCTATTGTATCTGGTGTTCCTCTATTAATACAATATGAGTTATCTTGAAGAGACCAGTCAGCAATTTCAGCATTATAACCTAACCCAGCATCAATAGTTGGTTGAACAAATAATGGTAAAGTATCAATATTTCCTAACCCACTGTACCCATATTGTATATTATTATATTTTATATAATATGGGCTTGCACCAAGCCCAGCATATATTTGAGTAGTATCAGTAGTGTCATAATTTATGTTTCACCACATTTTATTATTTTTGGTGTTTAAACGGTATCTTTAACAATGTATGCCTCCTAATTGTGAATTATTACAAATAGTATTATTTATATATTCTCCATACCCCAATTGATGTCCATTAAAAATACCACCACCATAATTATTACATATTAGATTATTAATAATTTTAATATTACGATTACTTTCATATATTCCTCCTCCATTATTAGCTTTATTATTAAAGAATTTATTATTAACAACATAAGGACAATAGGAGTTTAAGTTAGCGGAAGACGAATAAATTCCTCCTCCTGAACCTCCAACAATATGCCCAGCAATATTATATGCAAAAATATTACCGTAAACAATTGTGTTACAATTAGTTCCGATATAAATACCACCGCCTTGGTAAAATGATATGTTTCTTATAAAACGATTATTTTTAATTACAATAGAAGATTCCAATCCGCAATAAATACCTCCACCATTTTCATTCACAATATTATTTGTAAATAAAGAATTTGAAATAATTACATTAGAAAATTTATAAATATAAATAGCTCCACCAGAATCATCAGTAAGTGTATCGCCCACAGCTTTACCGTAAATAAATTTACAATATATTAATTTTGATGTATCATTTGTGGATGGTGTATTATCAAAATGAATACCGTTCCAACCTCCATTAACTATACTCGTATTAGCAAATCCTGTTGTATCACTTACTGAAAAAGAAATTGTATCATTAATTTCTCCAATTGCCAATATACGACCTTGAACATTCAATTTATAATATCCTTGAAATTCTACATATGTACCTTGCTGGATAGTTAATGTAATTCCGTTTAAAATATTTACATCACCAATTACTTTAACTGTATCTACATTTAATACAGTATCGGTGCTTATTATGCCTTGCAAACTAATAGTTTGTGCTTTAATATTTATTGTTGTAAATAACTCAATAATGATAGCTAAAATAATGATTTTCGAAATTGTTCTCATAGTTAAATTTTTAAATATTGTAAGTAATAAAATAGGACTAATGCAATATAGACAAAAAATAACAGAAATAGTTGTATAATAAAAAAAATGCTTGATTTTTAATCCTTTGTTCTATCAAAAAACTCTCTATTAGTGATACTAATATTGTTAATTCCAAGGTGAGAATTATCGATAAAATAATATACACCACCCCAATTATGCTCTACTTTTAAGTATATAGTAACTCTATTGTTTTTGTTGATTACAACTTTTGTAGTATTCTTATTCTTGCTTTTTATGTATTCAGTTGTTTTTGAATCTGGATATTTAGTAAGCATTTTTTTGTTAGCCTCTTCTTGATTTATTACGGGCTTTGCTTTTTTTATTTCTTTTACTTCTTCTTTCTTAACAGGCTTTTTAATAGTAACTTTTGCCTGTGGTTGTTCTTTTATTGTGTCTTTTACAGCAAAGAAATCAGTCTTAAGTTCTTTAATTTTTGGTTCTTCTTGGGTAATAAATGGTTCTACTTTAAGTTCTTTTATAATAGTATCAGCAACAATATGTTCTTCTTTTTTTATTGTTTCAGGAATATCATATAGAACAATTTCTTCCTCTATATCTTCTTCGGCAATTTTTTCTTCAACTTTATCAATTATTGTTATTGCTTCTTGTCTATTCGAAGCAATATCGTACTTAATAAAAATAGTGATAATATCTTCTATTCTAAATTTTGCTAATTTCTTTTCTGGCTTTATTTTTAATGCAGATTTATAGTATGCTACAGACTCTTTATAATGTTTTTCTGAATATAATTTATTAGCTATATTAATTGTTCTATCATACAATTTATTAATTGAGTCATTTTTTTCTTCAAATTGTGCAAAAGAACTATTTATACTAAGAAAAGCTATTATAATAAATATGATTTTATACATTTTATATTTCTTATTAAAACTATTGGTTAAATCATAAATTATACCAGTTTTTGTAAACTACATAAACAATAATTTTTTAATTATTTGTTTATCTTTTTTATTACACCTTTATACATCAAAAGTATAGAAAAAATAGTAATAATATGGCTAATATCGTTATGATTAAACCATTGTTCGTCTATTGATATTTTTTTCCAGTGAATAAAAATAGAAGATAGAGAAACTAAAATTCCATAAACAAGATATTTTCTTTGTGTATTAAAACTTGTAATAATATTTGTAATCATAACAAATCCTAATAAACCAATAACTACACTTATTTTGATATATGTAAATGAATTAAAATAAGCTGCTAACGCAGAAAATACAATAAACTGTATAATAAAAGCTATTTTTAGAAGCTTTTTGTTTTTTAATTGTAAAAAATTTAAAGTTTCTTTTTCTGCAAACAATATTGAGATATTTAATATTATCCAAGAAATAATTTTTAACGAATCTCCAAATACATAACTAAACCCATGACCAAAACTTCCAATAATAGCAGATAACCCCATAAATAGCATGAAATATCCCCAGTCATAATTCTTATTATTAAATAATTTTTTGCTTAAAATAATTGCAACAATTCCAAGAATAATATCGGTAATTAGTGTCGACGGCTCTAAAACTTTTAAAGATAATATATCTATCATTATAATCTTTTATTAATATTATACACTAATCCCACACTTAGAAGCTCTTTAAATTGAACTCTTTTGCTGTCTCTCACTTTTGTTTGTATTCCATTAATTTCTGAGTAAATAGGAACTTTTATATCGTCGTCGTATATTAAATGCATATTTATTGTTGTGTTTAGATATTCGTTTATTTTGAGCGATAATGTTAATTCCCAGTTAATATCAATTCGCTCGGGATTATTAGAATAGTTGCTAAATAACTCTAATTTATTTTCTAACACAACATTCTTAAGAATTTCGTGTTCGTGTTTTAAATTTATGTAAGCACCAATTTCTCTTTTTACGCTTTCATCTTTTAATAAACCAAATTTTGTTTCATCTACTTTCGTATTTGTAACTATTGTAGTTTTAGAAGAAATAGGGGATATTAATATCGAGAACTTTTCGTTTGGTTTATAATCAAATCCAAAGGATGTTAGCCAATATGCGGGGGATAAAAAGCTAGAAACAATAATTGAATCGTTAGGATAGGTATAACCATTAAATAACTGACTCTTGAAGCTTACGAATCCACTGTAGTTCCAATTACCATAAAGCTTTCTGCCGTATTTGCTGCTAAATTCTATTTTATCTTCATTTTTTCGCAAATTTGTATCATCGGCATTTAAGAAACCAAACTTAATATCTATGCTATTATCCCATTTAGAAATGCTATCAGAATAATTGGCTTTCATATTTAATACAGATAAAAAGCTAAACGAGTTTACACTTCCTTCTACCCAGTTTATTGCTTTTCCTTGTGCAATATTTACTATTCCTCGTCCTTTAATATTCCACAAACTTAAGCTGTCGTTTATAGAATATGTAGTTATAGAAATAATTGTAAATAAAAATAATACTGTAAATTTCATAAATACTCTTTTTTTTACTGCCGACAAAGATATTCAATAGGAATTAATTTCATTAATAAAATCTAATTTAAGATAATATATTTTAAAATTTGAAATATTTTTTATTACTTTGAATTACACAAATCAGTATTAATAAGATGTTTAAACAAACGATTTGCAATAACTACCTTAACATTAAACGTAGAGATAACTTCAATTATTCTATGTAACATTTTATACTCATTTATTTGAGTATTCGTAATCCTAAATTAGTAATAAAAACATTTAAAAATATATATTAAAATGGAAATTCCATTCGCAGAATCATACCGAATAAAAATGGTAACACCTATTAGAAGGAGTACCAAAGAAGAAAGACTACAATGGATTAAAGAAGCAAAATATAATTTGTTTAATCTTAAGTCTGAACAAGTATTTATAGATTTGTTAACAGACTCTGGTACTGGAGCAATGAGTGAGCAACAGTGGTCTGAAATGATGTTAGGCGACGAATCTTATGCAGGTGCATCATCATATTATAAACTTAAACATGCAATTAAAGATATTTTAGGTTTCGAACACTTTTTACCTACACATCAAGGGCGTGCAGCAGAAAATGTTTTGTTTTCTGTTTTAGTTAAAGAAGGAGATATTGTGCCGGGTAACTCACATTTCGACACAACAAAAGGACATATAGAATTCAGAAAAGCAAAAGCAATAGACTGTACTATAGACGAGGCTTTCGATACAGAACTTGAATATCCTTTTAAAGGAAATATTGACATTAATAAGCTTTCACAAGTTTTTGAACAAAACGATAAAACTAAAATCAAATTTATTATTCTAACAATTACGAATAATACTTCTGGTGGTCAGCCAGTTTCTATGCAAAATATTAAAGAAGTAAGCGAATTTGCAAAAGCTAAAGGTGTTTCTTTAATTGTAGATTCTGCTAGATTTGCAGAAAATGCATATTTCATTAAAATGAGAGAAAAAGGCTACGAAAATAAAACTATAAAAGAAATTGTTGCAGAAATGTATTCTTATGCAGATGCAATGACAATGAGTAGCAAAAAAGATGCAATTGTAAATATGGGTGGATTTATTGCTATGCGTAGTAAAAAATTATTCGATCAAGCTGCAGTTTTTAATATTATGTTCGAAGGATATTTAACTTATGGCGGAATGTCTGGCAGAGATATGAATGCTCTTGCACAAGGTTTAGACGAGGGTACAGAATTCGAAACTCTAGAAACTAGAATTAAGCAAGTAGAATATCTTGGAAATAAATTAATTGAATATGGAATTCCTGTTCAACACCCAATTGGTGGACATGCAGTTTTTATTGATGCTAAAAAATTATTGCCTAATATTCCTAAAGAAGAATTTCCTGCACAAACTTTAGCAATAGAACTTTATATTGAAGCCGGTATTCGTGGGGTAGAGATAGGTGCAATTTTAGCAGATAGAGACCCTGAAACTAGAAAAAATCGTTATCCAGAACTAGAATTAGTTAGGTTAGCAATTCCTAGAAGAACGTATACAAATAACCATATGGATGTTGTTGCTGCTGCAATAATAAATGTTTTCGATAGAAAAAATGAGATTAAAAACGGAGTTAGTATTATTAACGAAGCTCCTATTATGCGTCATTTTACTGTTGAACTTGAAAGGATTTAATAAATAATTGAACTTTTATATTTTTTCTAAGTACTAGAAGCATAAAAAGTTTAACAATTGATATTTCCAATATAATAAAAGAGGCTGCCTGTTTGGCAGCCTCTTACACATAATTGTTAAAACGAATATATATTATGCACTACTTTGCTATTTTATTCGATCCCATTGATGTCCATTTATAAAATGCACCATCATATACTTTAACTTTAGTATAACCTAAACCTTTAAGTGCTAAGAATAAAACTCCTGCTCTAACGCTAGTTTCGCAATAAAGAATAATTTCTTTGCTTTTTGTAATGCCCGCTTTTGTAAATAAAGCTTGTATTTCGGTATTAGATTTTAATTTGCCACCAACAAGAATTTTACTAAATTCAAAGTTTACTGCACCAGGTATATGACCAAGTTTAGAAGTTTTTCCTTTTAAACCATCAAATTCTTCTTTAGATCTTGCATCAACCAAAATTACATTTGGATTAGACGAAGCCATTTTCACATCTCTTGTTGACGCTAAGTAATTTGATTTTGCAGCAACTGTAAACGTTGTAGCTTTAACTTTAGTAGGTGTTTTAGTAACTGGCTTACGAGCAGCTTGCCAAGCTTTTAAATGTCCGTTAAGAATTTTAACATCTTTACATCCTAAATATTTTAGAACCCAATATAATCTACCAGAAGCTTTATAATTTCCTCTATCGTAAATTACTATTTTGTTTGCGTTAGAAATTCCTTTTTTACCTAAAAGCACAGCTAATTCATCGTTAGATTTTAAAATTCCTTTTAAACTACCCGATTTGTAAAAAGTTTTTAAATCTATATGTACAGCACCTGTAATATGCATTTTAGCATAACTTTCGGCTTTGTTTACAGATATAACTTTTGTATTAGGAGTCTTAATGATTTTTGCAAGATCTTTGGCAGAAATAATATCCTGTGCTATTACACCTTGAAAAATTAAAAAGAACACTAATGATAATCCTATAATTTTTTTCATAATTCTATTTTTATTTTATTATAATTGATTAAAACTTCACTTGTGTTTGAAACATAATCATATCATTATCAACAGGGGTTGGCTCTGTTGTTATTACATAATTAATTTGTAATCTTGTCCAATCGTTAAAGAAATAATTTAATCCTATTGTAATGTTATTACTCCAATCACCGGCAATGTCCATATCAGGATCGTAATAATCATATTTAACTACAGGCTCTAAATTCCATTGTGTTTTGTACGATGCCATAATCCAATGTCCGCTAGTAGTATATGTTCCTGCTTCTCTAGTTACAAAACCAACAATTCCACCACAACCACCATAAATAGGTGTTTTTGCAGAACTGTAAAGCTCATCTATACCGTGAATGTATTCTCCTTGTAAAACAAATCCTTTGTATTCGAATCTTAATTCACCTGCAAATCTTTTAACGTCGTTATCTTCATTAGCTAAATCTGTAGGGATTCTTTTACCCGTTCTAAAGCTACCACCAACAGCAAGCATTTTTTCATCTAGTGGTTGAAAAACTAATCTACCTAATATATCTTTACCCATATTATCATCAACAATACCTTTTCCTGCACCATTCATATAAGCTAAAGCATATTTTACTAGAGTAGTATCGTTACCACCAGTTACCATAAGACCTAAATCTCTTTGTGGACCAGCTAACTGAGCAACAACTGTAGAGCGATTAACTGTATAAAGACCAGAGCAAGAAGTATTTTGCTCTAAACTTATAGGAGCTTTAAATTGTCCCATAGAAAGCTTCGCATACACGCCAAATCTGTCGTAAGTAACAAAAGCATCAAGTATTTCTACTGCACCTGATGGTGATTTAAACGGGCTAATTTCTGTAAAGAAATAATATTTAATATCGTAAGGTATAGAACCTAAAACTCCTAGTCTTGCTCTATTAAAAGTAAAGGTGCTTTCGTCTAAACTTTCTCCATTTGCATCAAGCCCGTTTAAGTTGTAATTAAACTGTGGCTGAATAAAACCTTTTAATTTTACACCATCTTCGTCTCCACCACTATCTTCACAACCCTGAGAATACAGGGCTGTAGAGATAGATGTTAGAAACAAAATACTAATTAGTGTATATAGTATTTTTTTAGTTTCCATAATTAGATTTTTTTATTCGTATGTATAATCACCTGAAGCAATCCATTTGTGAGATTGTAATGCTGTATGAATCATTCCGTTAGCACCAAATTTTAAACTTTTAGCATCGTATCCTAAAATATTTAAATAAGCAGTAATTAACGATGATGTTTGACTTGTCCAGCAATAAGTAACAATAGTTGCATCTTTATCTAAATTTTTAAACCCATCAGCAGCTAAACTTAAATCTTCTTGAATTCTATAAGCTGTTTTAATGTGTCCATAATGATCAACATCGGTAGAAGCCCAGTAATTATTAATGAAATAATTTGTAGGAGTTGCTAAAACATCAGCATTAGTTACACCTTGTAAACCATTATCTAACATTTCTTGAACTCTTTCTTCTAGTATCTCTTGTCCGGCAGTTTTAGAACTTGTAAATGTTGGTAAAGAATAAGCTACATTTGTAGCAATTGTATTAGTTGTAGACCAATTTGTATGACCAACAGCAACGTCTCCAATATTTGCACTCCAGCTATCGAAATCTACGTTCCAAGAACTCATGCCAAATAATAAAATTCTACTGTCTGTATACCCACTTAATCTAAGAGCAACGTGCCCATGAGAAGCAGTTTGTCCTGTATAACATACAACAACAATAGGTTTTCCATCTGAATTACCTGCTTCAGTTAAGATATTAGCTAGTGTTGTGTTTACAGATCCAGGGATATGACCTGTTGTGTAATCTGCAGACGCTCTTAAATCAATTACATAATAATCGTTTATTAAAGAATCTAAATCGTGAGCAGAAATAGTCCAAGAAGTGGCAACATCAGTTAAATCCATTGTGTTGGCTTTCAGGTAATCTGTCATTAATGCATAGTTGTCTACAACAACTATAGGGTCATCAACTTCGTCGTCGTCTTTATCGCAAGATGTAGTTACAATTAATAATGCAGCAAAAGCAAGCATTGCGAATTTAAATAAATTTTTAGTAGTGTTCATAATCTTATTTGTTTTAGTTTATAATATATTAATATTTGTTTACTACAAATTTGAGAATCAATTGCGGAATAACAAAATGAATATACAAAGTGTACAACATATAAGAGTATACAAGGCAATCATAATTATTTATGATTTGAATCATAAATAATTATGATATAGTTTTTTTTTGTATATTTACAATATTAATATTATGTATATATGAACCTGAAACCGCCAACAATAACTAATAGTTGTACTGTAAATTATGACGAAGAATGTTGCTTCGAAGAGCTTACAGATGATGAGAATAAACTTATTGAAGAAAATAGTGTTCTTGTAGAATATAAGAAAGGAGAAACTGTTTGTAAGCAGGGTACATATGCGTCGCACGTGATGCTTATTAAGAAAGGGTTAATAAAAATGTACATAGAAAGCAACAATAATTCACTTACACTTAGAATTCTTCCCAAAGGAAATATGATTGGATTAACTCCACTTTTTGAGGGAAATAATGTTTTTCAATATTCTGCTGTAACATATCAAGCCTCAACTATTAGGTTAATTGATGTAAATATTTTTAAGCAAATTATTCAGCAAAATGCAAAGTTTTCTATTAAGATAATAAATATACTATGTGGTAATATTATTCAAACTAACGGAAGATTTTTTTCAATAACAAACAAACAATCATTTGGTAGGCTTGCTGATTTAATAATATGTTTGTCTTTAAGAATATATAAATCTGATACGTTTGAATTACTTTTATCTAGAAAAGAACTTGCTGAACTTTCTGGTTTATCTACAGAAAGTGTAATTAGGATTATTAAGAAGTTTAAAGATGATAAATTAATATCTGTTGAAGGGAAAAAAATTACTATAATTAATAAAGATAAACTGCAAGATATTAGCAATTACGGTTAATAATAAAAAGAGATCTCTCCACATTAATAAATCATCTTTATTCGCCTAAATTATTGTTTAATAAACTTCTTAATTACAACACCTTTTTCTGTTTGTAATCTTATAAAATAGATTCCTTTTGATAAATCTTCGATATTAATTCTAAATTCTGAATTATGAGTTTTGAATTCTTGAATAGTTTTTCCGTAAATATCTAGCACAGAATAACTTTCAACATTAAATATTTTACTTTCAATTTGCACGAATCTGCTTGATGGATTTGGGTAAATATTAAAACTTTGATTAACATCAACCGTCTCTACTCCCACGTTATAAAGAGGAATATTTAATGTATCGTAGCATGTATATTGATAAGTTAATAATGGATTTGCTCTTTGAAGCCCGTGTACAACAACCAAATAATTTCCTGCAAATAGATCTGTTTGTGCAGTATCTGTACTAGGTAAATTATAGTTTATATTCATTGGAAACATCCAAGAGCCATCATTTAATTTATCTATCCACTTAAATTCATAATAGTTAGGATAATTAGAATTTAAATACTTGTTTAAATATATTGCGCCTGCAGCATTCCCAGAGGTTGGTGTATCTATAGTAATTGTAGGATCGAGAGCAGGTGGATCAAACAAGGTAATTGTTGATACTGGCGATTTACAGCCAAACATATTTTGTGTAAATAATTCTACATTATGACCAGCTTGGCTTATATTAGGCCATGTTAATAAAGGATGGCTAGCTCCATAAGTAATAGTGTCTATAACTCCTGTCATACCATAATCTAGTGTCCAATAAAATCTATTTGGATTTGCATACATAGAATCTACAACTAATTCGAAAGGCTCACCAACACATAGTGGATTTATTGTATCTATAATTAAACCTGTTGGCTGACCTGCAAATAAAATTGTAATTGTGTCAACATCACCACAGCCAAGTAAGCTATCTACTTGTTCAAACCATATAAGTTCATAAGTGCCTAGCAATGCAGTTACTGTATCTATTGGGCTTGTGCTACAGCATGTTCCAGTAGACCAAAAGAAACTACCTCCCATTGAGGAAATCCTCCATTCTCCTGATACTCCTGGTATTAAACTAGAAATAGCATTTAAAGCATATGTGTGACTACAAACAGTATCACTAACACCTGCATTTGCTACTGGTCTTTCAAAAAATTCAATATATTTTACTTCAGAGGAATCTATACATGCACCATTTTCAACTACCCAATAAAACTCGTGCATTCCGTAATAATTTATAATCACTGTATCTATAATTGGGGTATTTTCGTTTGGTAAAAAGCTTGGCATATCAAATGCATCTACCCAAGTTCCTGTGCCTAATGTTGGAGGCACAGCTTTTAATTGCTTAGACCAATTGCCACACTCTGGAATACCCATTGAAGTATCTATTAATTCTGCTATTATTTCATCCCAGAAAACCACAAATACAGTATCTTGTGTTATACAGTGCCCATTTGTTTCGCGCCAAATTAGAGCTATCTGCTGGTTAAATAATGAACTTGTTGAAGGTATATTTATACATGCGTTTGGTAATGTATCGTACATAGCATTATTTATTGTTCCATTAATTGAGTTGGAGAAACCAATACCTGATGGATAAATCCATCGACCTTGACCAACAGAAGGTAATGCATTTAATTGAGCCCAACCTCCGCAAGCTGATATATTTGTACCAGCGTCAACGGTAGGTATTTCGTTAAAATGTATTAGAATTGTATCTCTGGATACGCAATTTGTATTATTTATATTCCATTCGATCCATTGTAAAACATATTGACCTTCATATGGAGAATAAATATGAGAATGTGGATCTGTAATATCTGAGAATACAGCCATTGAGGGACCAGATATTTGCGACCACGATCCAGTAGAATTTGCTATACTATAATTCCCTACACCAGTATATGTCCAGCCACAAATAGAGGTGTCCTTCCCTGCATTTGCAATAGGTGTTTCAAAGAAAGTAATTATTACAGAATCCGTATCGTAACAACATCCATTAATTGCTTTCCAATAGAATACAATATTTGTTTGCGAGGTAGCTCCATAGTTTATTCCAGATACGTTTACCGATGTTGCATTTGCAAGCTCATCATCAAAGGTAACTCCAGATGAAGGATCGGCATACCATAATCCACTTTCGATATGTGCATTAACAGTATCAGCAAATAAATGTGCAATTGTATCGCAAGTAATAGAACTTTGCCCTATTGCTAGGTTTGCATTAGCTACGGGTATATTATAAAATGTAATTTCAATAGTATCACTATTTGTGCAGTTTTGATTACTTTCTGTCCAGATAAAACTACCAGTAAATGAATTATAATTATATAAAAGAATTGATGCTTGTGTAGTAGGGTTATTAATATCAGAAAAAAACGTTCCTGTAGGACCTGTCCAATATCCTGTATTCCCTAAACCAGAAAAAGAACCATTAAATATATACATATTTCCACCTACAGTATCATTTACACCTAAATTTATTGTTGGTGTTTCATAAACTCTAACCCAAATACGTGCTGTATTTGTATTTTGATTACTATTATTATCTGTAGAGATTAGATTTACTTCGTACAAACCATACATAGCAAAATTGTGATTTGGATTTTGTTGCGTACTTGTTGTTCCGTCGCCAAAACTCCATGCATAAGTATAAGGAGCAGTGCCGCCAGTAGTAGAGCCAATAAAGTCGATTTGATTTCCATCACAAATAAATACAGTGTCTCCTGCAAGGGTAGGGGTTGTAGTTATTGTTGCTATTTGCGAAAAAGTGTAGCTAAAAAATGTTGATAATATAATTACTGTAAAGAATATTTTTTTCATAACATTTAAGTTTAATATACAATTAATAATAATATAAATTTAATAACAAGAAAATATCGCTATTGTTTTAAAGACAAATTTATTCAAAAATAGTTGTATGTAGAAAAAAAAATATTTAATAATACACATTAAATATTTGTTAGTTAATATTAACTAACTATTATTTATTAATCTTTAAAAAAGGTTTGTTTTTTAGTTGTAGATACTCTCGAAATCTACATTTAAAGGGGAATTATTTCGGAAATCAAATAGGGTAGACTGACGTAATGTATAGTATGTTTGCCAATACTCTTGTAAGGCACGAATATATGAAATTTTAGCATTATCCATATTTGTTTGCGCAATATTTAAATCTGTTACAGAAATCTTGCCTAAATAATATCTGTTTTTAGTTACATCGAAACTTTTTTGAGCTACAGTATCGCTTTTAGCAGCAATTAAAAGTTGATTATTTTGCATATTATATTCAGAAACTTGCATAAATATTGACTGATTAAAATCTATTTTTTCTTGCTCAATAGATTCTGTAATTAAATCTAAATTACTTTCAGCCATTTTTACTTGTCCTTTACGCATTCCCCAATCGATAATTGGCACTTGTATACCCAAAGTAACTTGTTGCTGATTATTAGGATTTTCGTAAGCATTAACATAAGTTTCAGCATTTTGAGTTAAACCAAAAACAGCATATAAATTTGCATTAAATCCATTTTGAGTTTTAGATCTATTCATATTAGCTTGTGCTTCGAGTAAACGTTGCTCAAATTCTAATATTTTGGGATTATTTTCCTTTGCTAAATTCATAGCTTCTTTGTAATCTATATAACTAAAATTCTTATTTTTGGGTATTATCAAAACAACTTTAGAGCTGTCGTTTATTCTTAAATAAGATTTAAATCTATACAATACATTTTTATAATCTAAATGCATTCTTTCTTGCCTTGATTTAGATTTAAGTAGACTTAATTCTAACTGCAAGAGCTCATTTTCGGCAATTTTGCCTAATTGATATCTTCCTTTTGCAATTTGAAATAATGTATCGTAATTGGCTACATTTAAATCTACAACTTTTACATTTATTTCGGCCGACAAAAGGTTAAAGTAATACCTTAGTGCTGTAATTGAAACTTGCTCTACTGAACTTAAGTATTCTCTTTTAGCTTTTTCGTATCTTAAAGGCTCAATTTTTTTATCCCATTTGTATGGATTATAGTTAAATAAAGGTTGACTGAACCCAATATTTATTGGAGTAGATAAATAACTTTTTGTTGTAATTGTATCGTAATAATTATCTAATCTCTGCAAACCAGACGACACAAAAATATTGCCTCCTGTTAACCCTACTCTCTGATTAACTACCATTGAGCCTGAGTACGAAATATAGCTTTGTCCGACATATTCCTGTGCACCAGAAGAGCTTGTGTATGTTGTGTATGCTCTGTTTAGCGAAGGTAATGTTCCGTCTAACATTAATTGGGGTAACATGCTTCTTTTGTATGTTCTAAATTGCCAATAATTGGATCTAAATTGATGCTTTGCTTTAAGGGCATCTGGCGATTTTTCTTTTGCTATAGAAATTACATCTATAAGTGATAGTTGATGAATTTGAGATTTAGCTATAAATGAGTTTGCTAAAATAAATATTGTAATAATAAATTTATTCATGTCTTAGAGATGTTACAGGGTCTTGTATTGCAGCTTTTTTAGCAGGCATATAACCAAAAAGAACACCTACACTAACAGATACGAAAAATGATATAAATATTGAAAAACCAGATATGATTGTTAAAATTTCGGTAAAATTACTTACCAAATATGCGAAAATTATTCCTAAAACAATTCCTATTAATCCTCCACTAATAGAAATAATTATAGCTTCGGCAATAAACTGAAGAACAATGTCTTCTTTTCTGGCGCCAATAGCCCTTCTTACGCCAATTTCTTTAATTCGTTCCATAACTGATGCTAGCATGATGTTCATTATACCAATACCACCTACAACTAGTGATATGCTTGCTATTGCAGCTAAAACTATATTAAAAATATCTCTGGTTTTTTGCTCTTGTTTTAAAAGTAGCTCGGGAACTGTGATAATAAAATCTTCTGAATCTGCATGGCGCCTTTTAAGTAATCGATGTATCACATCTAAGCTCATTCCAATATTTTCTGAATTATCAATTTGAATAATTAATTTATCTAGCTGATTTCTATTATTGTCTGTTTTTTGTTTATTATTCCTTCGTGAACCTTTTTTTAGTTTCTTAGAATTAATTATTGACCTATCGTTGTATCGTATTAAAACAGTTTGCAATGGAGCGTACACATTCAAGTTAAAATTGTCTATTTGTAAGTTTGCCATTTGGCTTTCTTCCATCATTCTATTTTTAAGAACTCCAACAATTTTTAACCAAAGTCCTCCGCATTTTAATTGTTTTCCGATAGGACTTTCTGTAGGAAAAAGTTTTACAGCCACATTATGTCCAATTATACAAACTTGTTCGCCTTTTTCGAAATGATAATTATTAAAATACTTACCGTTTTCTAATTCTAGATTATAAACATTAAAGAAGTTCTTATTTATTCCTGTAAATTCTCCTGTTATACTATTCTTTCTGTAAATAATTGTTTGTTCTGTAGTAATCTCTGGGCTAATAGATTTTACAGTAGGAATTATTTTTTTAATAGCATCGGCATCAAGCAAAGTTAATCCTGGCGATAATCTAGTCTTACTTTCTTTATCATCTTTTGATATTTCATCATTGTCAGAAGCAATTGCACCATCGGTATTAATTTTTGGAGTTATAATAATATTATTTACACCTACTAATTTCATTTGGTCTAAAAGCTCTTGTTTAGCTCCATTACCTATTGCTAGCATAGCAATAACAGCCGCAACACCAAAAATAATTCCTAGTGCAGTTAGTATTGTTCTTGCCTTATTACTTAAAACTGCCTCGAAAGCAATTCTAATATTAAGTTGATATTTTTCTATATTAGCTTGACTAACAATCACAATATTTATTATTCTTTAGAAAAAATCCAATTACTACTATTTTCTGGTATTGATAAATATATTTCGTCAGAAATTGTTAATCCTTTAGTTACAACAATATAATCTTCGTTATTTTCGCTAGTTTCTATTATTTGTTTTATTCCATTTGTGTATACAAAAACGGTACTATCGTTTGAATGTAAGCATTCTAAAGGAATATACAATGCGGAATCAATAACATTAATAATGATTGTATTTTTTGTTGTCATTGCTGGTCTTAAATCAGAATCGCTACCATCTACATTTATTTCTACTTCGAAAACATGTGCACTAGAGTTGGCTAATTCTTCTCCAATATTTGCAACAGTAATAGTTTTGCCTACTAACTTTTTATCAGGGAAAGCATCTACTGTAATTTCTACTTTTTGTCCAACCTTTACTTTGCTGATATCTATTTCGTTTACAAAACTTTTAACCTGCATACTAGATAAATCTGGTAGTTTTGCAACTTTAGGATTCCATGGACTAATTGTAGTTCCTGGTACTTTTTTATTTCCTCCCCAATCTTTTATATAAATTACCATTCCTGACTGTGGTGCAGTAACTTTAAAATCGTTAAGAATTAACATAATTTGCTCTTTCTTCCTAATATATTTATTATGATCTATTACCGCCTCTTGTATTGTATTTATTTGTTTTTCTCGTTTAAGATTGTAACTCTCAATGCTTTGCTTGTATTGCCTATTTGCTTTTTCTACTTCTATTTCTAATTTACGCTGTATAGTAGGTGGCTCGTATTTAGAGTTTTTAAATTCAATCTTTTTTTCTTCTATTGCATATCTTTGATTTATTAACTGATCTCTTGCTGCACGGAGTTCAAGGGCTGAGTCAATTTTAGATTTGTTTATTTTAGAATTAAGTTTTTCTAGACTAGCATCAATATCTTTTAGCTTGTTTAGAACAACGGTTTTATCTAAACTACCAATATAGTCGCCAGAATCAACAATTGTACCCTCTGGAACAAGATCTTCAATCTTAATTTTTTCGTAAATATTAATAGACTGCAAGCCCAATGGACCATTTACATCTACAGATTTTTCGGCATCTAATTCTCCATTAATTGTAATGCTAACAATAAATTCACCAAGCTGTGGATTTACCATTATTGATTTATTTGTTGTTTTTTCTGAGAATAATACCCAAATAAGGACTAAAACTGTAACAACAATTATTGCATAGATAACTTTCTTTTTCATAATGCTTTTTCAATGGTACTTTTTATAACTGCCTAAAAGTATATTTTTAATCAATAAATAACAATGATTACTTTATAAAATAATAATGTTATAAAGATGTTATTTAACGGTTATGTTTCTTAAAAAGTATATTAGATGTAAAGAAAAAGCCTCACGACAACTATAATTCTAATGCAAGGGGCCTCTATTTTTGTAAAAACAAATATTTCTTTATACACATGTAGGTGGGTTTTAAGTTTATTATTTTATGTTTTACTGGTTTCCATACTGCGATGGAATACATTCTACTCTTTTGTCCATATTCTTGTATTAAGATCTAGATTATGCACAAGATCAGTAATAGATAGCAGATAATTATAATAGAGCTCAATATATTCTTTATCGTATATAGATTTTAATATTGTAGGTTCTAACATGTTTTTTGCGTTTGGCATAACAATAAAAAACTTATTATCTACAAAAGAAAATGAAACATTTTTTTTCATCTTATTATTATAATCAAGCAATCTTTGCATAAAGCTAGTAGATAAAATATACCTAGACTCAATTTGATTCTCTCCAATTACTTTAAATTTTTTATTAAAAACAGAATCTTCCAGTTTAATAATTTCTGCTTCATTTGTATCTCCTGATAAATTTAATAAGGATTTCTTAAAATTTGTATAATCTCGTTTATCATATACTATTGTTTTAGATTTAAAGTATTTATTAAAACTAGCAGCAATAAAAACACCATTAAAGAAACCAATATCGCTGCGAGTGCCACATGCTTCAATCTCTGAGAATTGTATAATTGCATTTCCAATTCTGCATTTAATATAATCATCTCCTTTGTGGGTATGCACGTATTTCTTTAACAAAAGACTTTTCCTAATTAAGTTTACAGATATTTTTTGATATGATTTATACTTTACATCCTCATACAGATAATTTAACATTGGTAAAATAATTTCTTTCTTATATCTAAACTTTATGTGTTTTTTCAACCTAGAAACGACTCCAATTGCAGTACCAATAAAATAAAATGGCATAACTACTAAAAATAATACAGCAGTAAAATCACTATAGATAAGAGTAAGAACACTTAATGCAATGACAGAGATTGTAGAATATTTAAAAGCCAACATGTTGGCTTTATACTTTCTATTTGCATCAAATCTAATTTTTTCTAATTCATCGTGCTTATTTTCAATAAATTCATTGTAAAAGTCATCGAAGTTCATCATTGTTTATGCAAAATTGTTACTTATATAGAGTAGTTTCTACCTATTTTTTTTATTGTTATAATTATTAGCTATTAAGTAACTTCTTGACATCAATGTTTTGTTTCTCTGTCTCAGATATTTCAAAAACATTTTTTGCTGTTAAATGCATAATATCAGCTATAAAATTATTGGGAGCAACTTGTATAGCATTATTATATTCTGTTACAGCAGTATTAAAATACCTTCTAGATGCAGACAGTTGTGCTTCAATTTCATTTAAAGAACGCTGAAGTGCAATGAAACTATCACTTGCTTTTAAAATAGGGTAGTTTTCTACGGTCATTAGTACATTTCCCATTGCTTTAGATATTTTATTATCTAAATCTACTTTATTATTATTATCAATATTCTTATCTAGAGCTTGTGATCGAAGTTTGGTTATTTCTTCAAGAATACTTTTTTCATGTTGAGCATATTTCTGAACCACAGAAACTAAGTTAGGTATTAAATCGTACCTTTTTTTTAATTGAACACTTATTCCTGCATATGTATTTTCTACTTCATTTCGTTTTCTAACCAGACTATTTCTTATAAAAACACCAATAATTGCCATAAGAAATAATACAATAAATATAATAGATACAATAGCTACAAAAATCCCTAATCCAACACTCATAATTTCTAATTTTATAGTTCTAATTCAAACATAATAAAAAATATAACATTTCACAAGTAAACTTAAGTTTGTTTTTTATTTTCTTTCCTTGTTTTCTTTGCTAGCATTACAAATGCTTAGTTTTGTTTTTTATTTTACGCCTAGGTATGTAGTAATTATTATTTACACTTATTATAAAGTCTTACCATAGCTGTGATATCATTCACATCAATAAAATCTGACTTTATTCTATTACTTACACTTGGACAATCTCCAAAATATTGCATAAAAAAATCTTTATATCCAATTTCTACGTTAACGAAAGTATAAAAATTAGTTCTCCCACCTAAGCGTTTGTAACTACGCTTTTTTATATTTTATCTATTTGTAATAAGTTTTCCATTTCGGTAAAGTTTTTTTCACTACTAAATAAATAATCTTCTTCGTTTAGTACTAAGCCTGCTCTTAATGGATTTTTATGAATATAATTTATTCTTTCTTCTATCATTTTGTTAGTTGTTAATTCTACAGCATGATTTTCGTGTGTC
>DAOVTE010000029.1 GCA_030627705.1 Bacteroidales bacterium
AACTTTATTTTTAATGGATTGTATATTGTATTAAAAAATTACCTAAACAATATTAATAAAGTTTATTGATTACCCTAAATATTTCATGCAAAAAGCCTTTTGTCTTTACTTGTTTCAGCAATACTAAACAGCTGAATCTTTTTAGACAAAAGGCTTTGTTGTTAATTAAGAAATGTGCTACAAATTATTATTGTTTATCGGTAGTATCAATAATGAATCCTTCCATTGCAATAACTTCTCCGTCATTATTAAATACAGGCGACCCTGCAAGAATATGGTAACCAACAAACCCATCCTTACAAACACGTTTTACATGTCCATCATGTACGCTTTCTCCCTTCATTACTCTGTTAAATATATCGTCAACAATAGCTCTATCTTCTGGAGTTCTATTTAAACCATATTGTTGACCTATAACCATCTCTCTTGTTCTACATTTATATAAATTTAACCAGCCTTCGTTAACTTCTTGGTATATTCCATCTCTACCAATTTTAAAATAACCAACACCACTCTTATTTATTGCATTTCTCATTGCTTGATCCGTATTAATTCCAAATTTAGAATCTATATGATCAAAAGCATCTGATAGTAATCTATTTGTATCTAAAGATGAAGATCCTAATTCTGATTTCATCTCAGATAATTTCACATTTAGACCTTCTTCAAAAGCATATTTTGCATCTTCGTCGCTCATACATTCCCAACCAGTAATCATAGCTTCTACACTTGAAGTAATTGTCTCACCTGTTGATGTTAAGTACACGTGAATAAAAACAAACCCTAACAAAATAAATGCTCCAAATGTATGCACATAAGCTATCCATTCTAAGTTTAATTCATTAGTTGTATTTAAGCTGCTAAAGAAAAAGAAATATAGTAACCCTGATATTATCATAGTAGGAATAATAAACATCTTTAAACCCAGGTATGTCATCCTTTGTAAAGGGTTAAATTTTGTGTATTTAGTTTTGTGCACTGGGTGAGGGGCATTCTTAAATATTCCAAAAATGTAATAATTAATTTGTTCTTTCATCATTTTCAGGCTAGGAACATATTGTTTCCATTCGCCCATTGTAAAATCCCAAAAAACAGTGAATACAATCAATATTATTAATGCCCAGGCAGCATTATCATGAAAATATGTTGCTTTGTCGTACCCGAATAATTCAAAAGAGCCATGTATCTCAAACCCTGTTACAGCTAAAAACAAGATTAATGCAGCTTGAGTCCAGTGCCAAAATCTATTATACTTATTATATATATATACTTTTTTCATTTTTCTAGTTTTTATCTATTTATAATTTTTCTTTTTTGCAATCATTCTTAAAATGGCATGTATTGTTACTCCTATTAAAGAGAATATCATAAATATTTTACCTGCCCAATCTAACCAAACATTAACATCTCTACCAGGCAAATAAAAACCTGTAAGATTTTTAAGTCTACCATCTTGACTATGACATTCTACACAAGTTAAAGCACTAGTCTGAGCATCGCCTACCATATGATTAAGCGGCCAGTAAGAACGTGTAGGAATAAATCCGTAATTTCCACTGTAAGGATAACCTGTATATTCCATACCTGTTCTTATTGATTTGTCCCAATCAAAATCAGACCAATATGCACCCGAACCTTTTGGTCCGAAAGTTTTCATTTGAACAAATGTCATATTTTTAGTATCGTAAGGTTGTTTTCCTCGCATAACTTTAAAAGGGTATATTTTACTATCATTACTAAAATAATTGCCATGTAAAGCATTCATTTCTACTGTATCAGTTGTAATTTTTGTTTCTAGTGTAGTTTGATCTGCTTCGCCATTCCACCAATAATATTCTGGCTCTAAATTCGTTGCTGATATTGCTGTTCCGTGTCCACTGTCGTGTTTTCTTAAACCATCTTCAGATACGTCATTAAACTTTTCTCCGTCACGTAGTCCTGTTGTAGACCAATCCCAAAAAATTCTAGTTTTTTCGTGTTTTGCATAAGTAGAAATATGGCAAGTTTGACAAGAAATTTTCTTGTAATGATTATTCAACATAGAATTGTTGTGAGGTTTATCTGTATGACACTCCGAACAAGAAACTCTATTTTCTGGTCCATTTGCATTTGTCATTGGTCCTGCACCTTTAATTACGTGATGTGAACTTGAATGACATTGGGTACAATTCAACCCAGCTCCTTCTTTAGACATATGAACATCAAAATCTCTATCACAAATTGTTGGATCAAGTAAAGCATCTTCTAAATCACCATGCTTTACATTATTGCCTCCTCCACCATGAAAATGGCAAAATCCACAATTTTTATTCTTAACAGGGCCTACTCTTTGTGCTACATAGGATAAGTTTACACTTTTCTTAGGCATTCCTGCATGACCTTTATGTTTTTTGTACTTTCCTGAGTTATCGTGACATATTAAACAATCGATATTTTTTACATCAGAATGATCAAACGACTTATCTTTCCATCCATATCCTGCATGACAAGATTGACATAAAGCATCATTACTATTAATCCCCACACAGAAATTATTAAGAACGTTAGTCTTACCAATTTCTTTTACTGTACCATCTTCTAGCGTATCAGGCGTAGACCATTTCCAATGTACTGTTTTAATAAATTCTTCACCTCTCTTATTATGACATTCTAAACAAGCAGCTGTCATATCCTGAGGAGTTTCAAATTTTTGTTTTAATATTTTATACTTAGAGTGGTCATTCTTCTTCACAGCCTTAGGAGGTAAATTAATTTCAGAAATATGCACTTGTCCTCTATCAATAGGATGATAAAGAACTACTACACCAAAGACAAATGCCATTGGTACAATCAAGGAAAAAAATAATTTAATAAATGTTTTCATTCTCTGTCTTTTTTTAATTATTACAGTACCAAATTTAATACATTTAAACCCTGTAATAAATGCTAAAAAGCAGAAATAACAAGCAAAACAAAAATTGATATTTATTAGATAATTAAATGTTCAATATCAATTAATTAATAGTACATTTGTAAATAATATAATCATTATTACTTAATAAGGTATGGCAAACGGTAGTGCTAATTGTTTATTTTGCAACAATAAATCAGTGTGTTTTAATGAGTTAACTGATGATGAGTTAAAGCAAATTGAAGACAACAAAGTTGAAATATTATACAAAAAAGATGAAACAATTATTAAGCAAGGTAGCTTTGCCTCCAATATCTACTTCATAAAAAAAGGGTTAGTAAAGATATATATAGAAAATAGTGATAGAAATTTAATTCTTGAGATTGCTGGAAAAAGTAAAATGTTAGGATTAACATCTCTAAACCACACTAAGCATTATAAATTCTCCGTAACAGCATTAGAAGACATCGTTTTATGTCAAATAAATGTAGAAGTAATTAATAAAATAATGATTACAAATCAGTTTTTTAATACTCAAGTAATAAAAAGCTTAAATTCAACTATAGAAAAAATACTAGATAAATTACATTGTATTTCGCATAAACAATTAAACGGTAGGCTTGCAGATGCTTTAATTTGTTTTTCAGACGAAATATACCAAAATAATAAATTTACATTGAATGTAACTCGCAAAGACTTAGCCAGTATTACTAATATGGCAACAGAGAATGTCGTTAGATTATTAAAGGAATTTAACGATAAAAAGATAATAAAAGTCTCAGGTAAAAATATTGAGATTATTAATTACTCTGCTCTAAAGGAACTTAGTAAATAATCTTTACAAAATATAAAGATGTTTTATTCCGCTATTTACCTATAAAAACACACCATCTGCTGTAAAGCACAAATACAATAAGCTACATATCTTACAAACAATATTCTTACATATCTGAATATCACCATTTTACGGTTTTTATTTAGAATCTTTATAAATAAGTCTCAAACAACTCAAAATGTAGCACGTATGATTTTTATTTATAATTTTGCTGATATACATCAATGTTAATATTAATATGAGTATTAAGAAAACATCTCGTAGAGATTTTATAAAGATTTCGGCAGCAGGAACTGCAGGTCTTGCACTTGCAAATCCAGTACTAAATTGGGTACCCGGATTTCTTCCGAAACATGAAAAACCATTAGATGAATCTAAAGCTAAAAGGTTTCCAACTTTTTGTGAAGTTTGTTTCTGGAAATGCGCAGGGTTCACATATCTAAATAACGAAGGTAAAATTCAAAAAATAATTGGAAACGAAGACGATCCGCATTCTAACGGACGCTTTTGCCCAAGAGGCACTGGTGGAGTTGGTATGTATTATGATAACGACCGTCTTAAAAAACCGTTAATGCGAGTTTTCGAGGATGGAGAAAATAAATTTAAAGAAGTGTCTTGGGAAGTAGCTTTAGATTTTATTGCAGACAAAATGAAAGTAATTGCCAAAGACCATGGACCAGAAAGTATGGCACTTCTTTACCATGCAAGTAGCGGTTCTTACTTTAAGCATTTACTTAAAGCTTACGGCTCTAAAAATATTGCTAAGCCATCTTATGCACAATGTCTAGGACCTAGAGAAGCAGGTTTTGTAGCAACATATGGTGCAGGTATAAGTTCTCCTGAACCTACCGATGTAAAAAACACAAAATGTTTAGTACTTATAGGAAATCACGTTGGCGAGAATATGCACAACGGATATGTTCAAGAGGTTTCAGAAGCTATAGATAGAGGTGCATCAATAATAACTGTTGATCCTAGATTCTCTACAATAGCTAGCAAATCTAAATTTTGGTTACCTATTAAACCAGCTACTGATTTAGCATTATTATTATCGTGGATTCACGTATTAATATACGACGATTTATACGACAAAAAATATGTAGAGCAATATGCTTTTGGTTTCGATGAATTAAAAGCTCACGTGAAAAACTTCACACCTGAATGGGCATACACAAAAACAGATATCAACCCAGAAGATATTAGAGATTCTGCTTATGAGATGGCAAAAGCAGCACCAGCGGCTATTGTGCATCCTGGCAGACATACAACTTGGTACGGCGACGATACACAAAGAACACGTGCAATTGCAATATTAAATGCATTACTTGGTTCTTATGGTAAAAAAGGAGGATGGTACTTTGCAGAAAAGAAAAAAGTGCCACAATATCCCGCACCAGCATATCCTCATCCACAGTGGACTTGGAAAGAGATTACTAGGCCTACATATAAAAGTGCAGGTACAGGATTAGCAAATGACCTTATAAAGGCATCGTTACCTTCTAACCAAAGCGAACATAAAATTAAAGGTTGGCTCGTTGTAGGAACAAATTTATTATCTACAATTCCTGATAAAAATCAAACTTTAGCTGCAATTAAGAACCTAGAATTAATGGTAGTTGTAGATACAATGCCAATGGAAATTACAGGTTATGCAGATATTATTTTACCAGAATGTACCTATTTAGAAAGATATGATGATATTAGATCTAGTCAGCATAGATATCCAAATATTGCATTAAGAATGCCTGCTGCCGAACCTAGGTGGGATACAAAACCTGGTTGGTGGATGGCAAAAGAATTAGCTAGCAGATTAAAACTTGGCAAATATTTCCGTTGGGAGAATGTAGAAGAAGAACTAGATTGGAAATTTAAACAAATGGGAACTTCGCTTGAGGAAATGAAGAAAATTGGAGTAAAAATCTTCGATAAAGAGAAAGATTTATATCTAGACGAAGGTGAAGAACATTTCTTTAATACTGATACTGGTAAAATAGAATTATATTCTTTAGATTTGGAAGCAAAAGGTTACGACCCAATGCCAAAATATACAGAACATGCTCAACCAGACGAAAACTTCTACAGATTAATTTACGGAAGAGCACCTATGCATACTTTTGGGCGTACATCCAACAACCCAAATTTGGTTGATTTAATGGAAGAAAATAAAGTATGGGTAAACCCTAAAGTAGCAAAAATATGGGGACTAGAGCCTGACCAAGAAGTATGGTTAGAAAATCAAGATGGCGTTATATCAACTTTCTCTATAAAAGTAAGAGTTACCGAAAGAATAAGACACGATTCTGTTTATATTATTCACGGTTTTGGAAAAAGCAATAAATTACTAACAAATTGCTACGGAAAAGGTATAGACGATTCAGAATTAATTACTAGAATTAAAATAGACCCTATAATGGGAGGTACAGGAATGAGAGAAAATTTTGTTACATTTTTGTTAGAAAATCCACATAAAAAGGAGGTTAAATCATGAGATATGCGATGACAATGGACATTAAGAAATGTGTTGGATGTTCAGACTGCGTAGTAGCCTGCCAAACAGAAAACAATGTTCCTATAGGATTTTGTAGAGATTGGATTGTAGAAAATGTTGATGGCACATACCCTAATTTAGAATTAGAAATTCGTTCGGAAAGATGTAACCATTGCGACGATACCCCTTGTGTAAGAACCTGTCCTACAGGAGCTAGTCACGTAATAGAAGGTGGTATTGTTAAGGTTACTCCTATTGAGTGCATAGGTTGCGGTGCTTGTATACAAGCCTGTCCTTACGATGCAAGATATTTTCACCCTGATGGATATGTTGATAAATGCACATTCTGCGACCATAGAGTCACAAAAGGTCAAGATACAGCTTGCGTGTCGGTATGTCCAACAAAAAGTTTAGCTTTTGGCGATTTAGATGACCCTAATTCACCAGTATCTATATTATTGAGAGAAAGGAAATGGAAAGTAAATGCTCCAGAAGCAGGTACTAAACCTCAAGTTTACTTTTTAACTTAAATCTTAAAAAATTAATAAAATGAAAGAAGAATTATTTATAAGCGGACGCGATATTCCATTTATCGACCCCGTTCTTAATGTATGGCACTGGCAAATACCTCTTTATTTATTTGTAGGAGGTTTAGCTGCTGGACTTATATTCTTTGCATCGTATTTCTATCTAAAAGGAAAAGAAAAAGAATATCCAATGGCAATTAAAATTGCTCCATTATTAGCGCCTATAGTTATTGTTTTAGGTTTAATAGCACTAATATTAGATTTACGTCATCCTGCTTATTTTTGGCAGCTGTACACTACTATTCGCTTAGATTCTCCAATGTCTTGGGGAGCTTGGACTTTAGGAGCAATTATGCCATTATCAATATTATGGCCTTTATCTTATATTCAAGATATTAAAAATTACTTTGGAGATTGGACATTTAAAATGCCATACAAGCTTTTGGTTTGGTTTATTAAAATGATAGACAGATATTGGATTATTAAATGGGTTTACGAATTATCAATTAAATTTAGAAAACCAATTGCAATAACAAACCTAATATTAGCAATTATATTAGGTGTCTACACAGGAATACTGCTATCAGCATTTAATGCACGTCCTCTTTGGAATACTTCAATATTAGGACCTTTATTCTTAGTATCAGGGTTGTCTACAGGTGCAGCTACTATTATGTGGATGGCAAAAGATCATCACGAGAAAATAGCATTTAGCAAAATAGATTTATTATTAATTGCTGTAGAGATTTTCTTTATTGTACATATGTTTATGGGATTCTTAGCAAGTAGCGAAGTACAACAAGAAGCTGCAGCATTATTCCTTGGTGGAGAATTTACAGCAGTATTCTGGGGGTTCTTTGTAACTATAGGTTTAGTTTTCCCTGCTATATTAGAGATTATGGAGCTGAATGGATTTAAAATTCCAATTTCAATTCCAGCATTCTTTATATTATTCGGTGGAGCATTATTCCGCTTTATTATGGTAGATGCAGGACAAATTACAAGATTTTTATACTAATAAAACTAAAAAATGATGGAAGATAAAAGTAAAAAATATATGAATCCATACCTTGCAGGAGTATTGCTAGGGTTTGTGATTATGGCTGCTTTCTTTTTTAGTGGAGAAGGATTAGGCGGAAGTGGAGCCTTTAAAGATGTAATTAAAACTGCGGTTGTAAAAGTTGCACCAGAATATTCGCAAAGCTCAACGTATTTTAAATCTGCAGCAGAATCTGAACACAGCCCAATTAAAACATGGTTAGTATTCGAAGTATTAGGAGTATTAATAGGTGGTGTTATTTCTGGGGCATTTGCTGGTAGATTAAAATTACAAGTAGAACATTCACCAAAAATTACATCAAGAACCAGAATAATATTCGCAGTCTTGGGTGGAATTCTATTCGGTATCGGTTCTCAACTAGGTAGAGGTTGTACTTCTGGAGCAGGATTAAGCGGAATGGCAGTAATGTCTGTATCTGGTTTCTTATCAGTAGCAGCAATATTTGGATCAGGTTACTTATTTGCTTGGTTCTTTAGAAAATTATGGATTTAATAAAATTATAATATGGCACCAATTTTTGAACAAGCAAGTGAATGGAATCTAATGGCAGCACTATTTATAGGTATTGCTTTCGGATGGGTTCTTGAAAGAGCAGGGTTTTCTACATCAAGAAAATTAGCTGGCGTTTTCTATGGTTACGATTTTGTCGTAATTAAAGTATTCTTTACAGCTGCAATTACAGCTGCATTAGGATTATTATTTCTTAATTATTTTGGCGTTTTCGATTTCGAAAATGTTTGGATGCCTACAACATATGTGACACCAACAATAGTTGGAGGTGTTATTATGGGGTTAGGATTTGTAATGGGCGGGTTTTGTCCAGGAACTAGCGTTTGCGCAGCAGCAACAGGAAAGCTAGATGCACTAGCCTTTATTGGTGGTATTGTATTAGGAGTTGTATTATATACCTTCACGTACGAACCCCTTTGGGAGACACTTAGAGGAAAGGGGAAACTATTGATTGAAGGTAGTGATACGCCAGGTAAAGTTAAGATAGGCGAGCTTATTGGAGTTACCGAAGGAGTTGCTGTTTTAATTTTTATTGCATTCGGTATTTTTGTATTTTGGTTTGTAGAAAAAATCAAAAAAACTTATAACATTAAAGATGTTGAATATTAATTTATTATTATGAACGGAAAACATATTTTTGGACTAGTAATGTTAATTACACTTGGACTATTTATCGCTTTTACAAGCGTTAAGAAAAATGAAAGCGCCGAGATAAGTCCCGACCAATTGAATAAAAAGATTATTCAACAAACGAGATACTTCACACCAGAGGAAGTTGCAAAATTTATTATTTCGGAAGACCCTTCTCTCCAATTAATAGATGTGAGACTACCTAAACTTTATAACAAGTTTTCTTTAAAAGGAGCTATGAATATACCTCTAAAGAATATTCTAAATGAAGATAATCTTCTATATTTAGATCAAGATGTATATAAAACAGTGTTTTTTTCTAATGGAACATCAGATGCCGACGTAGCTTGGATTCTAGTTACACGATTAGGATACGAAAATGTTTACGTAATGAAAGGTGGATTAAACCAATGGGTAGAAAATATCTTACAACCGAGCGAGCATTCAGTTGTTTGGGATAGAATTGATGATCAAATGTATCAATACAGAAAAGGAGCTAGTGAATATTTTGGGGGTAAATCTATTGAAGCAACTGATGCTGATGTTCTTGTAAAACCTAAAAAAGCACCAATAAAACGTAAGAAAAAAGAAGTAGAAGGTGGCTGTGAATAAATATAGTTAAAAGTAGAAAGTTTAAAGATAGGAAGCTACTCTAAAATTAGCTTAGTAATCTTTAAAAACTTTAAGAACTTTATAAACTTTATAAACTAATATTAAAATGAAAATAATAAACACATTATTAATTATTGCAACCGTTGCTCTTATTACAAGTTGCGGAATAGACGATAGTAAAAAATATGTACTATCTGCAGACAAAACACTACAAGCATACATAAATAAAGACGATATTTATCCTGTAGAAAAAATTGCAAATATTCTATTATGTAAAAACTCTAAAAAGCATCAATTAATTGATATTAGAACACCTCACGAGTTTGCAATAGATCACCTTCCAGGTGCTATTAATATTCCTTCTAAACACATATTAGATGATGAATATTATGATGTAATTAATCAAGACGAAAACATTAATGTTTTGTATTGCAAAGGAGGACATCAAGCAATAAACATTTACCTTATGCTAAAACAACTTAACATAAAAAATATTAAAGTTGCTCGTGGTGGATTTGATTTCATTAATGATTATGTTGTAGATTCTTATGGAATAAAAACAGGTGTTTACGACGATGAAAAGCCAAGATTTGATTTTATTAGATTAGTTGCGGGTATTAAAAAGCCAATATACGACAGTATCTCTAGGCCAAAAATTATTGATGTAAACCCTAATAAAGTAATAAAAGATTTTGACGAAGAATGTCCAGATTTAAATTAATCGTTTTAAATATTAAAGAAATGAAATATAAAAATATAATTCTGCCTTTTATAATAATTACAGCTATTTTCTCTAGTAGCTGTGAAAGATATTATAATCCAGGTTTAAATATAAGAATTGTTAAGGAAGACACTGTTAGGATTCCAGAAATAGAAGCTCTACTTAAATATTTAGGTAATTCTGGCGATTACATAAATTCCAAAGGAGTCCCTAATATGGTTTCTGTTGAGGATGTTTACGAAAACCTAGGTAATTATTACCTTGTTGATTTACGCTCGCATAAAGATTATGTGAAAGGACATATTAATGGAGCTGTAAACATACGTACAGAAGAAATTATTGATTATCTTGAAGATTACGTTTCGCCGAGTTCTTACGAAAAAATTATTGTTATATGTTATACTGGTCAATCTGCAAGTTATGTAACAGGTATTCTTAGACTAATGGGATATAGTAATTCATATGCCATGAAATACGGAATGAGTGCATGGAATAGAACCCTAGACCAATGGAGTTCAAACATTTCTAATAAATATGCAAATAAACTAGAAACTAAGTTTAATTACAAAGGAAAAAGAACAGAACTTCCTCAAATTAACACGGGTGCAATATGTGGTGCTGAGATTCTTGAATCAAGAGCTAAGACTGTTCTAAATACTCCATTCGATAGGTTAAAAATAGATGCAGACAGAGCGTTTTCTGATACAAGTTTCTTTATTCTTAACTATTGGCCACAAGAAAAATACGAAAGAGGACATATTCCAGGCGCATATCAATACACACCAAAAGAAGATTTAAAAGAAAGTGCTTTTTTAAGTACATTACCTAACGATAAAAAAATATTAGTTTATTGCTATACAGGACAAAATGCTGCCTTTACAATTGCATATTTAAGATTACTTGGTTATAATGCTTTTACATTAGATTTTGGTGCAAATAGCTTTATGCATACAGTTTTAACCACAAGAAAAAACTGGCACGGATTTGTAGCTAGCAGTAAACTTAACGATTTTCCTCTAATTACAGGAGAAGAACCAACAGACAAAAAAATAAATGTTGCTAATACAAACGGCGAAAAATCAAAACAAAAAAAGAAAATAATAAAAAGAGCTAAAAAAGAAGTTGAAGGCGGCTGCGGATAACATAAATAATAATTTATTATAAATAGACTGTTTCAAATAAAAACTGAATCAGTCTTTTTTTTACATTTTTCTTGCAATAATAATTTAACCGATGTTATCTTCTACATCACTTAATTATCAGGTATACTTCTCAATAATAAAGAAAAAAGAAATTTAATAAAATAATAGTTCTTTTATTATATCGAGAAATTTATAAAAAATATATTATTTTTGATATGTATTAAACTTTTCAGTATTAATGGAAGATATAATAGATTTACATAGCAACGAAGATTTCTCTAGTACAGATAAAGAAGTAGATAAAAAACTACGCCCTTTAAGTTTTAGTGATTTTAGCGGACAAAAGAAGATTACAGACAATTTAATTGTATTTGTAGAAGCGGCAAAATTACGAGACGAAGCTTTAGATCATGTTCTACTACACGGCCCTCCTGGTTTAGGAAAAACTACTCTAGCAAATATTATTGCAAACGAATTAAAATCTAATTTAAAAGTAACATCTGGTCCTGTTCTAGATAAACCTGGCGATTTAGCAGGGTTGCTTACAAATTTAGAAGAATCTGACGTTTTGTTTATAGACGAAATACATAGGTTAAGCCCTATAGTAGAAGAATACGTATATTCTGCTATGGAGGATTTTACTATTGATATAATGATAGATAAAGGACCTAGTGCAAAATCAATACAAATTGAGCTAAATCCATTTACGTTAATAGGAGCAACAACAAGATCGGGACTTCTTACAAGTCCCCTTAGAGCAAGATTTGGTATTAATTCTCATTTAGAATACTACGACAACACTATTATCGCAAAGATAATACACCGTTCTGCTAAAATATTAGACGTTCCAATAAAAGAAAACGCAGCCAATGAAATAGCCTTTCGTAGTAGAGGAACACCACGTATTGCAAATGCACTTTTACGAAGAGTAAGAGATTTCGCACAAGTTAAAGGTGATGGTACTATAGACCTTAAAATAGCAAAATACTCCTTAGATGCTCTAAATATTGATAAATATGGTTTAGACGATATGGATAATAAAATCTTATCATCAATAATAAATAAATTTAACGGGGGGCCTGTTGGACTTACAACAATTGCAACCTCTGTAAGCGAAGATGCAGGCACAATAGAAGAAGTTTATGAACCATTCTTAATAAAAGAAGGTTTTATTAAACGTACACCACGGGGTAGGGAAGTTACTGAACTGGCATACACACATTTAGGGATTTCAAGAACCGATAATCAAAATACCCTTTTTTAATAACTGTGTAATTTATAAATAAGTAAATAACATTAACTATGATAAAAGCAGTAATTGTAGACGACGAAATAGATGCAGTATTTTCTATTGAACTAATAATTAATGAGTATTGTAGCGATGTAATAATTGTTGGTAAGGCAAACTCTGCAATAGAAGGGAAAAATCAGATATTAAAAAACAAACCTGATTTAGTTTTTCTTGATATCGATATGCCTAGAGGTACGGGTTTCGATATGTTAGAAATGCTTCCAGAAAAAAACTTTGATGTAATTTTTGTCACTGCTTATAGCGATTTTGCTATAAAAGCTTTTAAGTACTCTGCCGTTGATTATATTCTTAAACCAATAGAAATAGACAATTTAATAAATGCTGTAAAAAGAGTTCAAAAAAAAAGAGCCAGTAATACAACCAATTCAGCCATTAATTACGAAGTATTAATGGAAAATATTAAAGATAATCGATCAAAAAAAATTATTATTTCAAATTCTGATGGAATTGAATTTGTAGAAGTTAGCGATATAATTAGATTTCAGGCAGAAGGAAGCTACACGCAAATATTTCTCTCTGATGGAGTGCAAATACTTGTCTCTAAGCATCTAAAAGAATTTCAGGATCTTTTAACCGAAGACAAATTCTATAGACCTCATAATTCTCACTTAATAAACTTAGCAAATGTAAAACGCTACGTCCAACGAGATGGTGGTTATATTGTAATGAAAGACAATAGTGAAGTTCCAATATCTAGACGTAAGAAAGATTTGTTTATTGATATTATGTCGAAATTTATTTATTAGCTAGATTCTATGTTTACTATCATCATCGAGCATAATAGTTAAATAATTAATATACCTAATTTCTGATATTATTCCTTCTGCAACAGCATCTTTTACTGCACAGTTTGGTTCGTGGTTATGTGTGCAATTATTGTACAAACAATCTTTAGATTCTTTAAAAATTTCTGGATAATAATAATGTAATTCTTCTTTTTTAATCTCACTAATTATTCCAAAACCTTTTATTCCTGGAGTATCAATAATGTAACCTTTGTTTGGCATTTGAAACATCTCTGCAAATGTTGTTGTGTGTTTCCCTTTATAATGCGACTCAGAAATATCTCCAATTTTTAAACATAAATCTGGAGCTATAGAATTTACTAACGACGATTTCCCTGTGCCAGAATGTCCTGCAAAAAGATTAGTTTTATTTGATGTTAATTTATCTAATATATCTATGTTATATTTATCTTTTGCAGATACTTTTAGGCAATAATAACCGACTTTAGTATAAATATCTATAATCTGATTTAAGATTTTTAACTGTTCGTCATTGTATAAATCTAGCTTATTAAAAATAAGTGTAGTTTTTATTCCATGCGCTTCTGCTGTTACTAAAAACCTATCTATAAATGCTGTTGTTGTTGTAGGATTAAATAGCGTTATCACTATAAAAGCATTGTCTATATTTGATGCAATAATATGATATTGCTTAGATAAATTTGTAGACTTGCGGATAATATAATTCTTGCGTTCGTGTATTTTAGAAATCACTCCTTTATTATCACTATCGAGCTGAAAATCTACATTATCGCCAACAGAAATAGGATTTGTTGTTTTAAACCCTTTTATTCTGAATTTACCTTTAATACGACAATCAATAATTTCGCCAACAGTATCTTTAACAGAATACCAACTGCCTGTAGATTTTATTACAATTCCCCTACTCAACCGTTACTGATTTAGCCAAATTTCGGGGTTGATCTACGTTGCAATCTCTAAGAACAGCAATGTAGTAAGACAGTAATTGCAGAGGAACTACGGTCAAAAGAGGACTCACAACAGCGTGACTATCTGGAACTTCAAGCACATAATCTGCCATTCCTCTAATTACAGAATCGCCTTTTGTAACTACTGCTATTACAACTCCTTTTCTTGCTTTAACTTCTTGTATATTCGAAACAATTTTTTCGTAAGACTTATCTTTTGTTGCAATAACAACAACAGGCATTTTTTCATCAATTAATGCAATTGGTCCGTGTTTCATTTCTGCTGCGGGGTAGCCCTCAGCATGAATATACGAAATTTCTTTAAGTTTTAGAGCTCCTTCTAAAGCTACAGGAAATAAATATCCTCTACCTAAATATAAAAAATTAGGAGCATCACTATATAATTTTGATACTTGTTTTATATCGTCACTTTGTTCTAAAATTTCAGCAATTTTGTCTGGTACCTGAGATAGCTCATTTAGTAATTTTAAAAATTTTTCATCCCCAAGAACATTTCTTTTTCTTCCTAATAAAAGAGCCATCATTGTTAGCACGGTTACTTGTGCAGTAAATGCTTTTGTAGATGCAACTCCAATTTCTGGTCCGGCATGAGTGTATACACCTGCGTCAGTTTCTCTTGGTATGCTTGAACCAACAACATTACATATTCCTATTACTGTTGCTCCTGCCTCTTTTGCTAATTTTATTGCAGCTAAAGTGTCAGCAGTTTCTCCAGATTGACTTATTGCAATAACTATATCTTCTTTATAAATTACAGGCTTTCTGTACCTAAATTCTGATGCATACTCAACTTCGGTTGGTAGTTTTGCTAAATCTTCGAAAAGATATTCGCCTACTAAACCTGCGTGCCACGATGTTCCACAACCTATAATTATTATTCTTTTAGCATCGATCAGCTTAGGCATTACTTGATGAATACCTCCAAGAATTAAGTCTTTATTATCGATTGCTAATCTGCCTCTGAAAGTGTCATTTATTGATTTAGACTGCTCAAATATTTCTTTAAGCATAAAATGGTCGTAACCACCTTTTTCGATTTCGCCTATATCTAAATCTAATTTCTGAACTTTTGGTAATAACTTCTCATTAGAAATAGTCTTTAATGATAAACTATCTTTAGTTACAATAGCAACATCATTATCATTTAAATATATTACACTGTTTGTATATTCAATAATTGGTGTTGCATCTGATGCAAAAAAATACTCGCCTTGCCCAACGCCAATAACTAGAGGGCTGCCCTTTCTAGCTGCAATTATTTGATCTTTTTCGTCAACACAAGTTACAAGTAAACCATACGCTCCCACAACTTTTGTAAGTGCTAATCTAACGGCAATTTCTGCAGAAATATTACCCACTTTATAAATATGCTCTATTAGATTCGCTAAAACTTCGGTGTCAGTTTCACTTTTAAATGAATATCCTCGGTCTATAAGTTTACTTTTTAATCGAGAGTAGTTTTCGATTATTCCATTGTGAATTACTGTAAATATTCCGTTCTCAGACATATGCGGATGTGCATTTACATCGTTAGGTTCGCCGTGGGTTGCCCAACGTGTATGCCCAATTCCTATTGTTCCCGAAATGTCTTTATTTTTTACGCTTTCTTCTAGGTCTTTTACTTTTCCTTTTACTTTGTATATGTTAGTTCCGCCATTAATTAATGCAATTCCTGCAGAGTCGTAACCTCTATATTCTAACCTTTGCAATCCTTTTATTAATACTGGATAGGCTTCTTTATTACCTATGTATCCTACAATTCCACACATATTTATATTGTTTTACAATGGAGAATAATAAATAATTAACTCCATCTTATAATCTACATTATTTAATACACCATTAAGTAAAGAAACCCTATTTGCTGTAACTCTATTATCAGCCGGAATTATATAAAAACCGTTATTCTCTATTTCGCCTTTTAACAGTTTTTGAATATGTCTATTTAAATTAAATGTATACGATTTTGTTTCCTCGTTATATTTTCCGTTAAAATAGTCGCTGCCAATATAATAATCTAATGGTGCATCAAAGCCATCAACATCATCAATTAATTCTATTAATAACCCTTCTGGGGCTTTGTAAGTATCATCAATAGTACTTTCGTCAACTTTTAAAACTAATTGAGCTTTATTAACTGCTATATTTGTTGATAATAGATTTTCAGGTAAAGAGAATTCTAATTTAGTTTTTACTCCTCCCATTGCTTGTATGTATACTTGTTCGCTTGCTGTAGTGTCGGTTATTGCATCGCTAATAATTTGCGCATTTGCATAATCGTGAGAGAAAGTATTAAATCTAGCACAATTATTATTTAATAATAAATCTGCATATGCATTTGTTGTATCACCACTTTCAGAGTCTATTGCTTTGTACTCTAATCTTAAAACGGACATTTCTGATATTAAGTCAAAGTATAATATAGAGTTCCCAATTGTAGTATCAGATACTATTGCTAATCCTTTAAAAAACTTTAAGAACTCATCGTTATTTTGCAAGTCACTTTCGGATGCTAATAGTATCTTGCTTGCAAATTCAATTGGTAATTCTATAGCCAAGGTTGTATCGTCTACATTAGGTGTAAATGTATAATCAACAATAATAGAGTCTTTATTATACCAAGTTTGATTATTATTAGAATAGTAAGTAGAATCTGCGTATAATGATTCTATAAGCTCGTAGATTCTAAATCTTTGCTCCGTAGAAGCATCGCCATAATGACCATTATAAGCTAAATGTAGACTTGCAGAAACAGGTATAATGTTTCCAAATCCATCAGGATAATCTGCACTGAGTCTCAGTTGGGTATATAAATCGGCAGAAGAACGGCCAAATGTATTATCGCTAATATTTCCTAATAGGCTAGATGAACGCTCATCTGTTGCAACGGAATCGTCGTATACTGTACTTACTTTTATTACCGAATTTGTATCAGTAAAGAAATAAATCCTATCTCCTGTAGGTTGAACATTTAATCCTACGTTATCTGGCTCTTTAATACAAGCCGATAAAACAATACTTATAACAAGTATTATAGTTATTTTTATTATTTTCAAAGTTGATTTCTGTTTAACTATTTTTTAATTTGTGATAAAACTCTGAATAAGCCTCAACATATTCATCAGGATTTTTATAACCTAGAACAGGTTGTTTAATAGAAGATATATATTTTTCTATTTCTGGATTTAGTTTTTCGCTTCCAATAATAACAGCATCAGAGTTCTCAATTGCTAATTTTGTAAAATTATCGAAAGTAGGATTTTTTATTGTAGATACATCTTTTGCTTTAATGATATCTGTTTGTGCTTTTTTGCTGAAATCTTTATTCAAGGTTCCTGTAAAACCATCTTCATATACAGAATACACAAGTTTAGTGTCTAGAAATAACGGATCGTCGAAAAACACTTTTTTTAAATATAAAGGAATTAATCCTGTAAACCAACCATGACAGTGAATAATATCTGGAGCCCAACGTAGTTTTTTTACAGTTTCGTACACTCCTCTAGTAAAGAAAATCGCTCTTTCATCGTTGTCTTTAAAGAATTCTCCATTTTCGTCTGTAAGAACATGTTTTCTTTGAAAGAAATCTTCGTTATCTATAAAATACACCTGCATTCTTGCTGCCTGTATAGATGCTACTTTTATTATTAATGGGTGGTCTGTATCATCTATTATCAAGTTCATTCCTGATAACCTAATAACTTCGTGTAGTTGATTTCTTCTCTCATTAACCTTACCGTATCTAGGCATAAATGTTCTAATTTCATTGCCTTTTTCTTGAATGCCTTGAGGAAGGTATCGTCCGATGTTTGAAATCTCTGACTCTGGCAAGTACGGTGTAATTTCTTGTGAAATAAATAATACTTTTAGTTTTTCCATATCTATATAAGATCAATACTAAATTTTAACAAACAAAAGTACAAAAAATATTACTCTGTTTCAAGTTTATTGACATAACAAAATAACATGATTTGTTAAATTTGGTTAAAGTTGTTTTATCCTTGCAAGGGGTTACATTAAATATTGGGCTAGCTTTCTGCTTATGTATAAAAGATATTTAATGTTAGGACAAAAAAAATAAACCTCCAAAGAAAAATCCTTGGAGGTTTAAAATTATGTCAATTATTATTAAAATGACATGTGCTATTAAGAATTACTTTACTAAAGTAATTTTTTTAGTAGAATTAATTTCGTCAGAAACAACTTTAACAATATAAGTTCCATTTTCTAAGTTTGAAATATCCATTGTAGATACGTTAGTTGCAGTTGCAACTACTTCGCCTACCATATTATAAATATTAACAACAGCATTTTCTGCGTTTGCTACATTTAATAA
>DAOVTE010000141.1 GCA_030627705.1 Bacteroidales bacterium
CATTTGATGCAATGAAAAAACAAGTAGAACCTACCAAAAAATAATAATTCAATTTTCACACACGATGCAAAAGCGGTTCTTTTAATTAAGGATCGCTTTTTTTATTGTAGAACCTGCATAAGATATCACAATTTTCGATGTATATATATATTTAAATTCTCGCCCTAAAAGACAAGGGACTACTCATAAAATTCTTGAAATAGTGTAGATGTTAAATGAATAAAAGAATGATATAAAATTTGAGCTCTTTTGAGACACCTTCGAACGTCTATTTGCCTATTCTAAAATAGGCAGTTTAGCTCGTTATAAATTATTCACCTCTACTTATATTGTCAAACAAATCTATATAAACAGGTAAATGATCGCTATATCCACCGTGATATTTAAACCCTATATAAGTTCTGTTTGGTTGTTTGCCAAAATATTTTTCGTCTGGCTCTAATAAATAATCTGCATCAAAAATATTATAATCGTTTGGAGTTAAAAATATTCTAGATTTTTTATCTAGTAAAGCTCCAGAAACTATAAATTGGTCTAACATACCCCATTCGCCACGATATTTATTTGTGCCAATATTGGTGTTTTTTTCTGCATAGCTACTTAAATTATACAAATTATCAGCATAATAATCCCCCATTTTGATATTTGCTACTAGAGTTTGAGCTAAGCTTAAATTGTTTGGCATATCGTTAAAATCGCCAGTAATAATAATATTTGCTCTTTTATTTGCACCCACAATAGAATCTATTTTTGCGCGTAAAACAGATGCTACAAAAATACGTTTTGGCTCAGATGCAACTTGTCCACCCCAGCGCGAAGGCCAGTGGTTAACAAAAACATGAAGCGTGTCGTCATTATCAGTTACACCTTTTGCATAAATTATATCTCGTGTTTTTCTAGAATCGTTAGGGAATTTTATCTCAATAAACTGATTATGTAGTATAATAAATTTATTTGGTTGATATAGTAATACTACATCAATACCTCTATTGTCGGGAGATTCCTTATGAATAATCTCATATTTAAACTTTTTAAGAGGCGAATATTTAGTTAAGCTTTCTATGCAATGCCTATTTTCTACCTCGCATAAGCCAATAATCTCAGGTGGCTCCCATCCACCAATACTCGTAATTACTTTTGATAATTGTGAGACTTTAGTATTATATTTTTTATACGTCCAATGTTTATCTCCATCTGGCAAAAATTGATAATCGTTTTTTAGCGTATCGTGTACTACATCGAAGAAGTTCTCTACATTATAAAACATTATTCTAAAAGAGGTTCTAAAGCCATTATCATTTTGTGCTGTTGAGCAAGAATTTGCTACAATAATAAAAACTAATAAATATATAATCTTCATAAGTTCATGGTTTATTCTATTCTCTCGTAAGCTCCCAAATCGGGTGCAGAATCAGAAATTCTACTTTCATTTAGCAAGTCCTTAGATAAATCAAAGATAAAGCCAAAATTATTGATAATACTTATATCAGCTTTGTCTTTTGCGAAAGAGAGTGTATCTAGTTGATAATCAAATTCGTCTATATCTATAAACAAATTATCTGATGAATTCTTTATGTAAATATTATTAAACTTACCGTTTGTTGTGTCTATATCCGCTGGATTTATCTTTGCAATACAGCTCTCAAACATATAATTAAAATCTGCACCTGTCATTTCACTAAAACCAATTTCGTTATCGTTTGATCCGTGAATTATACAGTTTTTAAAATTTGCTTCGTTTAAATCTCCTAGGTAAGTCCCAGTTTGCAATTCTATACTGTTTGTAAGTACAACAGCTGGTGTAGAACGATTTGCATAATGCCAATAATTAGGAAAACTACAGTGATAAAAATTATAATTTCCACCAACTAAAAGTGCAGCATTATAAAATCCACACTCAGCAATTACACAGTTAAAAGCATTTATAGTCGTAGCATAAGCGTAAATTCCTGCATAATTCATATTCTCTATAATGCTATTTGTAATAGTTAGACTTTCGCCTGAATATGGTTCTAATGTACCAACTTGAATTCCTACAACTGCATTACGAATTACACCATAATTAATTTTATGATTTCCACTTCCAGAGTAAAGTCTTATTCCTCCCCATTGTCCTGGAATATCTTCGTAGCCTAGCTCTAACCTATCGCCTTTAAATTCTACAGGCTCATCTACAGTTCCGTTTACAATTAAAGTTCCTTTTACCAACATTCCAGAATTATGGTGGAAATATATTTCTGTTCCTGCTTCTATGGTTAGAGTTTTTGTAGAATCTATCAACATAGAATTATAGACTAAATGAGGAATATTAGATGTCCAAATTGTATCGTTGTAGAATATTTCGCCATTTATCAAGTGCACATCTTGCCCGAAAGAAACTAAATCTACATCTTGCATATTTCCATTCGTTACAAAAACAATGGAATCTTGCTCTATCATTTCGTCTTTATTTGGGTCTATTGTAACCTCAACAAAGATAAATAAACTATCATTTGCTTCTATTTCTACATCCTCAAGTTCAGATGTTGTATATCCATTAATATTTAATCTGTACGGACTATTGTCTCCTCTCGCTAGTTTGATTTGTGATACATTTATTATCTTAGAGTTAGGATTATAAATCTTAAATTGTTTTGTAGTAGAGCCAATTGTAGTAAAAATTGTATCGAAAAAAATTGTATCGGTAGAGAAGCTAAGTTTAGAACTTGGGCTAGTATCAAAATTCTCTTTCTTGCACGAAAAAAGAATAATAAATGGCAATATAATTATTAGTAATTTTCTCAATTTATTCTAGTTTCATTTATGAACGAAAGATATGATTATTTATTATTAATATAAAATTAAAAAGCATATCCAAAATTAATCCCAAGTGTAAATTTAATGTGTGATATTGGACTATCTTGAAAAATTGCATACTGACCACCAGTATGATCATAACTATCATACCAAGAATTATCTTTATATCCAAATCCAACAAAAGTATCAATAACAAATCCTGAGAATTCTACAAATTGGTAACCTGCAATTGCATTAAAGTTAAAAAACGAAATCTCGATATAATCACTATTGTATATTTGTCTAGATTTTTCTAAAATATAAACTTTTGAATATGAAAAGTATGGTGCAATATAAAATCCAACAGGCGCTTCGTCTATCAAATAAAATTTATATGCTAATTGAAACCTAAAACCTCTTAATGAGAGTTGATCTGACATTGTATCTAATAATCCTACAATGAACAGACCTTTTCCTAGATATGATGCGCCTATCATAAACGACTGATTTAGGTTTACAGGTTTTTCGTAAACAAGTCTAAATTCGGATGTAAACCAACCTGGTCCCATTAATATGGGTAATGGATTTGATTTTACCATTCCTTTTGTTCCTGGTTTTAGTGTTAACAAATTATCTTCGGTAACAAAATCTTGAGATTTTGCTGAGATAAATCCTAAAATAAAAAATATAACTAATATGTATTTTATGAATATTCTCACTTTATTTATTAAATAATTTTATATACTAAACCTAGCTTTAGGAACAATGTCTTGTCCTACAAACTCTTTATTTATGTATTTATAATGTCCTGTAATTGCTATCATAGCAGCATTATCTGTTGTGTATGCGAACTCTGGCAGGTAAACATTCCAACCAAAATGTTTAGAGCTTCTTATCATTGCATCGCGTAAACCTGAGTTTGCTGAAACGCCACCAGAAAGTGCAATCTCATTAATTCCTGTTTGTTTAGCAGCTTTTTTTAATTTATCTAATAATATTTCAACAATTGTATGTTGTAACGATGCACATAAATCGTTTTTATTTTCTTCTATAAAGTTCTTATTTGTCTTAAGCTCATCTCGTAAGAAATACAGAAAAGCAGTTTTTAAACCCGAAAAACTATAGTTTAGATCTTTCACTCTTGGTTTTGTAAATTTGAATTTATTTCTATCGCCAAGCTTTGCCAACTTATCTACGACTGGTCCGCCAGGGTATGGTAAGCCCATAACCTTTGCGCATTTATCGAAAGCTTCGCCTGCTGCATCATCAATAGTTTCGCCAATGGTTTTCATCTCCAAATGGCTTTTTACTAGCACAATTTGTGAATGTCCGCCAGAAACTAACAAGCATAAAAATGGAAATTCAGGTTGCTTTTTTTCTTTATCTTTGTCTTTTAAAAAATGTACTAAAATATGCCCTTGCAGATGATTTACTTCTACCATAGGGATATTCTTAGCCAAAGCAAACCCTTTTGCAAACGATGTTCCTACAAGCAACGAGCCCAATAAACCAGGACCTCTTGTAAACGCAATTGCATCAATTTCTGAATTTGTAATTCCTGCTCTTGTTATTGCTGTATCAACAACAGGAACAATATTTTGCTGATGAGCCCTAGACGCAAGCTCAGGAACAACTCCGCCATATTCAGCATGTATAGCCTGATTTGCAATAACATTTGATAGAATTACTCCATCTTTAATTACTGCCGCAGATGTGTCGTCGCAAGATGATTCTATGCCTAAAATTGTAATACTCATCTATTTTTTACTTGATTATTTAAGTTTGATAGGATTTTGATTTGTATTAAAAACAGCTATTATACAAATTGTTTTATTTTCTTCATTGATATTATAAACTATAATATACGGAAATTTATGTGGAATAATTACTCTATTGTTTCTATACCTTATTCTACAACTTTCGGGCTGTAATTTAACAGTTTTAATACACTCTCTAAGGCTTTGGGTAAAACGTTTACCTAGTCCTGCTTGTTTCTTGTTATACCAGTTGGCATTTTTCTTAATATCAGCTTTAGCAGTTTCTGAAATAATAACTTTATAGTTCTCTTTCAATTTCATCTATTGCAGTATCAATATCCTGAAATTTTTCGTTCCCATTAGAAATCTTTTCTATTCTTTCATCTATAATATTTTTTTGCCATTGATTAAGTTCTCTATCATCTTCCATTTCTAAATCGTGATATTTTTCTTTTAATTTATTCCACGCCTTTATAGGAATAAATACTCCCGTTGTATTACCTGATATATCGTGTAAATATTGTAGATTCATAATTTGCAAATTAACTATTGAAGATATTTATTACAAACAAAAATACAAAAATTTTAAGCAAAGGCAAAAAAATATTTTTCATTGTTATTTTTATATCCAAAAAAAAATTACTTTTTCTTTGCAATTTTAGCCCAAGAATCTCTTAAAGTAACCGTTCTATTAAAAATAATATCCTCTTTTGTAGAATCTTTATCTACACAGAAATAACCAAGTCTTTCGAATTGAAATTTGTCTTCGATATTTGCATTAAGCACAGATGGCTCTATAAAAGCATCTATTGTAGTTAATGAATTTAAATTTATATTCGATTTAAAATCTTTGCCCTCTTCTACAATATCAGGATTTTCTGTTAAGAATAATCTGTCGTAAAGGTTAACTTTTGCTTTAATCGAACTCTTTGCATCTGCCCAATGCAATGTACCTTTTACTTTTCTTCCGTCTGGCGATTTACCACCTTTTGAAGCAGGATCGTAAGTGCAAAGTAGCTCTATAACTTTACCATTTTCGTCTTTTACAATCTCGTTACAAGTTACAAAATAAGCGTATCTTAATCTAACTTCTCTGCCTACAGATAGTCTAAAAAACTTACGTGGAGCATCTTCCATAAAGTCATCTTGCTCTATGTAAAGATTTTTAGAAAAAGGAAGCATTCTTGTTCCTTGCGATTCGTCTTCTGGGTTATTTATTGCTTCTAACTCTTCTGATTGTCCTTCTGGATAATTTGTAATTGTTAGTTTTAATGGATTTAATACTCCCATTACTCTATTTGCTTTTTTGTTTAAATCTTCGCGAATGCTGTGTTCTAAAAGGGCTACATCTATTATTCCATCTCTACGAGCAACTCCAACTTTATCTGCAAAATTCCTCATAGATTCTGGAGTATATCCTCTACGACGAAAGCCTGAAATTGTAGGCATACGTGGATCGTCCCAACCATTTACGAGATTTTCTTCTACTAATTGTAAAAGTTTTCGTTTGCTCATTACTGTGTAAGATAAATTTAATCGCGCAAATTCTATTTGACGTGGTCTTGTTCTCCCCTTTTCGGCTAATTGATCTAAAAACCAATCGTATAATGGTCTGTGAACCTCAAATTCTAAAGTACAAATAGAGTGAGTAATTCCCTCTAAATAATCTGATTGACCATGAGCAAAATCGTACATTGGATAAATATTCCATTTATCGCCTGTTCTATCGTGAGGCACTTGCAGGATTCTGTAAATAATAGGATCTCGCATATGCATATTTGGCGACGACATATCTATTTTTGCTCTAAGCATCATTTTGCCTTCGGCTATTTCGCCAGTTTTCATTTTTGCGAATAATTCTAAATTTTCTTCTACTGAGCGATTTCTCCAAGGACTTTCATTGCCTGGTTTAGTTGGAGTTCCTCGGTATTCTGATGTTTCTTCTGCCGATAATTCGCAAACATATGCTTTCTCTTTTTTAATAAGCATTATTGCAAAATCGTACAATTCGTCAAAATAATCTGATGTATAGTATGGTTTATCGTTCCATTCGAAACCTAGCCATTTTATGTCTTCTTTTATTGATTCTACATATTCTACATCTTCTTTTGTAGGATTTGTATCGTCGAACCTAAGGTTTGTAATTCCAGAAAATGTTTTTCCTAAACCAAAATTTAGACAAATAGACTTTGCGTGACCAATATGTAAATAACCGTTTGGCTCTGGCGGAAATCTAGTAATTATATCGCTGTGTTTTTCTTCTTTTAAATCGCTAGTAATAATTTGTTCTATAAAATTTAAAGACTCTTTTTTTTCGTTGTCGTCGCTCATTAATTATTGGGTATTAAAATTTGTTCAAAATTACAATTTACAAATTTATAAAAATAAAAAAAGCAAGGCTAATTTAGCCTTGCTTAAATTATTTTATATTTATACAACGATTATCGAATGTAAATATATTACAAATTTTTATCTACAATCTTACGTAACAAGTCTATCTCTTTTTTCTGTTCTTCTATTTGATTTTCTAATATTTGTATTAACTTTTTGGGGAAATTATTTATGTAATTATATCCAAATTTTTCACACTCGCTATTATTAAATATAACCTCATCAGAGTTTTTAAAAAAATCCATTGCATCTACTTCTAACAACTCCGAAATGCCTTTTAGTTTATCAATACTTATACCTTTGTCGCTTCTTTCTAGCTTAGAATACGCTCCTTGTGTAATATCTAAACCAATAGCCATATATTCTTGCGATAAACCTTTTAGTTCTCTAAGTTTTTTAATTTTTGTTGAAATCATAATGTTATAATTTATTTTTACAACTATATTAATTTATAGAATAATTATATTCCTATTAGGAATTATTTTATTAACACATTTTTAGTTTATTGTTACAAAAGTAACGATTTTTGTTATAAAAATAACACAACTTGCAAGTAACTGTTTTTTTTAACGGTAGCCGAAAAGTTTATAGAGTAGGCATTTTTATTAAAAAATCTAAATATGAGAAAATTTAATTCAATTTTTATTGGTATTATTGCTTTTTCGATAATAATTGTATCTTGTGCAAAAGAAGAAGAGGTAATTAGCCAAATCAGTAATCAGACAACAAACCCAACGGAACTTATATTAAAAAGTGATAG
>DAOVTE010000055.1 GCA_030627705.1 Bacteroidales bacterium
AAAAAACGCATTGTAAATCTAACCAAAACTGCTGCAATATTCATTTTTATAATGACCTTTGGTATTTCTGGTTTTATGTATATTGAAGATTTTACATTTGTTGATGCAATGTACACCACAATAATTACATTCTCTACAGTAGGTTACGAAATGCCACAACATATTGGCGACGCAGGAAAAATATTTACTTCAATATTAATAGTATTAAGTTTTGGTGCTTTTGGATATTATGTAACATTATTGTCTAAATTTATTTTTGAAGAAATCTTTACTAATTTCTATAAACAACGAAAAATGAGAAAAAGAATTAAGAGCCTAGAAAACCACGTAATTATTTGTGGATATGGCAGGAACGGGAGACAAGCATCCATTGAGCTTTCTCAACATTTTCAAGATTTTGTTATTGTTGATATAAATGAAGAAGTAATTGATGAAATTTCATCAGAAACAGATAACCTTTTCTTACAAGGCGATGCAACGCACGAAGACATTTTAATTGAAGCAGGAATAGAAAAAGCAAAAGCACTTATTACAACAATGCCTAGCGATGCAAATAATGTTTTTGTTGTTCTTACTGCAAGAGAATTAAATAACGATTTAAAAATAATCTCTCGAGCTTCAGAAGATAGAGCTGATAAAAAACTTAAACGTGCAGGTGCAACTAATGTGATTATGCCTGATAAAATTGGTGGACAACGTATGGCAAAACTTGTAGCACAACCAGATATTGTAGAGTTTTTAGATTACATTATGCTGCAAACAGCAGAAGAAGTAAGTATTATAGAACTCTCTTGCAATAACATTAGTTCATGTTTAGAAAATAAATCAATTAAAGAATTAGGAGTAAGAAACAAATCAGGCGCAAATATTATTGGACTTAAAACATCTGGTGGTACGTATGTATTTAACCCAGACCCAGATTATATATTGTCTAGAGACGACAAGCTCTTTGTACTAGGTTCTAAAACTCAAATAGAAAAACTCCGAAATGTATTAAATGAGAAAGACGAAAAATAATAAACGTTTTTTGATAACTGGATCCAATGGTTTATTGGGACAAAAATTGATTAAAGAACTAATAAATCAAAAAATTAACTTTGTTGCCACATCTAAAACAAATAATAAAATAGTAGACTTAAATTTTGATTTCGAAGTTCTAGACATCACTAATAAAGCAGAAATAAACTACATTTTAGAAAATCACAAACCAGATGTAATTATTAATACTGCTGCAATTTCTAATGTAGACGATTGTAAAAAGAATTATCAAGAATGCTTAAATACAAACGTAAAAGCATTAGAATATTTAGTCGATTATTGTAATGCAAACGACTGTCATTTAGTTCATTTATCATCAGATTTTGTATACAGCGGAAATAATTATATAAATAAAGAGGACGATATACTCTCATCGGCCGTAAATTACTATGGAAACACAAAGATTGAAGGCGAGAAACTATTATCATCAAGATGCAAAAAGTATAGCATAGTAAGAACTTCGCTTGTTTACGGGTACAACAAAAATTCTGCAAGGTCGAATATTGTTTTATGGGTAAAAGCTAGTTTAGAAGCAAATAAAAAGATTAACGTAACATCTAATCATTACAGAACACCAACACTAGCCGAAGATTTAGCAAAAGCATGCATAAATTTAGCATTAAAAGAAAAAACAGGCATTTACAATATCTCAGGAAAAGAAAATATTTCGGTATATGAATTTGCATTAAAAATAGCAAAAATATTTAATTTAAACGAAAATTTAATTTCACCTATACATAGCAGCAAAATTAACGAGTACGACAAGCGACCAGAAAAAACATCATTAGATATTTACAAGGCAATTATTGATATTAATTACAATCCAAAATCACTTAACGAAGGATTAGAAATTGTTTTAAAACAAACAGAAGAATAAATGAGCAAATTTCAAGATAATTTAGACAACGGATATTACTTTAATTTTGGGCAATATTTTGAGAGAGCGTGGCAAATATTCACCTCTAACATAGGATTATTTGTTACATATTCTGTAGTTTATATAGCAATTACAGGTATTAATTTTTTTATATCTTATCGTATACCATATGGTTTTCATGTATTAAATTTAGTTGTTACTCCCCCATTAATTGCGGGTTTTCATATTGGATTCTATTATGCAAATCACAATAAACTATCCTTCGATAAATTCTTTAAAGGATTTAACTTTTTTATGCCTTTATTTTTATTCTCAATAGTTTCTTCAATCTTTATTATTTTAGGATTTTTTGCATTTATTATACCTGCAATTTATTTGTCAGTTGCATATTTATTCACAACATTCTTTATTGTTTTTCACGAAAAAGATTTTTGGGAAGCAATGGAACTCAGTCGCAAGATAATAACTAAAAATTGGTTTGCGTTTTTAGGCTTTGGAATAATAATGGGCCTAATTTCGCTTGCAGGAGCAATGTTTATGATAGTTGGAGCATTATTTACTCTTCCATTCTCATACGCATTAATATACGCAGCATTCGAAGATATTGTAGGAATCGACGAAGAGTTATAAGGTTATTAAAAACAGATGTAATAACTAAAATAATTACCTTTTACTAATCAAAAACTAAAGCCTATATATTTTCTTTTGTTCTTGTTTGCACAAAAAATAATCATTACATTAGCAAAATAATAATATGAGAATATTAATAGTTGAAGATATAGTACTTAATAGAATTTTGCTTTGTGCCTTTTTAGAAGAGTTGTCGAATACATATAAAATGGCAGAAAATGGAAAAGAAGCTTTAGATATATTAAAAGTAGATTCAGATTTTGATATTATCCTAATGGATATTGAAATGCCTGTTATGAATGGCTTTGAAGCTTTAAGAGCTATTAAAGTATTAGATAACAAATCTAGCGAAATCCCTATTATTGCATTAACGGCACATAACGGAAACAAAATACTCGATTATGGATTTGATGGTTTCTTAGCAAAACCGTTTTCAGAAAATGACCTAGAACAAATACTCGATAAAAATGTTAAAATTTAAAGAAAATATTAATTCAATAATTATAGGTTTTATTATAGGCTTAGTTCTTTTTGGACTATTTCACTATATAGATCTTTTGTCTAAAGATTCATACTCATTATTAGAAAACTATATTAACCTACATAAAAGCACATATTCTGCTTGGCTTATTGATCTTTTACCAATAATTTTTAGTGTAATTGCTCTAATATTTGGTGCTAATTATCTATCAAAAATTAAAAAATTAAAAAATTTACTAAATGCCGAATATACCACATCAAAAAATGTACTTATACACATCAAAGAAATAAGTAAAGGAAATCTAGATTACAATCTAGAAAATAAAGAAGGTGAAAAAAATGATACAGAGAACATATTACAAGATTTACAAAAAAAAATTAAAGACGACAAGGAAAAGGAAGCTAAAAGAATAGAAGAAGACAAACAACGAAATTGGACAAATAGTGGATATGCTAAATTTGGCGAAATTCTACGAAATAATAACAATAACATAGAAGCACTTGCTTCAAATATTATTAATAATCTAGTTAAATATTTAGATGCAAATCAAGGTGGATTATTTTTAATTAATGATGATGATGATAAAAACAAACACCTAGATCTTGTATCTAGTTATGCATACGGCAGAAAGAAATTCTCTGATAACAAAATAAAATGGGGATCTGGGATAATAGGAGCATGTGCTATTGATGGAGAAACAATATTTATTACAAACATACCAGATAACTATCTTAATATTACATCTGGATTAGGAAATGCAAATCCAAGATGTATTTTGTTAGTACCTTTAAAAATAAATGAAGAAATAACAGGAGTTATCGAATTGGCTACATTTAATATCTTTCATAAATTCGAAATCGAATTTATAGAAAAATTAGCAGAAAGTATAGCATCTACAGTAATAAGCACAAAAACTAATAGTAAAACAGCAAAATTACTAGAGAAATCGCAACATCAATCTGAAGATTTATTAATAAAAGAAGAAGAATTGCGAAATAGTATTAAAGAATTTAAAGATGTTCAAATAAAGGCTTTAATGCAATCAGAAGATTTCGAGGTTTTTAAAAACGCTGTTAATCACACAATGATAAGTGGAGAATACAATGCTGATGGTTCACTAACTTATGCAAACTCTAGCTTTATAGAAGTATTTGGTTATGAAAATAGCTCAGATTTATTAGGAAAAAATATTATTAGTTTTGTTCTTGAAGAAGACAAAGAGGACTTTAAAGAATTATGGAGCAATTTAGCTAGTGGTGGGGCTCATTTCGAAGGTGATATTAAGCTATTAAAAAAAGACGGAAGTGTTATTTGGTTAACTGCAACCTATGTATGCAAAAGAAAACCTAATAAAAAGGTTAAAAGCATTTTATTCTTGGCTTCAGATATTACAGATAAAAAAGAAAAAAGTATAGATTATTTAGCACAAATTGAAGCAATTAATTTAGCAAGTATGAAAATAGAATTTCACCCAAACGGTAAAATCTATGATTGCAACGAATTGTTTCTTGATAATATTAAATATAGCGAAAAAGAAATATTAAATACCAGTTTAGATAATATTATTGCAGAGTCTAAAAAAACTGAATTTAAAAAACATTGGAAAGACATATTAGAAGGCAAACCTTACAAAGGAACAATACTTTTCATTGATAAAGAAGGTGAAGAAAAGTGGTTCCAAGGAGCTACTTCTACAATAAAAGATTACAATGGAAATATTAAAAAAATTATTTACATTGCAAATGATGTTACAATACAAAAAAATATGGAATTAAAGTCTAAAGAGAATTAACCATTTCTTATTATTGTATTACTACTATTACAGATATTTTACGATTTATTTTTTTCACTGCTTAGAATCATTATCTCTGATTAATAAATTAAATCAAAGCATCAAACAAAACTTCAACAGGATGCTGTGCTATTTTTTCTGTTCCATCGTTTATTTGACAACGGCAAGAAGTTCCAGAAGCTGCAATTATTGTTTCAGGTTTAGATTTCTTAATTGCAGGAAACAGAACAAGCTCGCCAATCTTCATAGATAAATCGTAGTGCTCTTTCTCGTAGCCAAACGAACCCGCCATACCACAACAACCCGATGGTATCTCGCTTACAAAATAGTTGTCTGGCAACGAAAGCATTTTAATTATTTGCACTGTAGAAGCAATTGCTTTTTGCTGACAATGTCCGTGTAATTTAATTTCTTTATTTTCTATTGTAAAACTGTCCGAAGATATTATTCCTTTGTCAATTTCGTTAGAAATAAACTCGTCTATAGTAAAAGTATATTTACTTAATTTTTGCGCATCTTGTTTATTGTCTGCTAAATCTAAATATTCGTCTCTAAAACTTAAAATTGCTGAAGGTTCTATTCCTACAAGCGGTGTGTTCTCTGTAATAATATCTTTTAAAAGATTTATATTCTGATTAATAATTCCCTTTGCTTTTCTAACTAGACCTTTAGATAAATATGTTCTTCCACTTTCTAAATGTGTTGGAATAATTACTTTATAACCTAACTTATTTAATAATTGTATGGCTTTTATTCCAATATCAGAATCGTTAAAATTGGTAAATTCATCGTTAAATAAATAAACAGTTCCGTTTTTTCCTTCGTTAGAATTTAGCTTTTTGTAATATTTATTTAACGAAATTTTAGCAAGTTTTGGCAACTTACGTTTATGCGTAAATCCAATAAGATTATTAAATAATCTAGTAGTTATAAAAGCATTCGCAATAAGCCTAAAAGGATAAATATTTTTATTGATACGTGGTAAAAATGCAATTAATTTTGTTCTAAATGGAATCCCATTTTCATCATAGTAATGTTGTAAAAATTCTGCTTTTAGCTTAGTTACATCTACATTAGATGGACATTCAGATTTACAAGCCTTACACGATAAACACAAATCCATAATTTCGTATATTTCTTTATGGTCGAATGGATTTTCTTTATCAGAATTAGTCAAAAATTCACGTAATATATTTGCTCTAGCTCTGGTTGTTTGATTTTCGTTTCTGCTTGCTTGATAGCTTGGACACATTGTTCCGCTAGACATATGTGTTTTTCTGCAATCACCAGAACCATTGCATTTTTCTGCAGTTTCTAAAATTCCTCCATTATCTGAGAAATCGAAAATTGTATCTATCTCTTTTTTGGGAGCATCTGCTTTATATCGCAGACTAGTATTCATTTTTGGAGTATCAATAATCTTATTGGGGTTAAAAATATTGTTTGGATCCCAAGTCTGTTTTATTTCCTTAAATAGTTTATAATTATTTTCTCCTAATACCAGTGGGATAAACTCGCCCCTAAGTCTTCCGTCGCCGTGTTCCCCACTTAACGAACCATTATACTTTTTAACTAGTTTAGCAATTTCTAAAGCTATTGTGTGAAAAAGTTCTTGCCCTTGTTTGGTTTTTAGATTTAAAATTGGTCGCAAATGTAATTCACCAGTATCTATGTGCGCATAATAAACAGATTTTAATTTATGCTTATCTAAAATTTGCTGAAATTCTTCAATATAATCTGGTAATAATTCTGGCACAATTGCAGTGTCCTCTATTACAGGAACAGGCTTTGCATCGCCTTTCATATTAGAAAACAATCCTAATCCTGCTTTACGTATTGCCCAAACTTTATTAATATCTTTATCCCAAATTACAGGAAAATGATAACCAAAATTTTTACTCTGCATTTCTGTTTGCATTTCTGCTACAGCCTCTAATATATTCTCTTTTGTAGTACGTCTAAATTCTACAATTAAAATTGCTCCTGGTTCGCCTTTAATAAACGACCTATTTTTTTGCTGAGCAATATTATCTTTACTCAATGATATTATTGTATCATCAATAAGTTCAACGGAGTCTGGGTTGTGTTTTAGTGCAATTAAATTTGCTCTAATAGCTTCGTTTACTGAATTTAAATGTACGCAAACAACTGCTTCTTCCATTTTCGGCTTTGGCAGGAGCTTAATTTTTATTTCTGTAATAAATGCCAAAGTTCCTTCGGAACCAGCAATTAATTTGGCAAAATTAAATGGTATTTCTGTTTCTGTAAAAGGCGATGTTTCTGATAAAATATCAATTGCATAACCTGTATTTCTTCGTTTTATTTGCTTATCAGGGAATTCTTCTTTTATTGATTCTTGATTCGATTTATCAGATAAAATTTTATTAATATTCTTGTATAATTTATTTTCTAATCTTACGCCTTTGGTTTTGTTGTTAAATTCGTTTTTATCTAGATCTTTAAATTCTACTTCGGAACCATCGCTTAAAATAACTTTTAACGAAATTAAATGCTCCCTTGTGCTACCATAAATTAACGAGTGAGCACCGCACGAATTATTCCCAACCATACCGCCAATCATACATCTGTTTGAAGTTGATGTTTCTGGAGCAAAATGTAAATTATGCTGTTCTAGTATATTATTTAAATCGTCGCGAACTACAGCAGGTTCAATAATAGCATATCTATGATTAGTATTTATTTCCTTAATTTTAGTAAAATATTTAGATACATCTACCACAATGCCGCTGCCCACAACCTGGCCAGCTAGCGATGTTCCAGCAGTACGAGGAATAAGTGAGGTTTTATTTTCTGCAGCAAACTTTACAAGTTTTTTAATATCGTCTTTATTTTTTGGGATAGCAACTGCCAAAGGAATTTCCCTATATGCAGATGCATCTGTAGCGTAAATTAATAAGGATGATTTGTCGGTGAATATTTCGCCAACAAAACTATTTTTTAGTTCTTCTAAGTTTTCAAATATTGATTTGTTCATTTTGCGCTATAAAGTTAGTAGTATTATATAAATATCACTTGTTATATTTATAGCTTTTTATATTTTTGAATAAAAAAACAGCAATTATGAATATAATTTACAAAATTCAGAAGTTTTTAATATTAGCAGGTGTTTTTTCTGTAGGATTATTTGGTGGAGAATGGTTGATCGATATTTTATTAGAAATACCAAGAGGCAATAACTTTAAAGAGATTATAGAAAGTATATTTATTGGATTTATTGTGGCTATATTATGGCGTTTTAAAAAAAGAAAATAATTAAAGTATAATTCTTTTATTGCTAAGTTCTTATAAGATTAGTATAATCGCTTATCTTTGAGCAAAGAATAATAGAAAAACTAATGAACTACATAGAGCTAAATATCACAATAACACCAAATAGCGAAGAAATATCAGAAATATTAATTGCCGAATTAGGCGAATTAGGATACGAAAGTTTTCAAGAAAACGATAATGGAATTTCTGCATATATCCTAAAAAAAGACTTCGATTTATCTGCTGTAGAAAACTCATATTTAATTAATAATTTACAAAATGTAAAATTAGAATTTTCACCTAAGGAAATTGAGCAGCAAAACTGGAACGAGCTTTGGGAAAGTAATTTCGATCCTGTTTTTGTTAGCGAAGATTGTATAATTAGAGCACCATTTCACGATATATCACCAAAACCAAAATACGAATTAGTAATTATGCCAAAAATGTCGTTTGGTACTGGTCACCATGAAACCACTAAGTTAATGATGGAAAAAATTCTAGACCTTAAGTTAAAAGACAAAACAGTTCTAGACATGGGCTGTGGTACTGGAGTTTTAGCAATTTTGGCATCTATGAGAGGTGCAAAAGAAATTACAGCAATAGACAACGACGAATGGGCTTACAAAAATTCGGTAGAAAATATTAAAGTGAACAAAACTAAAAATATCAAACCATTTTTTGGCGACGTTTCGTTAATAAAAAACAAAAACTACGATATAATTATAGCAAATATCAACAAAAATATTCTATTGCGAGATATTAAATTCTACGCAAAAACCCTAAATTCTAAGGGTACTTTAATTCTTAGTGGCATCTATAAACATGATTTTACAGATATTGTGAACGAAGCAAAAAGACATATGCTTAGTTTTGCCGAGATTAACGAGAAAAATAAATGGATATCTATATTGTTTTATAAAGACTAATAATAATTCATTCTTTTCAAATATATCTTAAACTTTTCAACTTTTAACTTTAAAATATTCTAAAAGTATTGGTATACAAGCGTATGCAATGTTTACAAAAACCTACTATTCGTTTTTGTAATTACATCAATAATTCATATTTTTAAAGATTAATAATATAAGAATAAATGTAATTATGAAGAATTTGCTAATTGTTCTCTTTTTAGTAGTGTTTTATACTGGATCAAATGCTCAGAATCTAACATCATTTTCGCAGAATCATGGAAGATATTTAAAACAATTAAACGCCTTTCTCGAGAAGAATAAGAAAAAAGAAGGTAAAGAGCTTTACGAAAAATTCGAACTTACTTGGAATGCTCCAGATAAAATTACTAATGCCGAAAAAGAAAAAATAATTTCAGTATCTAATAAATTATTAAAAAAACGATGTAAAGCATTTCCTCATTTTTCGTTGTATATTAATACAATAATTGCCTTTACAGAGTCTAATCAATCAACAGAAAGTTATACGGCGTGGTCAGAATTTTTATACGAGTATATAGATACAAGAAAAACAACAATTAGAGGTTTAGAATTATTTCTAAAAGGTACTTATACCCTAGTAAAAGATAACAATATTTATAAATCTACATCTACAATTTGGCATACAAACAGTTCTGATTTTGAGTACATATTTGACAAAAAAATAAAAGTTGAATTCTCAAGTATGGATTTGGTTTGCTTTGCAAAACGAGATAGTATAAGTATATACGATACAAAAGGAACCTATTTCCCAGTTTCTAATAAGTGGGTTGGAGAAAGAGGTAAAGTTAGTTGGGAGCGCTCAGGATTTCATTCAGATAGTGTGTTTGCTCAATTAAATTCTTACGAAATTGATATGAAAAAATCAAGTTATGAGTCTGATTCAATTCAATTTACAAATTTACATTATTTTCCGCAACCTCTTGCTGGTACGATTCAAGATAAGGTTTTAGCAAAAAATAGAACCAACACTAAATCGTACCCTAGATTTCAATCTTATTCTAAACGTTTTATATTAAAAGATATATACAAAAATGTAGATTACGAAGGTGGTTTCTCTATGAAAGGTGCTAAGTTCCTAGGTTCTGGAGACGAAAAAGATAATGCATCAATAAATATTTTCAGAAACGACACTCTGTTTTTTACAGCAAGCTCTAAATTATTTATTTTTAATAAAGAAAATATTGTCAGTAATAATACTTCAATAACATTAAGGTTAGATACAGACTCTATTTATCACCCAGGTTTAATATTCAAATATCTAATAAAAAAACGTAATGTTTTATTAATACGTGATGGTAAAGGTATGACACGTGCTTCTTTTTACAACACATATCACGATGTAGATATGGATATTGCAGAACTTTCTTGGAATATCGACGATCCTAAAATAGATCTTAGCGTAAACAAAGGAACTACAAATCAAATTGGAGAATTTAAGTCTATAAATTTTTATAGCCAATCTGATTATTTAAACCTACAAAGATATGATGATGAGAACCCATTAGTGGTGATTAAAATGTTTACGAAGTATAACTATTCTGAAGAATTTACTATTAAAGAATTTTCAAACTTCTTAAAAGCGTCAATTCAGCAAACAAAACAATATGTTATGAATCTTGCTTTCGAAGGATACATAGACTACAACTTCGATACAGAAGAAATAAAAGTTAAGAAAAAACTATATAATTATCTTAACGCAAGTGTTGGGAAAATAGACTACGATGTAATAAAGTTTGAATCAAATACAGGGTCTGAAGCAAATGCATCATTAAATTTATTGAATTTTGAATTAAAAATTAATGGTGTGCATCAAATACATTTAAGCGACTCGCAGAATGTAGTAATTTATCCTAGAGGCGAAAGAATATTGCTTAAACGTAATCGAGATTTCGAATTTGACGGAAAAGTTCTTGCAGGAAACTTCTTGTTTAAAGGAACGTACTTCGAGTTCTCTTATGATAATTTTAAGATTGATATGCCACATATAGAAGAGCTTAAAATACAAGTTGAAAGTGGAAAACTTGATAATTATGGCAGACCTATAATGGTTACAGTAAAATCATCTGTAGAAAATGTAAAAGGAGAATTAATTATTGATGATAGCATGAATAAATCAGGAAATAAAAGCATAGCTAAATATCCAATATTTAGGAGCTTTAAAAATTCATTTGTATACTACGATAAAAATAATGAACAAGGTAAAGTATATTCGCGAGATAAATTCTACTTTCAAATTTACCCTTACGAGATTGATAGTCTAGATAATTTCTCTACCAACAGTTTGGGTTTTGATGGTTATTTTGTGTCTGCAGGTATTTTTCCACCATTTGAAGAAAAATTAGGAATTATGCCAGATTATTCATTAGGGTTTAAACGAAATTCTCCACCAACAGGCTATAATGTATATGGAGGAAAAGGAAAATTTCGTAACGAAATAAAATTAAGCAATAGAGGTTTAAGAGGAAATGGAGATATTAATTATATTACATCAACAACAAAGTCTGATGATTTTATCTTCTTCCCAGATTCTATGAACGCACAAGCAAATGAATTTACTGTAAAGAAACAAATTAAAGGTGTAGAATTTCCTAGCGTAGAGGGTAAAAACATATACGTACATTGGGAGCCATATGAAGATCAGTTATTTGCATCTAACGAAAAAACTCCTATGGATATGTTCGATAACCAAGCAATTATTAATGGTACACTACAACTTGAACCTGTTGGGTTAGGAGGGTCTGGAAAAATGGACTTTGCAGGTTCAGAATTATTATCAAACCAGTTTAAATTTAAAGAACATGAAATAGATGCCGACACATCATCATTTAACCTTAAAGAAATTGAAACTGAAGGATTAGCATTTAGTACTAAAGATGTAAAAGCACACGTAGATTTTAACGAACGAAAAGCCGAATTTAAATCAAACGGAGAAGCAAGCTTTATAGAGTTACCTTCGAATCAATATATATGCTTTATGGATCAGTTTACTTGGTATATGGATAAAGCCGAAATTGAAATGAGTGCAAGTAAAGAGGCTATAGATATTCAAAACCAAGGCGATGAGTTTAGCCCTATAGAACAAGAAGATATAGAAATAGAAGGTTCTAGATTTATTTCTATTCACCCAAAACAAGACTCGTTAAATTTTATTGCACCTTCAGCAGTATTTAGCTTACATAAACATTTAGTTTATGCAAATGATGTAAAGTTTATAAAAGTTGCAGATGCAGTTATCTACCCTATTGATGGTAAAGTAGTAATAGAGAAAAAAGCAATAATGCAACCATTAGTAAATACAAAAATAATTGCAAACGTTACAACCAGGTATCATACAATTTACAACGCTACAACAAATATTTATGGACGAAAAGATTATTCATCTTCTGGCGACTACGACTATATCGATGAAACTAAGAGAAAACAAGTAATACATTTCGATGTAATTTCTGTCGACTCTACATTCCAAACCTACGGAACTGGTAAAATAGGAATTGCAGATGGGTTTACATTAAGCCCTAGTTATGCATATACTGGCAAATTTAAACTACAAGCTAAAAATGAATTTCTAAGTTTCGATGGTTCAACTAAAATTTCGCACGAATGCACAACACTTCCAAGGCATTGGATAAACTTTAAAGCGGAAATAGATCCAGAAGAAATATATATACCAATAAATGATGAGAATAAAGATATTAATAATATAGATCTTTATAACGGATTTCTTATTACAAACGACTCGTCGCATATATATGGTACATTCTTTAATAAACACAAAAAATATAGCGACACACAAATCTTGGGTGCTACAGGATATTTATTTTACGATAATTCAGATAAAAAATATAAAATATCATCTAAAGAGAAGTTAAACGAATTTAATTTAGTTGGTAATTATCTCAGTATAAATAAAAAATTCTGTAATATATACGGAGAAGGAAAACTTAATTTAGGAATAGATTTTGGGCAATTTAAATTAAAGGCCTCAGGTAATATTAACGAAAATCTGAACGATACATCAGTATGGCTAAACACAATTATTGCTTTAGATTTTTTCTTTGCTGAAAAAGCCATAGAAGTTATGGCCAAAGACTTTTTTGATGCTTCTGGCTTAGAATCTGTAGATATAGATGATGGTGTATTCGCAAAAGGTTTAGCAGATTTTGTGGGAATAGAAGAGTCAGAAAAAATAATGACTGAATATGCACTACAAGGACAATTAAAAAAAATACCTAAGAATTTCTTACACACAATGTTCCTTAGCGATGTTAAATTTAATTGGAATACAAAAACAAAATCGTTTATATCCGATGGTCCAATAGGAATAGGTAATGTAAATAAGATCCAAATTAATAGATATGTCGATGGAATAATAAATATCACAAAAAAACGTGGTGGTTCTAAAATAGATATGCTTCTAGTTATTGACGACAATAACTGGTATTATTTTTCTTACACAAGAGGAGTTTTAAGAGCATACTCAACAAACGAAGAGTTTAATGCAAATATAAAAATAATTAAACCAGAGGATAGAAAACAAAAAGTAGACAAAGGACAACCATTATATTCTTATTATCCAACAACAGAGAAGGTTGCTAAGCGATTTATTAAAAAATACTTTTTAAAAGATAAAGAAAATAACGAAGAAGATGGAATTGAGGATACAGATTAAAACTTATTTTTAAGTATTACCTCTTATAAAGAATTAAATTTATTATTAAAGATATTTTGACAACTTAAATTACATAAAAAACAATTAAAAAATGAAAAATCAAAAAACAAAAATACCGATCTGGTACTGGACATTAGCTGTATTTTTTTTATTATGGAACTTAATGGGAATTGGCTCATTTTTTCAACACACATTTATTACAAATGAAGCTCTACAAATATTACCTCAAGCAGAACAAGACCTTTACAATAGTTATCCATTTTGGACAATAATTGTTTTTGCAATTGCTGTTTTTGG
>DAOVTE010000155.1 GCA_030627705.1 Bacteroidales bacterium
AAGAATAATAACATTAACCTGAGTTCGATATAAACATCTGTATAAATGTAAATAAAATCAGTAGTCTCGTCCTTTTAAGCGAGAATGAAAGTTCCCATACCACATCAAAAACTTAAATATTTTGTAAATTATTATTAAAATACAAAATATTTAAATTTTCGTTCTAGCCAATATTAAAGTACCACAGGCTAAATTCTACGCAACTTATTTGTTTAAGAATTTCTTTTCTCTAACTTATCACATTAAAAAACTCATTAATATACCAGCAGCAACAGCCGAGCCAATTACACCCGCAACATTTGGAGCCATTGCATGCATAAGCAAATGATTTGTTGGGTCTGCTTTTAATCCTTCGTGCTGCACTACCCTAGCGCTATCTGGTATGGCAGAAACTCCTGCGGCTCCAATTAGCGGATTTATTTTATTATCAGCTTTAGTAAATATATTCATAACTTTTGCAAACATAATTCCACCTGCTGTTGCAATCATAAACGAAATAGCTCCCAATAAGAATATCAACATAGATTGCGATGTAAGAAATACATCGGCTTGCGTAGATGCTCCAACTGTAAGTCCTAAAAGAATAGTTACTATATCTATTAACGAATTTCTTGCAGTTTCTGCTAATCTATTTGTAACCATAGATTCTTTTAATAAATTACCAAAAAACAACATTCCTAAAAGAGGTAATGCTCCTGGAGAAATAAATCCTGTTAAAAGCAATCCAATTATTGGAAAAAGTATTTTCTCTGTTTTAGAAACTGCTCGTGGAGGTTTCATTCTAATTACTCTTTCTTTTTTTGTGGTTAGCAATCGCATAATTGGAGGTTGAATTACTGGAACTAAAGCCATATACGAATATGCAGCAATTGCAATCGGACCAATTAAATTTAGATTTCCGTTTAATCCGTTTGCTAGTTTCGATGATAAAAATATTGCTGTAGGACCATCTGCTCCCCCAATAATACCAATAGCCCCTGCTTCGCTCATATTAAAACCTAGATAAATTGCACCCAAAAATGTTAAGAAAATACCAACTTGTGCAGCTGCACCTAAAAGCATTAATCTTGGACTAGAAATTAGTGTAGAGAAATCGGTCATTGCACCAATACCAAGAAAAATAAGTGGCGGGTAAATTCCTTTTACCACTCCTTGATATAATAAATTAAGTACACTTCCCTCTTCGTAAATTCCTAATTGTAAATCTGCATCTTGCAAAAAAGGTATGTTCCCTATAAGAACTCCGAAACCAATAGGAATTAATAATAATGGTTCGTAATTATATTTTATTGCTAAAAACAGAAATACTAATCCTATAAGAATCATTATACCGTGTCCTGCAGTAAAATTTAGGAATCCCGAAAACTCGAAAAAATTGTATAAACCTTCCATAATTCTTATCCTATCTCTATTAATTTATCGTTTTGTAAAACAGTATCGCCTTCAGAAATGTGTATTTTCTTAACTACACCACTAGTTTCTGATAAAATATTGTTTTCCATTTTCATTGCTTCCATAATTAAAAGCACATCGCCTTTCTCAATAATATCGCCTTCTTTTACATTAAGTTTAAAAATACTTCCTGGTAATGGCGCATTAATTACAGATAGTTTACTAGCTATTGTATTTGGCTGAGATTTTGGAGGAGCAACTTTCCTTCTAACAATAGTAGGAGTCTTACTTTGGTTAATATCATGTTCTATTTCCACATTATATTTAGTTCCATTTACTTCTAGTTCTATTGTATCTTTCTCTACATTTACAATATCTACAAAGTATTGGTTTCCTCTTATCTTAAATTTATAGTTTTTCATTATTTTATTAGTTTGAAAATTTAATACAATTCAAAATTTGTTTTAATTTAATCTATTATTCATCACATTATACACTTTAGAATTCCACGGAGAATATCTCCTAGATACCTTCTTAACTGTTAATAATCCAGATTCTTTATCGTGTTGCTCATTAAAATACATATATAATGCTGTACTAATTGCAGCTCCTACCTCTCCTGTAATAATATCTTGCTGTTTTTCTTTGCAATCATCAGGGTTTTTATGGCTACATTTTGGCTTATTAAAATATGCTAATACTTTAGCCAAATAAGTAAAAAATATAAACAATCCTACTAGTGATAAAAAAACAACTGTATAACCTATTACAGCTACAGAAACACCTTGAATAAATAGTTCTTCTTTCATAATTTATAATGGAATATTTGAATGTTTTTTTGGTGGATTACTATCTTTCTTTGTTGCCAATGTCTGCAATCCTCTAATAATTCTAAACCTTGTATTTCGTGGCTCAATAATATCATCAATAAAACCATAAGAAGCAGCTTGATATGGATTTGCAAATTTCTCTTTGTATTCTTTTTCTTTTTTGATTGCAAACTTCTCTTTTTCGTCTTCGTTTTCAATAGAACTTATATCTTTATTATAAAGAACTTCTATTGCGCCTTGTGCTCCCATAACTGCAATTTCGGCAGATGGCCAAGCATAATTTATATCACCACGTAATTGTTTAGAACTCATAACGTCATGTGCTCCGCCATATGATTTACGCAATGTGATTGTAATTTTAGGAACTGTAGCTTCGCCGTATGCAAACAATAGTTTTGCACCATGAATAATTATTCCTCCATATTCTTGAATACTACCTGGTAAGAATCCAGGCACATCAACTAAAGTAATAATAGGAATATTAAATGCATCGCAAAACCTAATATACCTAGCAGCTTTTCTTGAGGCATTAATATCCAAAACTCCCGCTAAATAATTTGGCTGATTTCCAATAATACCAACTGGCATTCCATTAAATTTCGCAAAAGCTGTAACTATATTTGGAGCATAATGTCTTTGAACCTCAAGATATTCGCTTCTATCAACAATCATTTCTATTACATCTTTTATATCGTAAGGCTTATTTGGATTTTCAGGAATAATATTATTTAGCGCATCTTCTAATCTGTCAATTGGGTCGTCGCAGAATGTAACAGGTGGTTCTTCCAAATTATTTTGAGGTAAATATGTCAATAATTTTCTAAGTAACATTATTCCTTCTTCTTCTGTCTCCGAAACAAAATGCGTAACTCCTGATTTTGACGCATGAACCATTGCTCCTCCCAAATCTTCTGATGTTATATCTTCGCCTGTAACAGTTTTCACTACTTTTGGTCCGGTTACAAACATGTATGAAGATTTTTCAGACATAACAATAAAATCTGTTAAAGCTGGAGAATAAACTGCACCACCAGCACAAGGTCCAAAAATTGCCGAAAGTTGTGGTATTACACCAGAAGCCATAATATTTCGTTGAAAAATCTCTGCATATCCAGCTAAGCTCTGCACTCCTTCTTGAATTCTTGCACCACCACTATCGTTTAATCCTATAACTGGAGCACCAACTTTCATTGCTTGATCCATTACTTTGCAAATCTTTTTTGCAAATGTTTCGGATAAAGAACCACCAAATACAGTAAAATCTTGAGCAAAAACATAAATAACTCTCCCATCAATTGTTCCGTGTCCTGTTACCACTCCATCAGAAAGGTATTTTTGTTTGTCTAAACCAAAATCTGTACTGTGATGCACAACAAACATATCGTACTCTTCGAAAGAACCCTCGTCTAAAAGTAATTCTATTCTCTCTCTAGCCGTAAATTTGCCTTTTGCGTGCTGAGAATCAATTCGCTTTTGTCCTCCACCTAATTTAGCTTTTTCTCTATTTTCAACTAGTTGTTTTATTTTATCCTCTATTGCCATCTTAATTTATGTTTATTTCTTAGCGCAAAATTATATTCAAAAAAGGATTGTTTTAATGATATTTGTCAAGCTATAAATTGTTCTTTAGCATATCATAAGAACCCTTTGGTTTTTAAGCCAATCTGACAGTCTAAAATGTCAAAAAAATCAAATATTTGTCATTAGTTCTAAATTGGTATAAAAAATGATATGTTTTTCAAAAAATAAATATAATTTAAAATGAATAATTCTAGAATACAACCAATTGGCGAAAGAGTTCTTGTAAAGCAAGAAAAAGCCGAAACAAAAACAAAATCTGGTTTAATCATTCCAGATAGTGCACAAGAAAAACAACCTAAAGCAAAAGTTATTGCAATTGGTAACGAAATTAAAAACATCAACATTAACGATACTGTATTATATTCTAGTTTCTCGGGTACAGAAATCTCTCATAATGGAGAAAAATATCTTATGTTAGAACTTTCAGATATATTAGCAAAATTATAACCTCAAACACAAAAATCATAAAATAAACATTATTTAAAATGGCAAAAGAAATAAAATTCGATATTGAATCTCGCGACTTACTTAAAAATGGTGTAGACAAATTATCTAACGCTGTAAAAGTAACTTTAGGACCAAAAGGTAGAAACGTAGTTATAGACCGTAAATTTGGTGCTCCACAAATTACAAAAGACGGCGTAACTGTAGCAAAAGAAATTGAACTAGAAGATGCATTTGAAAATATGGGTGCGCAAATGGTTAAAGAAGTTGCTTCTAAAACTAACGACGATGCTGGTGACGGAACAACAACTGCTACCGTAATTGCTCAAAGCATTGTAACTGTTGGATTAAAAAATGTTACAGCAGGCGCAAATCCTATGGATTTAAAAAGAGGAATAGACAAAGCAGTTAAAGCTGTTGTAGAAAGCCTTCATACTCAATCGGAAAATGTTGGCGACGATTATAGTAAAATCGAACAAGTAGGAACTGTTTCTGCAAATAATGATAAAAATATTGGGTCGCTTATAGCAGAAGCGATGAAAAAAGTTAAAAAAGAAGGTGTAATTACTGTAGAAGAAGCAAAAGGTACAGATACAACTGTAGAAATTGTTGAAGGTATGCAATTCGATAGAGGTTACTTATCACCTTATTTTATTACAGATACAGAAAAAATGGAAACTGTTTTAGAGAATCCATATATTTTGCTTACCGACAAAAAAATATCAACAATGAAAGATATCCTTCCTGTTCTAGAACCAGCAGCACAAGAAGGACGACCATTATTAATTATCTCAGAAGATATAGATGGCGAAGCATTAACCACATTAGTAGTAAATAGACTTAGAGGATCGCTTAAAGTTGCTGCTGTAAAAGCTCCAGGATTTGGCGATAGAAGAAAAGAAATGTTAGAAGATATTGCTATATTAACTAACGGAACAGTTATATCCGAAGAAAAAGGATTAACTCTAGAAGGTGCTACATTAGAAATGTGTGGAACAACAGAAAAAGTTGTAATCGACAAAGAAAATACTACAATTGTAAACGGTGCAGGTTCTAAAGAAAATATTAAAACAAGAGTAACTCAAATTCGTTCTGCTATTGAGATTTCTACATCAGATTACGATAAAGAAAAATTACAAGAAAGACTTGCAAAATTAGCAGGTGGTGTAGCTGTTCTTTACGTTGGTGCTGCTAGCGAAGTAGAAATGAAAGAGAAAAAAGACCGTGTAGAAGATGCTTTAAGCGCAACTAGAGCTGCTGTTGAAGAAGGAATTATTCCTGGTGGCGGAGTTGCTTACATTAGAGCTATTGAGGCTTTAAAAAATATTAAAGGCGAGAACGAAGACGAAACTACAGGTATTGCAATTATAAAACGTGCTATTGAAGAACCATTACGTCAGATAGTAGCAAATGCAGGTGGCGAAGGCTCTGTAGTTGTTCAAAAAATAAAAGAAGGTAAAAGCGATTTTGGCTACAATGCTAGAACAGATGTTTACGAAAATCTTTTATCAACAGGAGTTATCGACCCTGTAAAAGTTGCACGTGTAGCTTTAGAAAATGCAGCTTCTATTGCAGGAATGCTTCTAACTACAGAATGTGTAATAGCTGATATTAAAGAAGACGAACCAGCAATGCCAATGGGTGGTGCTCCAGGAATGGGCGGCATGCCAGGTATGATGTAGAAATACAGTTAAAAGTGTAAAGTTTTTAAAGTTGAAAGTAGCTTTATGAACTTTACACTTTACAAACTTTTAACTTATCGTGATGATAAAAGAAATAAATTCGCACAAAGAATTAATCCGAAATATTAAGGATACAAAAAAGGCTTACTGCTTACTTTACAAAAAAGGTTCGGAGATAAGCGATTGTGCAATAAAAAATATTGAAGAAGGATTAATCGAAAATGCAATTATTTTTTCTGCCAATGTAGATACGGTTAAAGATATTCACACAGAATATTCTATAACTTCCGTTCCAACTTTATTAACATTTGAAAATGGTAAATACATAAACCTTTCGAAAGGTTGTAACGGAGCAAATTTTTACAAATCGCTTTTTGCCGAAAATATTTATGTTGCTAAATCTGATGATGATTCTAAATTACAAAAACAACTTACAGTATATTCTACACCAACTTGCACATATTGCACACAAATAAAGCGTTATTTCGACGAAAAAGGAATTAAATACAACGATATAGATGTTTCTAAAGATCAAAAAGCAGCCGAAAGAATGGTTAAAAAAAGTGGTCAACAAGGAGTTCCGCAAACAGAAATTAACGGACAAATTGTAATTGGATTCGACAGATTAAAGATTAATAAATTATTAGGTATTAGTTAAAAAACTGCACCATTAAATTGGACAAACAATAAAAAAGGCTAAAATCTTATATATATTTTGCAGTAAATATCTCAAAAAAATTACCTGATATCCTGCTTAATAACAACTGCAATTAATACAAGAACCATTAAAGTAAACATTCCAATTATTAAAAATGCACACTTAGCAAGTGCATTTATTTTACCTTCACATCTATTAAGTCTCGACGACTTATCTATTAAAATTTATAAAGAATATTTAAACAAGAGTTTATTAATATATATTATATTGAAACTATTACTAATCTAAACGTTACCTTTTCGCTAGCACACTCGCTTCATTGCTAAAAGTATGGTTTAGACCCAGTTTTAACTAATCTAATGTTCAGTCCTTCGGCTGTGGTTTCTAATGTGGAATAAGACCCTTGGCTCGGTTCGCTCGGCTTCGGCTTCTTATCTAGTTTCACTTTCTTTTATACTACCACTAGGCATCATTACAATGCGTTTCCTACTATGAC
>DAOVTE010000180.1 GCA_030627705.1 Bacteroidales bacterium
ACCCCACTAATAAAGTATGATAAATCACTTGGTATAAAACATGGTTCAAAATTGTTTGTATTATCTACGTAATAAAAAAGATAATGATTACTAACGCCATAACTTAATACATCATTATTGTTATGAGGGTAATCAAGAAAAAAATCAGATAAACAATCAATATCTGTAAAATAACATGAACCCGAAACAAGTGAAGTTCCATTACCATTTGCAACGTATTCTAATCTATCTGTTGCATCATATACGCCTGAATAATCTCCATTACAAGTTCCTAATTTTTTACCCCAAAACCACGAAGTTTCGGTGTTACTTAATGGACAACCTGGAATAACCCAATAAATAACTGTAACCATTTTAATAGTTACTACACCATCTAATGTTTCAACAGAAATATCGGCTAACTTTAGTACTTTTGTTTCTGTTTCTATTTCTGCTAACTTGGTATCTATACTGTCTTCTAGAGCATCGTACATTTCCAACATATCGTCCCACTCAACTAACTCATTCTCGTTTAATGTTATTGTTTTAAAAACAGAATCTATTGTATTTGTGTTATAAAAAATTTCTGCTCTTGCTTTAGTGAAGTTTAGTAAAGCTTCTAAATACCAAACTGTACTATCTACACTTAAAGGTTGTTCACCAGCTTTTGTTATTAAACCATCGTTTGCTCTTACTGCATCTAATTTCCCTTTAAAAGAAATTATTTTATTGTATACAGTTAAATCGTTGGTAGACATTGTTGTACTATTATTTAACGTTGGTTCTTCCGTTTGTTTTTCGCAAGAAAACATTACCATACTTGCTAATATTATTACTATTAGCGATTTTATTTTATTCATTTTTTGTAATTTTTAATCGTTATTAATTTATTTTACTCTAAATTTCTACGAACATTAATGTTCGTAATCACTATTAAAAATTACTTACGGAGGTATTAATTTACGTAACCCCCCCCCCCGTTAGAGAGTTACGTTTTGTTATTATGTTGTTTTTATAATTCATTGGTCTTATAAACGTTACAAGATAAAAAAAGGTTATGTAATATTATGTGTTTTGTAGCAGGGTTTATTAAGTTGTAATATCAATTTATCAGCATCTGCTAAGTAATATCACTCTCGCATAAACAATCTGTATCCATTATTATGAACCAATTTACCTTAATTTCTTAATTTGGAAAAAACGTGAATTTTATTTACGTTTGCACACTGTTAAAACGTATTTATTATGGCACAAAAACCTTCAATACCAAAAGGCACTAGAGACTTTTCTCCTTCAGAAATGATAAGAAGAAACTATATTTTTGATACAATCAGAAATGTTTTTGAACTTTACGGATACTCTCCTATAGAAACTCCTGCAATGGAAAACCTTTCCGTATTAATGGGGAAATATGGCGAAGAAGGTGATAAATTACTGTTTAAAATATTAAACTCTGGTGACTTTATTAATAAAGCTAGTGATAAACATTTAACAGAGAAAAATTCCACAAAACTTACAACAGAAATATCCGAAAAAGGATTACGTTACGATTTAACCGTACCGTTTGCAAGGTACGTTGTGCAACACCGAAACGATATAACTTTTCCATTTAAGCGATACCAAATCCAACCTGTTTGGCGAGCAGATCGTCCGCAAAAAGGAAGGTATAGGGAGTTTTATCAATGCGATGTTGATGTAGTTGGAAGCAATTCTCTATTAAATGAAGTTGAGCTAATTCAAATTATTGATGAAGTTTTTAGCAAACTAAATATTTCTACTGTTATAAAACTAAATAATAGAAAAGTTCTACAAGGAATTGCAGAATCTTTTAATCAACCAGAAAAAATTATTGATATTGCAGTAGCAATTGATAAACTAGATAAGATTGGAATAGATAAAGTTGCCGAAGAATTAGAAAAAAACAATGTTAATAATGAACTAATTTTATTCTTTAAAGAGAAAATTAGTAACGAATCGTTTTCCATCGATGAACTTGGTAAGTTATTCGAAGCTAAAAATTCTGAAATTGGCAAACAAGGAATAAGCGAACTTAATTATATTACAACTTATATTTCTGAACTTGGTTTAAAAAAATCTACACTTGAGTTAGATTTCTCCTTAGCTAGAGGACTAAATTATTATACCGGTGCAATTTTAGAAGTAAAAGCGTGCAATGTTGAAATAGGAAGTATAACAGGCGGAGGAAGATACGATAACTTAACAGAAGTTTTTGGACTAAAAGATATATCTGGAGTTGGGGTTTCATTTGGTGCAGATAGAATCTACGATGTATTATTACAACTTGATGCTTTTCCAAAAACTACGAATACATCCACTGAACTTATGTTTGTGAATTTTGGTGAAAAAGAAGAAAAATACTGTATTAAATTATTACAAAGTCTTAGAGAAAAAGGAATAAAAGCAGAGCTATACCCTTCATCGGCAAAACTAAAAAAACAAATTACTTATGCCAATAATAAACAAATACCTTTTGTAGCACTAATTGGAGCAAACGAAATAGAGGAAAACACAATTACCATAAAAAAAATGAACTCTGGCGAGCAAGTAAAAATAAACTTTGATGAGCTTGTAAACTTGATTAGATCTTAGGTATAAATCTTTATATGCATATACTTTGAGAGTATACATAAACAATAAAGTTAAAAACAAAAAGCACAATGAAAAAAACAACCGTAATAATAATACTTATACTAATAGTTTCTATAAGCTATGCACAAAAACAAAAAACTCTTGCAATAACACCAAGCAAAGTTCTTATTGTTCCTTTTTTTTCATTAATGTATCTTGTTGATGATGAATATAAAATTGCTAAACAAAGTAATAAAGAACACGAACAAATATTGAATTATTTCAGGCAATCGTTAGATAACGAAGTTAATAATACGTTTAACGATTCGGTAGAATCTATATCGATACTTTCGAGCACAACAGGAGACTCACAAGAGGATTTATTTAGTATTTTTGAGAATATTCAACATTATTACGCAACACCATTAGCTACAAAAATAAACAAGAACAATTTAAAATATTTCTTAATCCCAAAAGACAAGTCAGAATATATAAAACACGAATCTAGGCATTCAATCTCTGGTGGACAAATTAAAAGCAGAGTTGTAAACCGTGATTTACAATTTATGCACGTTATATTTAAAGATACAAATCTATTGTCAGACTTATCAAAGAAATATAATAATGATTATTTCCTATTTATTACTCAGTTCGAAATAAGAAAAAATTATTCAAGTCCTTATTCAACTACTAAAAAGCTAAAAGTCCATTATTCTATCTACAATAATAATGGTAAATTTGTGTTTGGCAGCTATGTTACTAATCAAATACCAACAAACGAGAATTCTTTAGAAATTATCACTAATGATTATTTTAGTTTAATTTCGAAAAAAATATTTAATAATTCTCCTTTTAAAACAAAGTAGAATAATATCTCTTTCTAGAAAAGCTATTTTGGTGCTTTATAATATAAGAACAGTCCGATAATAGCAAATATTATGTTTGGTATCCATATTCCAAGAATAACTGGCATGCTTCCTCCTAGAGCAATATTTGTTGATAATTGCATAAATAATATATATGAAAAGCTTAATAGAAACCCTAAAGCCAAATGAATTCCTATTCCTCCACGAGTTTTGCGCGAGGAAATAGATAAACCTATTAAAGTGAGAATAAATGTAGAAAATGGAACTGCAATTCTTTTATATTTTTCAACTAAATATATATCTACATTAGTAGCCCCTTGCATTCTTTGTTCTTCAATAAATTCATCTAGTCTAAACATATTCATTGTTTCAACAATTTCGTCTCTGCGAGCAAAATCTTTTGGCAAGATATTAAGTGTAGTATCCATTGTCTTCCCTTTTTCTATAATCTCTTTATAGATGGTGACTGAATCTTCAATTTCCTCAATTATTTCACGTATTACATAATTATGAATAGTCCATTTGTTTTTTGTTGTATCCCATTTTATAAAATCAGAGATTATTTTTGTTTTAAGTTTTCCATCAGCAAAATTTTCAATTACAAATTTATAACCAATATTCGACTGTATTGTATAGCTATCCATATAAATAAAACTCCCAGATTCTATTTGCTTATGAATATTCTTATCGCTGTTTCTAAGTTTATTTCTTATATAAATTTCTTTGAATTCTAGCCTAGTTTTATTAGCAGAGGGAATAATAAAATTTCCTAAAGAGAAAGATAAAATTGCTAAAATTAATGCCGAGATAAAATAAGGTAATAATAATCGTCTAAAGCTTATACCGCTACTAAGTATGGCTATTATTTCAGTATCAAAAGCCATTTTAGATGTAAAAAATATAACGGCAATAAATACAAATAATGGAGCAAATAGGTTAGCAAAGTATGGAATAAAGTTTAAATAATAATCAAAAACAATAGCTCTTATAGGAGCTTCTTTCTCTATAAAATCATCAATTTTTTCTGAAACATCAAAAATTATTGCAATACCAAGAATAAGCAATAATGCAAAAAAAAATGTGCCTAAGAATTTTTTAATTATATATATATCAAGCTTCTTCAACATATTATAAACGTGTTGCTAATTTAATAACCATTACAGATTTCCATTCGTAAAAATCACCTTTATTTATGTGATATCGAGCTTCCTCTACAAGCCATAAATAAAATGCAAGATTATGTATACTTGCTATTTGTGCTGCTAAATATTCTTTAGCGTGCATTAAATGTCGTAAGTATGCTTTTGTATAGTATGTATCAACATAAGACGTTCCATTAGAATCAATTGGCGAGAAATCGTCTTCCCATTTCTTATTTTTTATATTGATAATACCTTCCGAGGTAAACAACATTCCGTTTCTAGCATTTCGAGTTGGCATTACACAATCGAACATATCTGTGCCTAGAGCAATTCCTTCTAAAATATTTACAGGTGTTCCTACTCCCATTAAATATCTTGGTTTTTCTAAAGGAAGAATATTATTTACAATTTCGAGCATTTCATACATATCTTCTATAGGTTCGCCAACAGATAAGCCTCCAATTGCATTACCAAAACTACTGTATGCAGCAATTGTTTCTGCTGATTGTATCCTTAAATCTTTGTAAGTGCTACCTTGTACAATTGGGAAAAATGCTTGACTATAGCCATATTTTGGTTGACTTGCATTAAAATAATCCCAGCCACGCTTTAACCATCTGTGCGTTAACATCATTGAATTTTTAGCATACTCTTTTGTGCTTGGATAAGGTGGGCATTCATCAAAAGCCATAATAATGTCTGCACCAATTATTCGTTGTATATCAACAACTTTTTCGGGTGTAAATAAGTGTTTAGATCCATCAATGTGCGATCTAAATTCTGCACCTTCTTCTTTTAGTTTACGGTTTGCTGATAACGAAAATACTTGATACCCTCCACTGTCGGTTAACATTGGCCTATCCCAATTCATAAATTTATGTAAACCTCCAGCTTTTTCTAAAACATCAATTCCTGGTCTTAAATATAAATGGTATGTATTTCCAAGAATAATTTGTGCTTTTATATCATCTTTCAGATCTTGTTGCGAAACAGCTTTTACAGAACCAACCGTGCCAACAGGCATAAAAATTGGAGTTTGGATTTCCCCATGTGCAGTTGTAATTATTCCTGTACGAGCTTTAGATCTTGTGTCTTTATTTAATATCTCAAATTTCATTAATTGTTTTTAATAAAATAACAAAAAAACACATATCTCTATACATGTTATAAAGCAAAGATATTGCAAATTTTAAGAAATAAAAACTCTTTATTATTAAGGTATCCTAAAATTGTTAAGTTTTTTTGAGCTAAAAACTAATTTGCGAATTATTATTGATAAATTATTGAAAGCAGAAACGCAAATACACTTATAAGACCGTTGCACGGTAAAATCTTGAAAAATATATTATATTATTTTATTTAACTATTTGTATTATACTATCTTATGTTGTATATTTACATATGAAAATATATAAACAACCTACTTTAGCTGATAGTATTTGTGATTCACGTGCGAGAAAAGTTAAAAAGACATTTTTCACTCAAATAAACACGTTAATTGATTGGTGAGAAATTTCTAAGACAATAG
>DAOVTE010000125.1 GCA_030627705.1 Bacteroidales bacterium
GAAATATCCAGAACGCATTTTAAAGTCATATTTTTCGCCAGAGTAAGGAGCAAATAAACCTAGATTTTCTTCTGTTCCAGCGCCATCGCCGTTTAAATATGTATTTCTTGCAGATAATTCAGGAACTTCTGTCGTACCTGTTAATGTTTGTGCTGTTCCCCACATTTGGTCGATACTTCCATCTAAAGTAGGAGCAGCCGAGAATTTTTTAACTAAAAGTTCTGTTGTGCTTGTTCCTGGATCTACAATAATAGGATCTTCCTCTTCTGTATCTTTATTACAACCGCTTAAAGATAAGATTGAGCCAAATAATAAAATGGCTGCTACATAAATGATATTCTTTCTCATGATTTTAATTTTAAATTATTAATATTTTTTATTTCGTTTTCTTTTTATCAATAGGTATGCCTATTAAATAAATAATAAACGTTAATTACAATAATAAAAGACATAAGTGTCTTTATATTAATAAGTAAGAAATATTAATTAAATTAAAAGATAAGTTTGGTATATTTTATATTGTATAATTTTCGACGATATTTCGTCTATAAAGTTGATATTTCGTCAGTTTTTAAAGCCTAAATTTATCTATTTTTGATTTTAATGTAGATGCAGGAATACCTAAAATATCTGATGCCTTAGATTTATTACCGTTTGTTTTATCCAAAGCTGTTAGTATTGCGTTTTTTTCTACTTCGTCTACAATATCTGTGAGTGTTTTATTATCGAAAGAAAAGTAAGAGGAATTATATTCTGTATTTTTTATTTCTATAGGTACAATATCTTTAGTAATGTTATTATTTATACTTAGTAACACCAATCTTTCAATCAAATTACGTAATTCTCTAATATTTCCAGGAAATGGATAGTTTTTTAATATTTCGAAAACGTCTTCATCAATCTTTTTATTGGTATCATCGCAATATTTTGACACAAAATATTTAGACAAGTTTACAATATCACTTTTTCTCTCTCTAAGAGGCGATAATTCTATTGGAAATACATTTAATCTATAGAATAAATCTTCTCTAAATGTACCTTCTTCTACCATTTTTCTTAGGTCCTTTTTTGTTGATGCAATAAGCCTTATATCAATATTTATTTCTTTACTACTTCCTACACGCTCAATTTTTCTTTCTTCTAATACTCTTAATAGTTTTACTTGCATATCTAACGGTACATCGTCAATATCGTCTAAATAAAGTGTACCTCCGTTTGCTATTTCGAAACGGCCTATTTTTTCTGATATTGCACCTGTAAACGAACCTTTTTCGTGACCAAAAAGTTCCGATTCAAATATTTCTCTACTAAGAATTGCACAACTCACTTTAATAAATGGCTTTTTACTTCTAGGGCTATTATAGTGTATAATATTTGTTAGTAATTCTTTACCTGTACCAGTTTCGCCAATAAGTAAAACGGATGTATTCTTTTGTGCTACAATTTTTATTAAATCAAAGATTTTTTCTACACTCTTGCTATTTCCTACATATGACGAAAAATCGTAATCTTGTTTTAGCTTAATTTTAAGTTCTTTATTCTCTTGTTTTATTTGTTTTAACTCTATTATTCGTTTTATTATTAATAATACTTCTTCGTTATCGAAAGGTTTACTAATATAATCGTAAGCACCAAGTTTCATTGCTTCCACAGCTGTTTCTACAGTAGAAAATGCTGTCATTAATACTACGCAAATGTCTTTTTTAAATATTTTTATTCTTTTTAAGAACTCTATACCATTAATATCAGGCATTCTTAAATCTGTAATAACTATTTCGGGAGTGATTTCTTTAATCTGAGAAAGTGCTTGTCCTGCGTGTGAAAATTCATAAACTTCGAAACCTGCATCTCTTAATTCGTCTGCTAATGAAACTCTAATTATTCGTTCGTCGTCTATTACATATATTATCATAAATTATTATTTTTATTTTATAAAAACTGGCAACTCAATAATAAATTCTGTGCCTTTATTTATACTACTACTAAAGGTAATATTTCCTTTGTGCTCTTCTATTAAATTATATGAAATTGATAAGCCTATTCCTGTTCCTTTTCCTTCTTTTTTTGAGGTAAAAAATGGATTAAATATTTTGTCTTTTACATTCTCTGGAATACCTATTCCATTATCTTTAAGATGGATGTATATTTTATCTGATGTCGAATTTATTGAAATATTTATTTCTCCTTGTATTTTTGAGTAATTTTCTTTTTTCTCAATTATAGCATCTAAACTATTAAGTATTAAATTTACAAACACCTGCTCTAAATGATTAAAATCTCCTGTAACAAAATATTCTTCAGTGTAATTTAGATTTGTACTTACATTGTTGGTTATTAATTTATGACTAGTTAGCTTTATTGAATTCTCTATAACTTTATTTATATTTATTTTTTCAAATTTAATATCTTGCTTTCTGCTAAAGGTTAATAGTCTAGATACTACTCCTTCGATTTTACCAACAGCATCTTTAATTAATACAATATACTTAGTGTTTTGCTCAATATTTTTTTGGTCTTTATTAATTCGGTTAATACAATTTTTTATTCCAGAAATAGGATTGTTTATTTCGTGTGCTACTCCAGCAGATAGTGTGCCTAGTGCTGCTAATTTATCTGCTTGAATTAATGCCTCTTGGCTCTCTTTGAGCTCTATTCTACTTCGTTTTAAACGAGAAATCATATCTGTTAATTTACTAACTAAAATATCCATTTCGTCGTTAATTTGTATATTGAATATGTTAAGCTTTTTGCGCTCTGGGATAATGGTTTCTATTGTTTCTATGTTTTTTAAATCTATATGTTGAATGTTTTTGGATATCTTTCTAATAGGAGTGGTTATTAACAAAGAAAAAAATAATGCTCCAAAAAGACCAAAAACTAAAAATGCTGAAATCATTAGTATTAACCTGTATGTTACTTCTGTTATTTCTTCTTGAATTTGCTCCTCTACAATACCTAAGCGAACTGTTCCAATATCTCCATTTAATATTGGGTAAGCAATATCACGAATTACAGGGTATTTAAAATTATTGGTTTTAATAACTTGAATATTTGCTTTCCCATTCTTGTGCGAGTTTACATTTATTAAACTATAAGGTATATTAACTTCGTAAGTGTGTGCAATAATTTCGTTTGCCTCATTTAAAATGAAAGCATACGAAATACTTGGGTCGCTTTGTTTTATTTCATCTAAAATATTATGTAAGCTTAGGTAATCTTCATAGACTAATGGGCTTACCGATTTTTCGGCAACAATTTTTGCTAAAACGGTACAGCGTTTATCAATTTCTTTTTCGAATGAATTATAAACTGAATTCCATAATAGAAAAATATTTGTTAACCCAAATATTAATACAATAAAAACTAAAATGGTTGCAAACTTCCAAAACAAAGGGATTTTTATGTTTTTAATTTGCTTTTTCATTGTCTATTTGTTTCTTCATTTGAAAAACGCTATTGTAAATTGTATCATCAACTACTACGAATTTATCTATTTCTAGTTTATCTAAAATACTCTTGCCTAGACTGTCTTTATGAAGGTTTAAAAATATTTTTTGATATTTAACAAAGCTTTTGTTGCTTAAAGATGCTGGAACTACTATTGGAGGGTTTCCATACCTTTCTGATTTGCTAATTATTCTTATATTCTCTACTTTTTTTGGATTATGAATTAATAAGTAATTATATATTAAACTATTAATAGAGGCTCCGTCGATAATTCCTCTATTAACCATTTGAATAGAAATATCGTGTCCGTATGTGTAAATTGTTTTTAGAAAGAATTCTTCTTCTGTAATATTTAATTCCTTTAATTTTTTTAATGGATATAATCTTCCTGTGTTCGATAGCGGATCTGTAAATGCAAATTTCTTATTTTTTAAATCTTCAATTTTTTTTACATTAGATTCTTTATGTGCAATAATATAAGCGTGATAATATGTTTTATTGTCAATCTGAGGAACTGCTAATAGCTTTATTTTTTTTCTTTTGTATTCGCTAACAAATGCTCCGCTACAAATAAATGCAAAATCTATTTCTGAATTTTCTAAAAGAAGATTTACTTCTTCATAAGTTTCTTTTTGTTTAATATAAATAGGATGCTTTACTTTCTGTGATAAATAATTTATTAAATCTCCATAATATGTATATGTTTCTTTTGGTGATGTAATTGAAGCAATAGCAATATGGACAGTTTTATTATCTTTATTATTATTGTTATGCTTTTCTAGCAACGAATCAGTAAAATCAACTAAAACCCTATTGTCATTAGAATTAGAGCAAGAAAAAAATGATATTATGATAAATAATTGAATAATATTTTTCATATTATTTAATGTCTTTAAATTATAAATAATGCTAATTTACTAAAAAATAAAATAAATAAAGACTTGCGGGTATTTTATTTAATAATAATTCAAAATAATATTAATGATAAATGATGTTTGAGAATGCATTTATTAAACTATAGTTGATAGTAATTCTAGATATAAATAGCTTTTGTTAAGAAGCTTGCATAGATATAATAAAAAAAGGAAATCATAATTAATGATTTCCTTTTTCTTAGTGGGCTTTCGCGGGATATTATCGAACCTTTTGATTTAGGATTTTGGATTTACTGATGAGTTTAAGGCTTAATAATGAGTATCTTTGCAAATATTGATTTGTAAATTATTTACTCTATTAAAATCGAATATAAAGATGGAACAGAATAAAATCGAGATATTTCAAAGTGAGGATAATCAAACGGAAATAAAAGTTCAGTTTGATAAGGAAACTGTATGGCTTGATGCCCATATTATTGCACAACTTTTTGATGTTAATCGTCCTGCTATTGTTAAACATATTAATAATATATACAAATCAAACGAATTATGTAAAAATTCAACCTGTTCCATTTTGGAACAAGTTGCGGCTGATGGTAAAAAGCGTAAAATGAATCTTTATAATCTTGACATGATTATATCAGTAGGATATAGAGTAAACTCAACAAAAGCAACCCAATTTCGTCAATGGGCTACTCAACGCTTGAAAGACTATTTGGTTCATGGATATGCAATAAATGAAAAACGCATGGAACAGAAGCAACAAGAGGTTTTATATCTAAAAACAGGAATCCAGATATTAGGTCGTGCAATTGAAGCTAGAAATGAAACCAAAAATATTGAGGTGCTAAATATTTCGCAAAAGGTTTGGAATTGCTTGATGACTACGACCACGAGGAATTAGACATAAAAGGCATAACAGAACAAGAAACTTTGTTTCCAGAATATGATGAGTACCTAAGTTTTATCACTGAAATGTATTCAGATTTTGAAAGTGATGTATTTGCTAAACCAAAAGATTAATAGCTTTCATAGTTCAATAAATCAAATAGCATAAACATTTGCTGGGCAGGAACTATATCCTAGTATTCAAGAAAAAGCTGCAAACCTACTTTATTTTATTGTGAAAAATCATTCCTTTGTTGACGGTAATAAACGTATTGCAGCTGCTTGTTTTCTTTACTTTCTGTATAAGAATAAAGCTCTTATAAATGAGGGTAATGAAACAATAATTAGTAATGAAGCCTTAGCCTCATTAACACTTTTTATTGCTACTAGCAAAAGTGATGAAGTAGATATGGTAAAACGATTTATAATGAGTATTCTGAATCGAAATTTGAAAGATTTATAATTTTGAAAAAGAATGTATTTCCATATAAATATATGAAATTATCGAACCACATAATATACGGAATAACAATATAGTATAGAAATAAGCAAATTTAGGTGTAAATCAAAAGCCACTCATAGAGTGGCTTTTATGTTTTCGTGGGCGATACAAGATTCGAACTTGTGACCCCTTGGGTGTAAACCAAGTGCTCTGAACCAACTGAGCTAATCGCCCTAAGCGGGTGCAAATATAATGTGGTTTTTTAAATATACAAAACAATTTTAATAAATAATCTTAGTTTATAGTACTTCTGCAACAACAAATGTACTACCACCTATAAAAATCAAATCGTTATGATTAGAATTTTTTATTGCAAACTTAAAAGCATTATCAACATTAGTATAAGCTTTACCAACCAAACCTATATTTGTTGCTTTTTTTAACAAAATTTCTTCGCTTAATGCTCTAGGAATATTTGCTTTAGTAAAATAGTAAATTGCTTTTTTTGGTAGTATGTTTAATATACTATCAATATTTTTGTCGTTTACAGCACCAAAGACAAAGTGTAGAGTTTTATAAGGAGTTTGTTTAATTTGATTAATTACATAGGTTAAACCTTCTAAATTATGTGCTGTATCGCATATTATTCGTGGATTAGCTCCTAATATTTGCCATCTTCCTAAAAGATTTGTGTTTTTAACTACATTTTTAAATCCTTCAATAATACTTGTATTGGATATTTCTAACGATTCTTTTAGTTCAATTATTGATTGCAGTGCAGTTACAGTATTTTTTTCTTGATATTTACCCAATAAATCTATATTTAGCTTAGAGATATTAAGGCTATTATCAGATAGTTTGTATTCTTGTGTATTATCGCTATTTAGTAACGAATATTCTACATTAAAATTTTTATCTGCAAAAATTATTCTACTATTTGTGATTCTTGCTTTTGAGGTAAAAACTTCTAAAGTATTTTTATGAGTTTCACCAATAATAATAGCAGTTTTTTCTTTTATTATTCCAGCTTTTTCTGATGCAATTTCTTCTAATGTGTTTCCTAAAAATGCTGTGTGATCTAAACCAATATTTGTAATTACCGAGAGTAGGGGATTTATAATATTTGTAGAGTCTAGTCTTCCGCCTAAGCCAACTTCTATAATTGCAATATCAACAGTTTGATTTTCGAAATAGTCTAAAGCCATAAAAACAGTCATTTCAAAAAACGAAGGCTTAAGTTTAGAAATAAATTCTTTATTATTATTAATGAACTTTACAACAGCATTTTCTGTTATATCTTTACCATTAATTTTAATTCTTTCTCTAAAATCTTTTAAATGTGGAGACGTGTATAAGCCAACTTTATAACCTGCTTCTTGCAAAACAGAAGCTAATATATGCGAGACAGAACCTTTGCCATTTGTGCCACCAACATGAATAGTTTTATATTTTGTGTGCGGATGATTTAAGTAATTATCAAAAGCAATTGTATTATCTAAATTAGCTTTATATGCTGCTTTTCCGCTACGTTGGTACATGGGTAGCTGCGAAAACATAAAGTCTAATGTTTCTGTATAATTCACAGTATTTAAATATTATTTCTTCTTATTATTAAACTCGTTCATTCGTTTTTTCCATTCCACAGTTTGAGATAAATATGCAAAATTATCTGCAGCATAAAGTTTCTGAGATTCAATATCTTTTAGTAGCATATTGTTTACTGTTCTTTTTGTGTAGGTAATTGCAGTATCGTTACCCTCTAAAATTGTATTTGTAACTTTTATTGCTTCATTAATAACTTGGTCTTGATTTACAACTTTATTTACCAATCCCATTTCTAATGCCTCTGCACTTTCAATAATTCTGCCTGTAAGAAGTAAGTCTCTCGATTTTGAAACCCCAATTAATGCGTTTAAGAATAATGTACAAGTAACGGGTAAAATTGCACCTAATTTTATTGCAGGAAATCCAACTTTTGCAGTGTTTGCAATTATTCTGTAATCCATAGCGCTAGAGTAGCCAAAACCTCCACCCAAAGCAAATCCGTTTATTGCAGCAATTGTAGGTTTAGGAAACTTAAATATTTTTTCTGATGTTGATTCGAGCAAGATTGCAAAATTTCTAGCATCTTCAATAGAGTTAAAGTTTATTAGCTCTTTTAAATCTACTCCTGATGAAAAAGATTTTTCGCCGCTTCCTGTAAAAATTAAAGCACGGATATTTGTGTTTTTTGCTTCTGTATCTAGTAGTTCAGATAATTCGGTTAGCAAGTCTATATTAAATGCATTATGCTTATTGGGTCTATTAAATTTAATAAATCCTATTTTGTTTTCTATTTTATACTCAATGTTATTCATAATATTTTTAATTTTTTTATTAAAATAAATTTTATTCGCTTTGTTTTCCTATAAAATTCAGTCTTATAGGAATATTCATATACCTTTCGGCAAAGCGACTAATTCCGTCTTTGTTTTCTGATGCAAAAATAATGCGTTGCGATTTTGGAATAATATCCGATAATCTATCTATTTGCGATGTAAGTTCGGGTTTAATAGAAGCTTCGCCATCGTCTATAATAAACATTTTTAAGCCGTTAAAGTTTATTCCGTTATTCGAATATAATTTTACAATTAGCTTAGCTGTTCCTATTATTACATCGGATCCAGCGTAAACTCTATCTCGTAATTTTTCTATGTTTTCTTTGCTGTTTATTGGGAAAACTCGTAAGTCGGTATGTCTGCCTAAGGTATCGAAAACTTCGCTCATTGCATCTGCTTTTTCTCGGTCTGGCACAATAATAATTGCACGTGGAACATCGTCTACTGCTTGTTTTAAGATTTGAATTACAGATATTACAATTGCAGTTGTCTTTCCCGATTTTTCTTTACCTATGCAAATTACATCTGCTCCAGATTTTACTTTACCAATTGCTTTTTTCTGTAAAGCATTAGCTTTTTCTAAACCTGAATTTTCTATAGATA
>DAOVTE010000078.1 GCA_030627705.1 Bacteroidales bacterium
AAGCTTTTCAGCAGCATTTTTTATGCCTAAACCCATAGATAAATGTGCAGGTAGAGCCGAAGCATTTTCCGAAACTAAGAGGTTTATTTTGTGTTTGGTAGTCCAATTAATAATCTGATTACTAATAGTTTTCGCATAATACTCAATGTGCTCTAACAGGTCTTTTAATTCGGTTTCTGGATGATGAAAAGCTTTTTTTTGCTCCCAAAAACTTTCAGGTGAAAAAAACGACATCTCAGGAACAAGAGTTTCAGTTACAGAATTTATTTTTCTTTCCTGAAATTGACCCGAAATAATATATGTTGTATGCCCTAGCCTATTAAATACTTCAATCCACTTTTCTGCTTCAAGAGCGACACCGTCTATTCCTCCTATTCTACCTATAATTATACCAATATTCATAATTTTTCTTTTTTAAGGTAATTATTATCAATAACCTCCTAGGTCTCAATAAAATTATTAATATTTCTTTTGATTTAGATTACTTACATTGCTTTTACAAATAAAGTTAATTTTTTTTAGATTTAGCTTAAAATAAATAATCAAGCTTAAGTAAATAAAAGATAATATTAAAATTTGTAAATCTATTTATAGTTACTATATTTGGATGTTTAAAAAAAATTGTAAAAAAAGACAAAGTAACTTTAATAATGAATATAAAATACTACTCTATAATATTAGCATTACTAATCTTTGCATATGGTTGCGAAAATAATATTGTTGCTGAAGATGATATTTCTATCGACGATATAGATGTTGTGAATGATACGGCAGCAAAAAATGCTCATTTAAGAAAAGTAAAAAAAATATTTTATAGTGTTCCATCTCCTGTAGAAATGACTGCATTAATGGAAAGAGCAGGTGCTGAATTCAATCCATCAATATTAAATCCTGTTGATAATATAGAAAACTATATTTCAATTAACAAAATGGCTTTAAACTTAGGAGTTTACGGTGCAGATTTAAGTTACACAAGAATCTTCGATCAAATACAGATAACTGTAAATTATCTTTCTGGCATTAAAAAATTATCTCAAAGTTTAGGAATCCCCCAAGACAAAGGAGCATTTGCTGTAGAAAGATTGGAACAAAATTTAGATAACAAAGATTCGCTATTAAGCGTTATTACCGAAACGTATTCTGCTGCTGACGAGTATCTAAAACAAAACAATAGAGGAAATACAGCAGCGCTTATTGTTACGGGCGGTTGGATAGAAGGCTTGTATATTGCTGTAAATATTGTTGGAGAAGAAGAGAACTATAACGAAGAGATATTAAATAGAATCGCTGAACAAAAGTATTCTATTGCAAACTTAGTGGAACTGTTGTCTTTATATTCTTCTACAGATGAAAGAATACACGGTTGTTTAGTTAATTTAGAAGATTTAAAAACAGTTTTCGATAAAGTTGAAATCGTTTATACGAAAGGCGAAATACTAACAAACGAGAAAACTAAAACAACAACAATAACTAGCAAAGCAAATATTAAGATAACCCCAGAAATATTAAAAGAGATTAAAACTAGCATAACTAAGATTAGAAAAGAAATAGTTAAATAAAAAACAGAAAAATGAAACGTATATTACAAGTTGTTTTATTAATAACAATAATTTTTAGTGTTAATAGTGTTTACGCACAAAAAAAGTTTGTAAAAAATCATTGCTTGCCAGTGCTGGCACCGTTTGTGTATAATGGACAGTTAAATACTGCAACATTATCAGAGGGTGAAGTAGCAGAGCTTGTGTTAACGTTTTATAGCGGACAGGATTACAGAGTGTTAGTTTGCGCACAAGAGGTGTTGGATAGTGTAGAGTTTAAATTATTTGATACAAACGAAAACCTAATTTTTTCTAATGCAGACCATGATTTTATTAACTATTGGGATTTTACATCTAACTCAACACAACAGTTAGTAGTAAGAGTAATTGTTCCTAAACAAGAGATAAAATCAGAAATTATACAAAGCGGATACGTTTCAATTCTAGTAGGATTCAAAGAATAGTATATACTACCCAGAAAGTAAATCGTAATTTATTTTTGTAAAAAACAACCATAGTATCAAGTTTTTATAAAAAAAGACTTATCTTTGCCCACTATTTATAAAAATTATTAATTAATACAATAAATTATTATGAGCTATATTGATGCAAAAAAGAAGGAAGAGCTTTTTAATCAGTACGGCAAGTCTAATAAAGATACAGGTTCAGCAGAATCTCAAATAGCTTTATTTTCTTTCCGTATTACTAATCTTACAGAACACCTAAAGACTAATAAAAAAGACTTTAGTACTCAAAGATCACTAGTTATATTGGTAGGAAAACGAAGAAAATTACTAGATTATTTAAAAGCAAAAGATATTGTGAGATATCGCGCAATTGTTAAAGAATTAGGTTTAAGAAAATAGATTAAACCACAAAAGGCAATTAATTATAATTGCCTTTTTTATTTTGCGGAAAATGGTTTCTGCAAAAACCGAAAAACAAAGATGTATGTATAACGAAATTAAAAGAGTTATTTCTTTACCAGATGGTAAAGAAATTGAAATTAGTACTGGGAAATTAGCAAAACAAGCTGACGGATCAGTTGTAGTAAAAATGGGCAACACAATGCTTTTAGGAACTGTTGTTTCTGCCCAAAATGCAAGAGAAGATATGGATTTTATGCCTCTTTCTTGTGAGTATAAAGAAAAATACGCAGCAGTAGGAAGATACCCAGGCGGCTTCTTAAAAAGAGAAGGCCGTCCATCAGACTACGAGATATTAATATCAAGATTAATAGATAGAGCGCTTAGACCTCTATTCCCCGAAGATTATCACGCAGAAACATTTGTAAATGTTACTTTAATGTCTGCTGACGAAAATATTATGCCAGATGCATTAGCAGGACTTGCAGCATCAGCAGCTTTAGCTGTTTCTGATATTCCTTTCGGAGAACCAATATCAGAAGTTCGTGTATCTAAAATAGACGGTGAATATATAGTTAACCCAACATACGAGCAAAACGAAAATGCAGATATAGACTTAATAGTTGCAGGATCTCTTGAAAACATAATGATGGTTGAAGGAGAAATGAACGAAGTATCTGAGCTAGATATGTTAGAAGGAATTAAAGTTGCTCACGAAGCAATTAAATTACAATGTCAAGCACAAATAGAATTAGCAGAAGAATTGGGGAAAACAGTTAAACGTGAATATTGTCACGAAACTAACGACGAAGATTTAAAAGCAAAAATAAAAGCAGAAACTTACGAAAAAGCTTATGCTGTAGCAAGAAAAGCTAATCCAGATAAACATCAGCGTAAAGCAGATTTTTCAGCAGTAAAAGAAGAATTCTTAAGTCAGTATTCAGAAGAGGATGAAGTTAACAAAAAATTAGTTGACAAATATTACCACGATGTAGAAAAAGACGCAGTAAGAAACTTAGTTTTAGAAGAAGGAATAAGATTAGACGGTAGAAAAACTGACGAAATTAGACCAATCTGGAGTGAAGTAGATTATTTACCAACAGCACACGGTTCAGCAATATTTACACGTGGCGAAACTCAATCAATAACAACAGTAACTCTTGGCAACAAGATGAACGAGCAAATGATTGACGGAGCAATGATAAGTGGTTTCGAAAAATTTATATTACATTATAATTTCCCCGCATTCTCAACAGGAGATGCTCGTCCTTACAGAGGAGTAAGCCGTAGAGAAGTTGGTCACGGTAATTTAGCAAAAAGAGCATTAGCTAAAGTAATGCCTAAAGATGGAAACGTTAATCCTTACACAGTAAGAGTAGTTTCTGATATTTTAGAAAGTAATGGCTCGTCATCTATGGCAACAGTTTGTGCAGGATGTTTAGCACTTATGGATACAGGTATCAAAATAACTAATCCAGTTTCTGGTATTGCAATGGGATTAATTACAGATACAAAAACTGGTAAATATGCAGTTTTATCTGATATCTTAGGCGACGAAGATCACTTAGGTGATATGGACTTTAAAGTTACAGGTACCAAAAATGGTATTACAGCTACTCAAATGGATATTAAAGTAGATGGTTTACCATATGAAGTTCTTGAAAAAGCTTTATTACAAGCAAAAGTAGGTCGTGAGCATATTTTAGGCGAAATGGCTAAAACCCTTTCAGAGCCAAGAGAAGATTACAAACCGTTTGCTCCAAGAATGGAACGTATGGTTGTAGAAAAAGAATCTATTGGTGCTATTATCGGTCCTGGTGGAAAAGTAATTCAAGAAATACAAGCTAAAACAGGCGCTACAATTACTATTGACGAAGTTGATGGTAAAGGAAATGTAGATATCTTATCATCAAACAAAGAATCTATTTTGGCAGCAAAAGAAGCTATTAAATTAGCTGCAGGAATGTTCGAAATTGGCGAAATATTTAAAGGAAAAGTTAAATCTATTGTTGATTTTGGTGCATTTGTAGAAATTGCTCCAGGTAAAGATGGTTTAGTTCATATTTCCGAAATAGAGCACAGAAGATTAAAAACTGTTACCGAAGTTCTTAAAGAAGGACAAGAAATAGAAGTTAAACTTATTGCTTTTGACAAAAGAACAGGAAAATTAAAGCTTTCTAGAAAAGCATTACTTCCAAAACCAGAAAATAAAGAAGAAAATTAATTTTAAAGATTAATTTTTATTATAAAAATAAAGAGGATATCTTAAATGCGATGTCCTCTTTTATTTTATATCAAGCCAATTTTAGTGTGTATTATTGGCTTTACATTTCATCAAAAGATGAGAATTTATAATCACATACTAAAGAGGGTTTAGTATAAAAAAACAAATTATGATTACATTTAGCGATTTAGGATTAAAACCTGAAATTCTTGAAGCTATTCAAGAAATGGGTTTTGAAAATCCAACACCAGTGCAAGAAAAAACAATCCCATTTTTATTATCAACAAATAAAGATTTGGTTGCACTAGCACAAACAGGAACAGGAAAAACAGCAGCTTTTGGTTTGCCAATATTAAACGATATTGATTTAAAATCTAAAAAAGTTCAAGCATTAGTTCTTAGTCCAACAAGAGAATTAGCAATGCAAATTGCAAAAGATTTTACAGCGTACTCTAAAAAAACAAAAGGATTTAAAGCAATTTCTATTTATGGAGGAGCAGATGCTGGTGCTCAAATAAGAGAATTAGAAAGGGGTGGACAAGTAGTTGTTGGTACTCCAGGTAGAGTTTTAGATTTACTAAAGCGAAAAAAATTAAAATTATCTGATGTACAAACTCTTGTATTAGACGAAGCAGACGAAATGCTTACAATGGGGTTTAAAGATGATTTAAATGATATCCTTGATAAAACACCATCTAGTAAACGAACACTTTTGTTCTCTGCAACAATGCCAAAAGAAATTATTTCTATTGCAAAGAAATATATGTCCGATCACGAAGAAATTTCGGTTGGAGCAAAAAATAAAGGTGCAGAAAATGTTAATCATATCTATTATATGGTTAATGCAAAAGATAGATATAGTGCATTAAAACGTATTGCTGATATTAACCCAGATATATACGGAATTGTTTTTTGCAGAACTCGTAGAGAAACAAAAGAGGTTGCAGAAAAGTTAATGAATGATGGCTATAATGCAGATGCATTACACGGCGATTTATCGCAAGCGCAGCGCGATTATGTAATGACTAGATTTAGAAATAAAAATCTACAAATACTAGTTGCTACAGATGTTGCAGCACGTGGTTTAGATGTAAATAACTTATCGCACATAATAAATTATAATCTACCCGACGAATTAGAATCGTATATTCACAGATCAGGGAGAACGGGAAGAGCAGGAAAGAAAGGAACTTCTATAATTATTGTTCATTCTAGAGAGCTTAGAAAAATTAAAAGTTTAGAAAAGAAAGTTGGTAAAACAATTCACAAACATGATATTCCTGGAGGAAAAGAAATTTGCGAAAAACAACTTTATAAGTTAGTAGATAAGGTTAATAATATACAAGTAGAAGATGAGCAAATAGAAGAGTATTTGCCAAAAATTTACGAGAAATTAGAAAACCTTAGTCGAGAAGACTTAATAAAGCATTTTGTTTCTGTAGAATTTAATAGCTTTTTAGAATACTATAAAAATGCTAAAGATTTAAATATTGGCGGCGGCGATAGAGAAGACAAAAAAAGCAGAAAAGATCGTAACAGTGGTGTTGAATTTACAAGGTTCTACATTAACGTAGGAACAAAAAATGGAATTAATGCAGCTACTCTTATTGGGTTAATTAACGATAAAACTAGAAATCCCAGAGCAACAATTGGTAGAATTGATGTAATGAAAGGTTTCTCATTTTTTGAGTACGAAGCAAAACTCGAAGACGAGGTGCTTAAAGGGTTCGAAAATGCAGAAGAAAAAGGTCTAAAATTATTAGTAGAAATTACTAAATCTAAGCCTATTGAAAAAGACGATAGAGGAAGTAGATTCGGTGGGAACCATAGCAATTCTAACAAAGGAAGAAAAAGATCGGATAGCAGATCATCATCTGACAGATCACAAAAAAGACGTAGACGTAGATAAAAAATACCAATGAATTTGTGTTCGATATAAGCATTTGTTCAAATATCACGAAAATCAGTAGCCTAATTCATTAGGGCGATAATAAAATTTCCACATTACATCTAAAATGGAAATGTTTTGTAAATTATTATAGAATTACAAAACATTTCCTTTTTCTTTCTAGATAACAATAAAGTACCACAGGCTAAACCTTATAGCAAGAAATTCGTAAAAGACTTGGTGATTGTTATTGCTTGTTTATGGCTTCTACTATATTAGAAAAATCTAATAGGAAGAACTTTGTAGCAAGAGATATATTGGCGTTTATCAAAAAAAACAATAAATCGAAACAAGCACCCATCTATTATAAAATTAAAGTTTATGAACTAAAAATATAATAAATTCGTAACTTTACATCTTTAAATCTTTACTTATTAATTATGACAAAGCCAACATTAGCAATAGCGTGCGATCACGCAGGATATGAAACAAAAGAAAACATAGTAGCTTGGTTAAAAAAATCAGGTTTTACAATAAAAGATTTTGGGCCTTATTCTGCAGAAAGTTGCGATTATCCAGATTTTGCACATCCGATGGCTTCTGCAGTAGAAAACAAAGAGTTCGACTTAGGAATTTCTCTTTGTGGTAGCGGAAACGGAATAAATATGGTTGCAAATAAGCATCAAGGAATTCGTTCTGCTTTATGTTGGATACCAGAACTTGCATCGTTAGCAAAACAACATAACAACGCAAATGTATGTGCAATGCCAGCAAGATTTATTACATTTGAAGAAGCTAAAGAAATAATTAACGCATTTTTGTCGGCAGAATTCGAAGGCGGCAGACACCAACGCAGAATCGATAAAATACCAACAGCTTAAGTATAAAAATGAGTAAAAACGCTAAAATATTTACTAAAGAATCTAGACGAGTTTCTTTCGACTTGCGTCATAGAGGTACTATTAAATTTAATATGACCCGCTACGATAATGCAGTGGAAAAAGGTAAAATGCAATATTCAGATTTAGAGTTAGCAAAACTGCGTGGCTCAGAAATAAAAAAAGAAGCAATAAAGAATCTTGATAAATATCTACTTCAGTTTGAGGAAAAATTTACTGCCCGTGGCGGAAAAGTAATTTGGGCAGATAATCAAGACCAAGCAATGGAATCGGTGATAGAAATACTCCAAAAAGCAAACACTAAAATGATTGTAAAGAGTAAATCTATGACAACAGAAGAAATTAACTTTAACGAAGTTCTAGAAAAAAACAATGTAGAATCGGTAGAAACAGACCTAGGCGAATATATTGTGCAAGTTGCAGGTGAAAGACCATATCATATTGTAACTCCAGCAATGCATAAGTCTAAAGAAGATGTTGCCGAGCTTTTTCACGAAAAATTTAATACCCCAGAAGGTAGCTCGCCAGAATATATCACAAATTACGTTAGAGAGGTACTCCGCACAAAGTTTACAACTGCCGATGTTGGAATAACAGGTGGTAATTTTTTAATTGCCGATATTGGAGCTGTTGCTGTAACAGAGAACGAGGGTAACGCACTAATGTCTACATCATTTCCAAAAACCCATATTGCAATTGTAGGAATTGAAAAAATGATTCCTTCATTTAAAGATTTACATACACTTTGGCCCCTTTTATCTACACACGGAACAGGGCAAAAAATAACTGCATATAATTCAATTTTTACAGGAGCAAAAACACCAGAAGAAATTGATGGTCCTGAAGAAATGTATGTAATTTTACTAGACAATGGCAGAACTGATTTGCTAGCCGAAGAAGAACAAAACCAAGCATTAAATTGCATTCGTTGCGGTGCTTGCTTAAATGCTTGTCCCGTTTACCGAAACATAGGAGGGTATACTTACGAATCTACGTACAGTGGGCCAATTGGCTCAGTAATTACACCTCATTATAAAGGTTTTGATAAATATAAGCACTTAAGTTTTGCTTGTACAATATGTGGAAAATGTACAGAGGTTTGTCCAGAAAAAATAGATTTGCATAACCTTCTGCTTTTAAACAGAAGAGACGCTATAGATAAGAATAAAACAAGTCTGCTTTGGGATTTCGGAATGATGGGATACGAAAAAGCAATGCTTAACCGTAATTTATTAGATCTAACAGGAGGTGGAATAAAAAATGCTTTTGCTGTTTTTGGAAAGGGTATGTGGGGAAAACATAGAGATTTACCTCATATTGCAAAAAAATCTTTTGCACAACAATGGAAAGAAAAAAATAAAAAAAATTAGAAAATATGTTATCAAATACGACAAAATACGCTGTTAGAGCAACTATTTATATTGCTCAAAAATCATTAAACAACGAAAAAATTGGTATTAAAAAAATTACTGATGAATTAGATATTCCTGCACCTTTCTTGGGCAAGATATTACAAAATTTAGTAAAAAAGAAAATTCTTCTTTCGGCAAAAGGACCAAACGGTGGTTTTAGTCTTGGTAGAGAAGCAAGCGAAATTTCTTTATTAGATATAATGGAAGTAATAGATGGTTTAGATTATTTCAACACTTGTTTAATTGGAATTAAATCTTGTACTTCAGGCGGTAAAGTTTGCCCAACTCACGATAAATATGGTCCAATAAGAAAACAGTTGTTCGAACTATTTAAAACAGAAACAGTGGAAGCACTTGTAGAAGATATTAACAAATCAGGTGGAGAAATAATTATTTAAAGTTCAATTTAAATAACAAAAAACAAGAAAATTGAATATCTATTCTAAAAAACAATATTGGAAATCACTACTACTATTATCTGCAATAGCTATAGGCATTTTATCGTTATTTATTACCAATAATCTTGTTGGTGAGCTTGCCAACGAAGAAAGAAAAAAAGTAGAGCTTTGGGCGGAAGGAATGCGAAAGCTTACACAAGAATCAGATCCTAATCAGGATATAAATTTCATTTTTAAAGTAATTGAAAACAACGAAACTATTCCTGTAATTGTTGTAGATGCTAATAATACAATTGTTTTTTACAGAAATCTTGATTCATTAAAAGCTTTAGACGATGCATACCTACAGTCTAAGTTTTTATCTATGAAAACAGAGCGAAAACCTATAGAAGTGCAAGTAACTGCTAATGACAAACAATACATTTACTACGAAGATTCTATATTATTAAAAAAGCTATTTTATTACCCGTTTATACAGCTATTTGTTGTATTTCTTTTTATTTCTATTGCATATTTTGCTTTTTCATCATCACGAAAAGCAGAGCAGAATCAGGTTTGGGTAGGAATGTCTAAAGAAACAGCACATCAGTTAGGCACACCAATTTCTTCGTTAATGGCTTGGATAGAATTGCTAAAAATCAAAAAAGTAGAACCTAATTTAGTTACAGAAATAAATAAAGACGTTTCTAGATTAGAAACAATAACAGAAAGGTTTTCTAAAATTGGCTCTGCTCCAAAATTAACACAAACAAATGTAGTAGAGATTATCGAAAACTCTATTAAATACATAAAAACTCGATCGTCGAAGAAAGTAGTATTCGAAACAATTTACAACAAGAATGGTAATTTTAACACACCTATTAATACTGCACTTTTCGAATGGGTAATAGAGAATTTATGTAAAAATGCAATTGATGCAATGAGCGGCGATGGCAAAATTACTACAGAAATTACAGATAATTTTCAAATGATTTATATCGATATTTCCGATACAGGAAAAGGGGTAAGTAAATCTAAATTTAAAACTGTTTTTAATCCTGGTTTTACAACAAAAAAACGAGGCTGGGGCTTAGGTTTATCTCTTACAAAAAGAATTATTGAAAACTATCATAAAGGAAAAATATTTATTAAGTCTTCTGAACCTAATATAAAAACAACATTTAGAATTGTTCTTAAAAAATAATTATTAATTAATGCGCGAATTACATCTTATAAAGAAAGTTAGGAAGATAAATATTTAATACCTGACCTTATTTCCTCGTATGAGGAAACCAAGATAAAATAAAAAATGAAAATAATATTTCAAATATTAATAATCTCAATAATTACTGTTTTTGTAAGCTGCACAACTACAAAAAAAAGTACTCAGCCTAAAAACAAGAACCTTGCTTTTATGTATAACCCATCAAAGGTTAGAGTTACACCTCAATATAAAGTATATCATAGCAATAACAACAAATCTGTGATATTTGTTAAAATAAGAACATCTCAATTATTGTCTGCTAGCGACAACAAAGGCGGCAAAATCTCTAAAATTAAAATAAATTATAAGGTAGTAGAAAATAATAACTTGTATACTTTTGTAGACAGTGCATCTACATATTTCGAAATAACCAAAAGCAAAAATGCAACAAGCGTTATTCTTGATATACCATTAGACTTAGAGCTTGGAAAAAAATATTTTTTACTAATCAGAACAACAGATATTTTAAGAAACTCGTCTAACGAGAAATATATTATTGTAGATAAAACATCGGAATTCTCTAGAGAAAATTTTATTACAACTTTTGCAAATACATATATAAAAGTGCTTAGAAATACTGTTTCTAAAAACGATACTTTCGATATTGAAACAAATAAAAAACATAGTAAATTATTTGTGTCGTATTACAATGTAAATCTAAAAACATCTGAACCTCCTTTCTCATTTTCTACTACTAGCCCTAATAGATTAACTCCAGATTCTGTTTACAAAACAAATTCAATATTAATAACTTTTCCTAAACGGGGAATTTATCACATACAAACTGATACTACTCAAAAAGAAGGAGTCACTTTTTTTAATTATGGAGATAATTTTCCAACTGTTAAAACCCCTACTGAGCTTTTTAATCCTTTAGCTTATCTAACAGCATCTAAGGAATTAGCTCGATATTCGGAATTAAAAAACAATAAAATTGCAGTTGATAAATTTTGGTTAAAATCTGCTAAAACAGCAAATTCTGCAAAAGAGTTAATTAGGATTTATTATACAAGAGTAAAGTTAGCAAATATCTATTTCTCGTCATACAAAGAGGGATGGAAAACCGATAGAGGAATGCTTTATATTATTTTTGGTGCTCCATCGGTAATATATAAATCTAATAACCTCGAAAAATGGATTTATGGCGAAAAAAACTCTATGATGGCGTTTACATTTGAAATTGTTAATACAGAATTTACGAGTAATTCTTTTGTGCTTATACGACAAGAATCATATAAAATACCATGGTACAAAGCCCTAGACACATGGAGAAGCGGTAGGGTTTTCGCAATTATATAAACCCTAAATTAATTAAGAAATAATGAAAAAATCTCAAGCAATATACGGAATTAGAGCAGTAATAGAAGC
>DAOVTE010000034.1 GCA_030627705.1 Bacteroidales bacterium
ATTAGTTTTTGAGTATATTGATTATTGCCTAATTGTATTTTTAGTATATAAACACCCTCGCTTAAATTGTTTTTGTAAATATTATGTGGCAGAGTTGTTATTCTTGATTCGTAAACCTTATGCCCCATTAAATTATATAATTGAATGTTTAATTTATTATCTAGTAATTGATTTTGATTGTTTATATTAATTCTTGTATAATAGTTAAAAGGATTTGGGGATATAGTTATATGCAGTTTAATATTATTTACTAAAGATACTAAAGTATCGCAAGGCGGTTGCCAAGGTCCGTTTAAATAACTATCTACAAAATTGGGCAAACCTGCTCGTGCCCCCCCCCCTATATAAATAACATTGGCTATAAAATTACAGGCAGTTCCTTGTAAATTGGGGTTGGTAATTACAGAAATAGAATCAGGACAAAACGTAGAACCCATATTATTTTCATTCGTTATATAAATTTTTCCATCGCCTCCCAATTGCATACCCAAATAAAAAGGTGAATTATTTGTTGAATCTGCATAATGTAATAATGTTTTTGTATTGGCTATTGTAGTAGAATCCATAATTGAAACGTCGTATTGGTATATTTTTGAAGGCCAATCTGGATATGGAAAATTCCTACTACGTAACGATACATAAATTTTAGAATTATCTGGAGAAAAAACCAAACCATAAGTATTATATCTATAATTCCCATTTTCGCTATTAATTAATATAGGGTTAGAAACTTGCCCTGTACTATTATTAAAATCGGCTATCTCTATAGTATCGTAAAGGTAACTATGCCATGCATTAGCTATTTTTCTACCATCAAACGAGAATCGCAAATATGAGTCTTCCAATTTAGGCGGTCTAACTTGTGATGGAGAAATAACGGGTATGGTATCTATTCCTATATCAGTTAGTAAATAGGCGATATATTGCATATTAGTATCTGGCGGTGGTCCCGGAGGATAACGATTTACACTTAATCACAAATACTATTTTTTATTGGCATTGTAGGTGGTGGCAATTTTTTCGGTTGATGGTGCATAAAGTAAGATGTTTTTTTGTATTACATCTCCTAATCCTCCGTTTAAGTTTATATTTACTATAGAATAACGCAATCCATTTGCACCACAATCTGTTAAAAAAATATAAAATAAAGAATCGTTGTCTGGTTGTGGTATAATCAACGAATTTTGTGTACTGCCACTACAGCCCATCAATCCTAAACCATTGGGCATAACAATATTTTTTCTGTTCCATACTGTATCGCCATTGGTATAAAATAATAAATTCCCGCATGTATCGGAAATAGTAGCACAGCCTTCAATGGCTGTCATAGCACTACCAGTAAAAGGCTCTGCTGTACCTGTGCTAAAATCTAAACCTGCCCCATTTCCAAAATGCCATTTGTAGGTGCGTCTTATATCAGGGTTTTGCGAATGACTCGCAAAGGAGATTAATATTAATAAATTTAACAGTATTGTTGTTCTTAACCATTGTGTTTTCATCGCTAGCTTTATTTTTGTTTAAAACCTATTGGTTCACGATTTCTTTGTTCTAATTCTTGTTGTTTTGTTTCTTCAAATTGTTTAATGTATTCAAATATCAACATTATTTTATCATCTTGTTCAATATTTTTCTTTTCTAATTCGTCTAATTTTATTAACATTTCTTGATGTTGTTCTAACATCAATCTCATTTTCGTAAATACTCTTATTATACTTATATTTACCTGTATCGCCTCTTTACTATTCAACACACTCGATAACATTGCAACGCCTTGATCAGTAAAAGACATTGGAGTATATCTAGTACCTCCTCTATTTGAGGTGCCAAATTGACTCCTCAAATTATCAAACTCTTCTTTAGATAATTCAAACATAAAGTCTTCTGGAAATCTATCAATATTTCTTCTAACTTGACGTTTTAGTTGTTTTGTATCCACTTGGTACAGTTCAGCTAAATCCTTATCTAACATTACCTTTTGACCTCGAATAAAAAAAATCTTATTCTCAATTGCTTCTTTAGTTATTGCTAAACTATCACTCATTATTTTAAACTAATTACACGTAATTAACTTATATTTTATTTGATCGTATCCCCATATATGTGTAATTTTTTTATTCTACGCTAGTGTAAATAAATAATATTACTACTGAATAAAGGTAAAAGTTACAAGCCTAAATCTTCAATAATATTATTTATTTTAGAATCTAATTCGTTGTTTACTTTATCGAAATTTTCTTTAGAATCTAATGTTGATTTCACAGAGAAATAGAATTTTATTTTAGGCTCTGTACCCGATGGTCTTATTGATATTTTTGAGCCATCTTCTGTAAAAAATTGCAGCACATTTGATTTTGGTAAATCTATTTTTGTTGTTGTGTTATCTGCTGTATCTAAACTTATTTGTGTAAGGTAATCGTTAACTTTAATAATTTTAGAATTATTAATTTTTTCGGGAGTATTTTCTCTAAAATCTGACATTATTTTCTGTATTTCTTCTGCTCCAGATTTTCCTTTTCGTACTATAGACTTTAACGATTCTTTGTAGAAACCATATTTTAAATAAATATCTATAAGTGTATCGAAAAGCGTTTTGTTTTTATCGTTAGCAACAGCTGCTAGCTCTGCAATTAAAGCACAAGCCATTACTGCATCTTTATCTCGAACAAACTCTCCTGCTAAATAGCCATAGCTTTCTTCGCCACCTGTGATAAATGTTTTATTGCCTTCGTTTTTTTTAATTATATCAGCAATATATTTAAAGCCTGTAAGAACATCGTATTTTTCTACTTTGTAATTTTCGGCAATATCAGCAATAAGTTCTGTAGTTACTATGGTTTTAACTATGTATTCTTTGCCCGTAAGTTTATTATTTTCTTTCCACTTAGAAAGCATATATTCTGTTAAAATTGCGCCTGTTTGATTTCCGTTTAAGATTTTAAACTCGCCATTTTGGTTTTTTACTGCAATTCCAACTCTATCAGCATCTGGGTCGGTTGCCATTACTATATCGGCATCAACCTCTTTGGCTTTATCTAATGCCATTTTTAAGGCATCAGTTTCTTCTGGATTTGGAGAAATTACTGTTGGAAAATTTCCATCAACAATATTTTGCTCTTTTATTGAGATTACATTCTCGAAGCCAAATGCTTTTAGTGTATCTGGAACTAAGTTTACACCTGTTCCGTGTATTGGTGTGTAAACAATTTTAAGATTTTTGTTCTTTTTAATTATATCTTCGGAAAGCGATAATTCTTTAATTTTATCAATGTAAATTTTATCAATTTCGCTACCAATTACCTCTATTAAAGATTTATCACCTTCGAATTTAACATCAGAAATATCTTGAATTTTGTTAACCTCATCAATTACATTTGTATCGTGCGGAGCAATTAACTGCGCACCATCGTCCCAATATGCTTTAAATCCATTGTATTCTTTAGGGTTATGAGATGCTGTAATTACAACTCCACTTTGGCATCCGAAATGCCTTATTGCAAAAGAAAGTTCTGGGGTTGGTCTAAGGCTTTCGAAAAGATAAACTTTAACTCCGTTTGCCGAAAAAATATTCGCAACTGTTTCTGCAAATAATTGCGAATTATTTCTACAATCGTATGCAATTGCAATCTTAATTTGACTTTCTTGAGAAAAATTCTTTTTGACGTAATTACATAAACCCTGTGTTGCTAAACCTACGGTATAAATGTTCATTCGGTTGGTTCCTACGCCCATAATGCCACGTAAACCTCCCGTGCCAAATTCTAAGTTCTTATAAAACGATTCTATAAGTTCTTCCTCGTTATTTTCTATAAGGTCTTTAACTGAATTTCTTGTTTTCTCGTCGAAACTTTTGGTTAGCCAAGTTTGAGCTTTTGCTTTTATTTCTGAAATCATTTTTTAAAATTTTATTCCTATTACAACTATATCATCAATTTGCTCGAAACCTTCGTTAGAATGAGGATTTGTATAAGCTTTCCACTCTTCCATCTTTTGATCTAGAATAGCTTTCTGTTCTGAAAGAGGAACGTTTTGGTTTTGTAAGAATATTCGTTTAAATGGCTTGTATTTAAATTTCTTTCCTTTTGGTCCACCAAACTGATCTGCATAACCATCAGAGAACATATAAACGGAATCGTCTTTAAGTAAACTTATTTCGTTTAAAGTGAAGCTATCCATTTTAAGATAAATTGCAATTGGCATTTTATCTGGTTTAATTTCGTATAAAATGTAGTCGCTATTCTCTTCTTGCATTGTTTTTATTTCGCCGTTGTTATTATTTATTGTAACGGGCGGCAAATTTTTATGTCTTATTATATATAATGGGTTATTTGCTCCTGAATATTGTAGAGTTTTTGTTTTTAGATCTGCAATAATTAAAGCTAAATCCATACCGTCTTTTTGTTCTCCTTCTGCTCCTGTTTGTTGCAACGATTGAATAACGTTAGCACGCATTGCATTTAAAATCTCGTTAGATTTTAAATTGCTTTCTTCTGAAACAATTTCGTTTAAGAAGCTTACTCCAAGCATACTCATAAATGCTCCTGGCACACCGTGTCCGGTACAGTCGGCTGCAGTAATAATAATTTTTTCTACCTCGCCTTTGTTATTTTTCCTTATAGATGCCCAATGAAAATCTCCACTAACTATATCTTTTGGTTTAAAAAGAATAAAATGCTCAGGGACTCCTTCTGTAATATGATCTTCAACAGGCAAAATAGCTGTTTGAATACGCTTAGCATAATGTATGCTATCAGTAATTTCTTGGTGAATCTCTTCTATTTCATCTTTTTGATGTCTAATTTCTGCAGTTCTTTCTTCTACAACTTCTTCTAACTGTTCTTTCTCTTTTATTAGCCTTCTACTATTTAACTTAACAATCATATAAATGACGTATACAACTACAATTAAGTATAAAATATATGCCCATATTGTTCGTGACCAAGGAGCTTTTATTGTAAACTTAAATTTTGCAATATTACTCTCCTCTCCATAAATATTTCTAGATTTTACATTAAAAATATAATCACCTTCGTCTAAGTTATTTCGTGTTGCAAATGCTTGAGTTGACCATTTAGACCATTTACCATCATTGCCATTTAAAAATACACTATATTCTAGATCCATATCTTGTTCGTAAAACGTAGCAGAATATTTAAATTCTAAGTTATTACTCCTGAATGGTAATTCAAAAACTTGATTTTTATTAAAATCAATAACTGGGTAATAGGTTGTGTCATTATTTTTTATTAAAATCTCGTAATTTGTTCCTGAATAAATGATTTCTTCGTCGTTAACAATTACATTTCTGATAAAAGAATAGTATTTTGTTGTTTTAGCAACTTTTTTATTTGTGTATATATATGCTTTACTTTTTATACCAAAGTAAGTTGTTCCCTCTGGAGATTTGTATAAGGCTATTTCGCCTTGAGTATTAGGTAATTGCTTAAATTCTGTAGAATCAACTTTATAAATAGTATCCTTTAAATGATGTACCTCTACCCAATTTCTGTTTAATTCATCATCTTTTAATGTTATCCAATACTCATTGTTTTGTATTTCTAAATTAAATATCTCAGGATTTCTCTTTATCGACTTTGCAAAAACTTTAGACTTATAGAATTTATTTTCTAAATTATTATAACCATATATGCCATTACTTGTTCCGAAAAGAATTTCTGTGCCATTATTTAGAAATGTAATATTATCTATACTTTTTAATCCATCTTCATTACTGTAGTGTTTTATGGTTTCATTTTTACTTGGATCTAAATAATTTTGAGAATAATAGATCCCATTTGTTTGTGATGCTAACCATAAACCTGAGTTGTTATCTTCTTTTATTGTGCTAATTAGTTCTAATCTGATTCTATTTAATTCTGTCCATGTATTATTTTTATACTCAAGAATACTAATCCCTTGCACGTGCGCAACAACAACGTATTTTTTATTTTTTAATTGAGTAATATTTCTTACATTAAACCTTTCATTCTTGATTTTGGTTTTTCTATTTATTATTTCATTGTCAAGTAATTTAGCTTTATCTACATCATAAATCTCGTAAATTCCAACACCTGTTCCTACCAAAAGCATATCTCCTTCTGTTGTCTTAATGTGTGCAAGCGACCATGATTGAAGACTTATTCCTTGAATCTGTTTAAATTTATATTCGTTTCTCTCGGTGGTTGAATAGTATACACCATCATCTGTTGCGATATATATTCTATTATTAAATTCTACTATTGAGTTAATTCCACCACCGCTTAAACCAAAAGATTCATCATATATAGAAATAACAGAGTTGTAATTAACGCTGTATATACCACCAGAATTTGTTGTTATCCATAACGCTCCTTTATTTTGAAATAGGGAAGTAATTTGGTCGTCTTTTAAGCCATTAGCTTTGCTAATTTTACTTTTAATTTTTCCGTCTTTATCAATAATTAGTACACCAGTATTTTTAAACAATGTTGCAATTGCATAGTCTCCACTATTTAAAAGTAAAGCATCGTATATTACACTTTCTATGAGTAAATTATTTATTGAATCATTATCAATAAAAAGACCTGCTTCACCTGTTTTATGGTTGTATTTGTAAATTCCTCCATGCGAGTATGTAAATACTAGATATGAACTGTCATCATAAGATAGAATTTCTGTTATAGCTTTCTTTTTGAAGTACTCACCACCATCTATTAGGCTTAAACTATCATTTTTTAGTTCAAATATTCCTTCTGGGAAAATTCCCACTAACAATCTATTATCAATAAAGAAACTGTAAAAAGAATATTCTGGTAAGTCAATAACGTTTGAAACTTTATAATTTTCTACAACATATATGTTTTTACCCGAACAAAAATATACTTCTTTATCTGTTGTGTAAGTTTTCCATACATCATCTTTAAATTGCTCTGAGGAATCTAAGTTGCAAGATATACAATTATATTGCATTTCCCCATATTTATTTGGTGCTATATAGCCAAACTCACCAACTGCACCTACATAAATAATGTTATTAGAATCTGTTGCCAAAGATCTTACAACGGATTTATTATTAACAGAAAATGATTTCCAATTTTTTCCATCGTATTGTAAAACGCTCCCATTATTATTACCAAAGTACATTATTCCCCTGTTGTCTTGTGCTATTGCCCAATTTTGAGCATCTGCAGAATATTCTTCTGAGTTAAAATATTTAATAGAAGGCAGTCCGCCTTTATTTACTTGAGCATTTATTGTAAAGTTTAGTAGTATAAATGTAATAAGTAGTATTTGCTTATTCATAGCTGCTATTTGATGTGATATTATTTAAACCTCTAAATATACAATCAATAATTATAATGGCAATCAAAAAGAAGATTTTTTTTACAAACTACAAGTCTTGTTTTTTTAATATTAATAAGGAAAGACTCCAAAAAATTGTGATATAAGCCAAAGCAGCAAAAGTGTTTAGCATTAGGTCTGGACTATCAGTTATGGTTTGAATATTACTTGTATCAATAGCATTTATTTGATAATTTGCTTCTGCATTGGTATCTACTACATTTGGTAATGGAGTAAGGTTAGATATTACTTTAATGGGAAAATACATGCTAATACTCTCTGGCAAAAATCCTCGTATTATTAGCTCAACAGGAAAAAAGTAAAGAGTAAAGAATAAGATTGATAACCCTATGTTTTTTACAAACAGTACAATTAACATTGCAATTGTCATATATGCTATCGACTGAATGAAATAAACAAAAATCAAATATGCTTTACTAAATATATCATTAGAAGAAACTGTTTCTGTATTAAGAGAGCCAACTATTATTGAACTAAAAAAAACTAATATCATTGCAGATAACCCAAAAAGCAAAATAATATAACTTTTACCAAGCAATAATTGAGTTCTTGACAACCCATCTATCACGTTTTGCCTGAATGTTTTATATGTATATTCGTTACCAATAAATATAATTATTAAGAACGAGAGTAATAAGTTAAACCAGCTTGCAACCCAAGTTGTAAGTCCCCAAATTTCCGGAAATTGATATAATTGTTTTAAATTTATTCCAGGAATACTTACGTCGAAACCACTAATTACAACAAGAACGACAATAAACAATGCAACATGAATAATTGCAATTGCTTTAAAAGCACTTAATGATATTAATTTTTGAAATTCTATTTTAAAAAGTTTAATCATTATTATTTGATTATTTCTAAAAATTGCGATTCTAATGAGGTCTTAATAATATCTAGTTTAGATAGAATTATATTGTTTTTAAACAAATACTCGTTTAGTTTTTCTGTATCGAAGTCGTTCTGTAGAATTAACTCTATGTCGCTATTTATTATTTTAATGTATTCTGTTATTCCAGATTGAACTAAAAAGTTAAATGTGTTTTCTATATTAGTTGATGATATTATCACTTTCTCTTTAGTAGATAGCAGTTCGTTTACTTTTCCTGTTTTTATTAATGTTCCTTTTTTTAGTATCGCTACATTGGTGCATACTTTCTCTATTTCATCTAAAACATGACTAGCAATAATAATTGTTTTACCTAGTTTTGCCTGCTCTATTATTATTTCTCTAAACTCGGCTATTCCTTCTGGGTCTAACCCGTTAGTTGGTTCATCTAATACAATTACAGTTGGGTTACCAACTAATGCTGATGCTAAAGCAAGTCGTTGTTTTAATCCAAGAGAGAGGTCTCTAAAGAGTGAATTCTTACGGTTATCTAGTTTTACAAGTTTCAGAACCTTAGTAATTTCTGAAATATGTACTTCTTTAATAGCTACTACTATCTTAAGATTCTGTTCTACAGTGAGGTAATGATAAAAATTTGGAGTTTCTATTAATGTTCCTATATTTTTGCGATAATTCAATGAATTTAAATGCCAAATAAAATTTCCTGAATTAGCTTTTAGAATATCCGATATTATACTTAGAATTGTAGTCTTACCACTTCCGTTAGGCCCAAGTATTCCATATATATCACCTTTATTTACACTAAACGATAAATTATTTAAAGCTTTTAACTTCCCATAATTTTTAGATATATTTTGTATCTCAAGTATAGGCTCACTCATGATTAATTTCCCATTTCCGAGATATAAACAATTCGCATTAATCTAACTTCTTCTTCAGTATAATACTCTTCTAATTCATCTAGTGCAGCAGATATTTTATCGGTTTCTGCTTCATTATAATAATCGTAAAGGTCATCATAACTTTCTTCGTCAATTAAATTCTCTACATAATAGACTATATCCAGTTTTGTGCCAGAGTAAACAATTGCTTCTAATTCATCTATAAGTTCTAAAATAGAAAGTCCTTTTGCAGATGCAATATCTTTAAGTGATAATTTTCTGTCAATACTTTGAATAATGTATACCTTATTAACAGATTTATTTACAATAGACTTTACAATTAAATCTTGTGGTCGCTCTATATCATTTTCTTCTACATGCTTTTTTATAAGCTTAATAAATTCTTCTCCATACCTTGATGCCTTGCCAGTTCCAACCCCTGTAATATTTGTGAGTTCTGTAATGTTTATAGGATATTGTATAGCCATATCCTCTAATGATGGATCTTGAAAGATTACGAAAGGAGGGATTTTTTTCTTAGTTGCTATTTTCTTTCGAAGATCTTTTAGTAACGACATCAGAACAGGGTCCATAGTACTTGTGCCGCCCGAGGCACCTGTTGAAAATTCGGAACTATCGTAATCCTGATTTTTTGTTAGCATAAACGATTTAGGATTATTTATAAATTTGTTACCTTCTTCGGTTACACTGATTAAACCATAATTTTCAATATCTTTAGATAAGAATTTTGCAATTAATGCTTGTCTTATCACTGCATTCCAATGGCTATTGTCTTTCTCATCTTTTTTACCAAATCCAAAACATTTAAGTTCATCATGTTTATACGATTTGATTGCTGATGTACTGTTTCCTGAAATAATATCTGCAACATGCTCAGATTTATATCTTCCTTTTACAATATTAGTCGTATTAAGTATTGTAACTACATCTTCTTTACCTTCGAATTGAGGTTTCGGATTATTACAGTTGTCGCAAGCTCCACAATTATCTTCTGTATATGTTTCTCCAAAATAATGCAATAACAATTTACGTCTGCACACTGAAGATTCTGCGTAAGCAACTGTTTCTAAAAGTAGTTGTTTTCCTATTTCTTGCTCTGCAACAGGTTTTCCTTGCATAAATTTTTCTAACTTTTGTATATCCTTATAGCTATAAAAAGTTAAGCACTCTCCAACCCCACCATCTCTACCAGCTCTTCCTGTTTCTTGGTAATATCCTTCTAAACTTTTAGGTATATCATAATGAATAACATACCTAACATCTGGCTTATCTATTCCCATTCCAAAAGCAATAGTTGCTACTATTACATCAGCATCTTCCATAAGGAACATGTCTTGATTTCTAGATCGTGTTGCAGAATCCATTCCTGCATGATAACCTAAAGCGTTAACACCATTAACTTGTAAAGTTTCTGCTAACTCTTCAACTTTTTTTCTGCTTAAACAGTAAATTATTCCAGAGCTTCCGCTATGACTTTTAATATATTTTATTATTTCTTTAGCAGCATTAGTTTTTGGTCTAACCTCGTAATAAAGATTTGGTCTATTAAAAGATGATTTATATACTTTAGAATCTAGCATTCCTAGATTCTTTTGTATATCATGCTGCACTTTTAAAGTAGCTGTTGCTGTTAACGCAACTACAGCAGCATTACCAACTTGATCTATTATAGGTCTTATTTTTCTGTATTCAGGTCTAAAGTCATGACCCCATTCAGATATGCAGTGTGCTTCGTCTATAGCATAAAAAGAAATTTTTACGCCCTGTAGGAATGCAATATTTTCTTCTTTAGTAAGAGATTCTGGAGCTACATAAAGTAACTTTGTTATACCATTAGTAATATCTAATTTAACTTGTTGAATCTCTGATTTATTTAGCGAAGAATTAAGGAAATGCGCTATTCCATCGTTATTGCTAAAATTCCTCATAGCATCAACTTGATTTTTCATTAATGCAATAAGAGGAGAAATTACAATAGCTGTTCCCTCTAATAATAATGACGGCAGCTGATAACAAAGCGACTTACCTCCACCAGTTGGCATTAATACAAACGTATCGTTACCAGACATTACATTTTTTATCACAGGTTCTTGATTTCCTTTGAAGCTATTAAACCCAAAGTATTTTTTTAAACTTTTTGATAACGACTGTTCTATTTTTTTACTCATGCGTATTTTTAAAAATAATATAATGTTTAGAGATAAACAGTATATTATACTAATAATTATTTTTAAAACTTAATTTCAATATATTTGCATTTTAAAATTACAATAAAAAAACTGTAATGTACAAATAATACTAAATCTTTTTAAAATATTTTTCATTGAAAACAGAAAAACAAATAATAAATAGAGCTAAAACTGTTATAAACATTGAGCGGGATGCAATTAATGGTTTATTAAATTTTATTAACGATGATTTTGTAAATTCTGTTTCGTTAATCAGTAAATCTAACGGAAGAGTGATATTAACTGGTATAGGAAAAAGCGCAAATATTGCTCAAAAAATTGTTGCGACGCTTAACTCTACAGGAACACCGTCTATTTTTATGCACGCTGCAGATGCAATTCACGGTGATTTGGGAATTGTACAAAAGAACGACACAGTTATTTGTATTTCTAAAAGCGGCAACACTCCGGAAATTAAAGTATTAATTCCGCTGATTAAAAGATTAGGCAATAAAATTATTAGTATTGTTGGTAACCAAAGCTCTTATTTGTTTGAGAATTCTGATTATTCTTTGTTAACCATAGTAGATAAAGAGGCTTGCCCAAATAATTTAGCACCAACAAGTTCTACCACTGCTCAGCTTGTAATGGGAGATGCATTAGCTGTTTGCTTATTAGAAAACAGAGGCTTTACTAATGAAGATTTTGCAAAATATCACCCAGGAGGTTCCTTAGGGAAAAAACTCTACACAAGAGTTAAAGACATAGCTGTAAGCAATAACCCTCCAATGGTATCTGAAAATACCTCTGTAAAAGATATTATTATGGAAATATCATCTAAAAGATTAGGTGCAACAGCAGTAATTGATAATAATAATATTATTGGAATTATTACTGATGGTGATTTACGAAGAATGATGGAGAATTTCGACTCATTTGATAATATTAGCGCAAAAGATATTATGGGTAAAAACCCTAAACACATAGATTATAACGAGATGGCCGTTAGCGCATTTAATATTATGGAAAGTCATAATATCACACAACTAATTGTATCTAAAAACGGCAACTATTTCGGAATGATACATCTACACGAAATTATTAAAGAAGGGATAATCTAATTGACTTTTAATAAATACATAAGAAGCTTAATAATAATACTATTAGGTCTTGTCTCGTTAAATGGCATATCTCAATCCACTAAAATTAGAGGTAACGTTATTGACAAAGAAACAAGAGAACCTATAGCATACGCAAGTGTTATTTTTAAAGGAACAAAAATAGGAACGGTTACTGATTTTGATGGAATATATTTTATAGAAACTCGTACTCCAACCGACTCTCTATCAGTTTCATATCTAGGTTATAAAACAATTAACATTAAGATTAAAAAGAATATTTTTCAAACTCAGGATATTGAGCTTGAAAGACAAGGTATAAGCTTACAAGAAGTTAAAATTCTACCTGGCGAAAATCCTGCACACAAAATACTTAGAAATATTATTGCTAATAAAAAATTAAATTCCCCAACAAAACTAAATTCTTATCAGTACGAAGTTTATAATAAAATGGAAGTTGATATAAATAATGTTGATGACGACTTTAAAAACAAAAAAGTGTTTAAACATTTCCAGTTTGTTTTCGATTATATGGACACATCTGTAGTTTCTGGCAAATCTTTTTTGCCCGTTTTTATTTCAGAAACATTATCCGACTATTACTTTAATAAAAATCCAAAGCGAGAAAAAGAAGTAATAAAAGCAAGTAAAATTTCGGGTATAGAAAACGAAAGCATATCGCAATTTACTGGTGAAATGTACCAAAATGTAAATATTTACAAAAACTATATTAGTGTTTTTGGCAAAAGCTTTATTAGTCCTATAGCTAGTTTTGGATTAATGTATTATAAATATTACTTAGTAGATAGTGCTTTCTTTGACAATAAATGGTGCTACCAACTTACTTTTAAGCCAAAAAATATCCACGAACCAACATTTTCTGGAGATTTTTGGGTTAACGATACGAGTTTTGCAATTAAGAAATCTAAAATCAGATTAACAAAAGAAGCAAATTTAAATTTTGTTACCGATATGGTAGATGAGCAAGAATTTGTCTTTGTAGATAATTTTTGGATGCTTAAAAGAGATGAATTACTCGTAGATTTTAATGTTGCTGATAAAACAGTAGGATTTTTTGGGAGAAAAACCACATCGTACAGGAATATTGTAATTAATCCCGAAATAATAGATACAGTTTATAAAGGACTCGGGAAGGAAGGCATTGTAACCCTTGAAGATTCACAAGAAAAAACATCAGAATATTGGAATAATGCTAGACACGATAGCTTATCGGAGCGAGAACTAAATATCTATCATATGATAGACACAATACAAGAAGTTCCCATTTTTAAAACCTACGTAGAAATAATATACACCATTTTTTCTGGCTACTGGGATATAGGGAAAGTGCAACTCGGGCAGTATGTAAAAACATTTAGTTACAACCAAATAGAGGGAAATAGATTTAGGTTTGGTGGTAAAACAGATACCGATTTTAGTGAGAAAATATTCCTTGATGGATATCTAGCATACGGAACATTAGATAAGCGCTTTAAATATCATTTTGGAGCAAAGTATATTTTTGATACAAAACGATATTTATGGACATCATTCTCTTATAAAAATGATGTAGAACAGCTTGGTCAAAGCCCAAATTCATTATCAACAGATAACTTTCTAGGCTCTGTTTTTAAGCGAGATGTAGACGATAAACTAAATAACGTTATAGAGTACAATTATAAATTTGAATCAGAATGGAAATTTGGTCTCTCAAATAGAATAGAGCTTATTCACAGAGAGCTTTATCCACTTGGAGATGTCAATTTTATGATATACGAAAATGCTATTCCCATTGCTCAAAACAATATTACAACTTTCGAAATAGTATTAAACACAAGATTTGCCTACAACGAGAAGTTTCTAGAAATATCAAAAATAAGAACAAGTTTAGGAACAAAATTTCCTGTTTTAGAACTTAACCTAATAAAAGGTATAAATAATGTTTTAGGCAGCGAATACGATTATCATAAAATATATGTTTCTTATAAACATCATTTTAAAATAAATCCACTTGGTACAAGTGATTACAATATTGTTGCAGGCAAAGTGTTTAATAAACTCCCGTATCCGTTACTAGAAATACATGCAGGAAATCAAACATATTGGTACGACGATATGTCTTTTAATTTAATGAATTATTATGAATTTATAAGCGATGAATTTATATCATTCCTATACACGCATCACTTCGAAGGTTTTTTCTTTAATAAAGTTCCACTGCTAAAGAAACTCAAATGGAGAGAGGTTATAGCTGTTAAAGGAGTATTAGGTAATATGACTGAAAAAAATGCTAGTTATTCTATTCTTCCTGATGGTGCCCATACATTAAATAAACCATATTACGAAGGAGGAGTAGGTATAGAGAATATCTTCACAGTTTTTAGAGTTGATGCTCTTTGGAGGCTATCGTATCTAGACAAAAGTAATAACCCTAACGTTTCTCCTTTTGGAATTAGAGTTAAAGTAAACTTTAATTTCTAGAACCTAAAGAAAAAAATCACTAAAGAGCGTAGTTTACTCAAAGTGAGATTAATAAGAAATCGTTTCTATAGATTTGCTATATCTAATCATTTTTTATAGAGTTTAAATATTATCTTTGCACTTTCCTCATAAAACAATATTATTATGATAACCTTAGACAATTATAATTTTAATAATAAAAAAGTTATTGTTAGAGTAGATTTTAACGTTCCATTAAACGATAAATTCGAAATTACAGATGATACACGTATAGTTACAGCAATTCCAACAATACAAAAAATTATTGCAGACGGTGGATCACCAATTATCCTTACTCATATTGGACGACCAAAAGGAAAATACAATGCAAATTTCTCTGTGAAACACATTGTAGATAAGGTTTCAAAACTATTAAATAGAGAAATTTTATTTGTAGATCAGTACAACGAGAAAGATTACGTACAAAAAGCTAGAGATTTACAGCCTAGACAAGTAATGATGCTAGAAAACCTAAGGTTTACAAACAAAGAAATTGATGGCGACGAGCAATACGCCGAAGAATTATCGAAACTCGGAGACGCTTATGTAATGAACGCATTTGGGACTGCACATCGTGCCCACGCATCAACATACACAATTGCAAAGTTCTTTCCTTACGATAAAATGTTTGGATATCTTGTTGAGTCCGAAATTAAAAACATAGATAAAGCACTTAAAAAACCTCAACGTCCGTTTACAGCAATACTTGGAGGCTCTAAAGTTTCTACAAAAATACAGATTATAGAAGCTCTACTAGAGAAAGTAGATAATTTAATTATTGGTGGAGGTATCGCCTTTACATTTGCAAAAGCAATGGGCGGCAATATTGGCAACTCGCTTGTAGAAGAAGATTTTGTTGGTATAGCAAAAAAAATAATTAAAATTGCAAAAGAACGAGGTGTAAACTTATATCTGCCAACCGATACAATTATCGGCAAAGAATTTAACAAAAATACAGATATTGATAATACAGATATTTTAGACATACCAAACGGATGGATGGGCCTAGATGTTGGGTTAAAATCGTCAAATTGTTTTGCAGAAGTTATAGAAAATTCAAAAACTATTCTGTGGAATGGTCCCACGGGAGTTTTCGAAATGCCAAATTTTTCTATGGGAACTATGCGTGTAGCAATGGCAATATCCCGTGCAACAGATAAAGGAGCATATTCCCTTGTAGGAGGTGGAGATTCTATTGCAGCAGTAAATTTATTCGGATTAGCTCACAAAATGTCGTACATATCAACTGCAGGTGGCGCTTTATTAGAGTATATCGAAGGAAAAAAATTACCTAGCATAAAAGCGATAAAACAGAATTTTTCTGTAGACGATTACGACTTTTATGGCAAAAAAACACTTATTCGTGTAGATATGAATGTGCCATTAGATAAAAACCATAATATTACCGACGATACCAGAATAGTTACAGCAATACCAACAATTCTTAAAATTATTGCTGATGGTGGTTCTGCTATTATTATGACTCACATTGGGCGACCAAAAGGAAAATACAACGAAGATTTATCCGTAAAGCATATTATTCCATTTTTATCTCAGAAATTAGCAAGAGAAATTAAATTTTCCAAAAATTGTATAGATTCTAAAGAAACTAAAGAAATGGCCGAAAATCTTCAGCCAGGCGAAATAATGATTCTAGAGAATTTAAGATTCGATAATCGCGAGGTAGAAGCCGACGAAGAATTTGCAAAAACTCTAGCTTCTTTAGGCGATGTATATGTAATGAATGCATTTGGTACTGCTCACCGTGCTCACGCATCTACATACACAATAGCCAAATATTTCCCTAACGATAGAATGTTGGGATACTTAATAGAAAGCGAAATAAACAATATAAATAAAATTATTGAACGACCTAAAAAACCAGTAACTGCAATTATTGGAGGCTCTAAGGTATCAACAAAAATATCTATTATTGAGTCGCTTATAGAGAAAGTAGATAATCTAATTATTGGTGGAGGTATTGCATTTACTGTTGTTAAGGCAATGGGCGGGAAAATTGGCGACTCGCTTGTAGAAAACAATTATTTAGATGTTGCCAAACGAATAATAAAAAAAGCCGACGAGTTTAATACAAATTTAATTATTCCTACCGACACAATTATTGCAAATAAATTTGATAATAATGCAGATATTAAACACTGTAATATTGATGAAATACCTGATGGATGGATGGGCTTAGATATTGGAATAAAATCGGCAAATACTTTTGGAGATATTATTGAGAATTCAGAAACAATTCTGTGGAATGGTCCAATTGGAGTTTTCGAGATGTCTAATTTCTCGCTAGGGACTCTTAAAGTTGCTCTATCAGTGGCTAGAGCTACAGATAACGGCTCGTATTCGTTAATTGGTGGTGGCGATTCTATAGCTGCAGTAAATCAGTTTGGATTAGCACATAAAGTATCGTATATATCTACTGCAGGTGGTGCTTTATTAGAGTATATAGAAGGAAAAGAATTACCTAGTATAAAGGCAATTAAAGGATAATGAAAATATAATATTGCTATACTATTTTAAAATGTTACATTTGGAATGTAAATTAAAAAAATAAATAAT
>DAOVTE010000119.1 GCA_030627705.1 Bacteroidales bacterium
AGCGCATTTCCGTTTAACATTATATTATGCGTACTATCATAAACAGTTGTGCCATCAGTATAAAACAAAAGATTCCCTATGCTATCTGAAATAGAAGAGCAACCCTCTTCAGTTGACATAGCACTATTTGTTAGAGCAACAGGAGAACCCGAATTAAAATCTATTCCTGCATTTTGTCCAAAGTACCAAACATTACCTTCGCTTTGAGAAAGCACAAATTGGTTAGCAAGAATACATAAAATAATAAAAAGCAGAATCTTTTTCATTCTTTTAACAAATATAGATTGTTAAGAAACAAATATAGTGAATTTTTAAGTGAAAGTCAAATAAAAAATAATTACAATCTTATTTTTATGCTGTAAGTTGTGTTAGTATGTTATTTAATAACTTGCAACTTGTGGTATTAAGTACATAAATAAAATCGATAAAAAACCATTGGCTATTAAGAATAAAACCCTTATATTTTTGGTTAGAGGTGGGCTTTTACAACTCGCTAAACCTATCAATCTTTTTAGCAAAATATTGCCATACTATGCTTTTATTGTGAATTAACGAATAGGTAGTTTCGTTATTTTCTCTAGAAATATTTTTGCGTTTAGATTTTAACTTTTTAAGCTCTGCGTAATACGATTTATGAGCTTTTAATACAGATGTAAAATGCTTAAAATCGAAGCTAAGTAAAAATTTTAATCCTGCAATTCCATCTAATATTTTACGCTTAAACATTATAGATTTTAATTTATCATTTGGTAAGTTTTTGTAAAGCATATATAAATTATTTCTGAAATTCAAATATGTTTTCATAGGATTAGATTTGTTAAGAGTACCGCCACCAACGTGATATACAACAGATTTTGGCTCGCAATAAATTTCATATCCTAAATTATTTATTCGCCAACACATATCTATTTCTTCCATATGAGCAAAGAAATCTTCGTCTAAGCCACCAGACTGTTTATAAACATCAGAGCGAACAAACAAACACGCACCTGTTGCCCAAAAAACTTGCTTAGCTTGGTCGTACTGACCATTATCTACTTCTAATTTATCTAAAATTCTACCTCTACAAAATGGGTAACCAAATTTATCTATATAGCCACCTGCTGCTCCTGCATGCTCAAATAGTGTTTTATTATAATATGCTTTAATTTTGGGCTGACATGCTGCAATTTTTTTGTTGGAGTCCATTAAGTCAATAATTGGACTTATCCAATTTTTAGTAACTTCTACATCGGAATTTAATAGCACAAAATACTCTGCCTCTACCCTTTCCAACGCTTTATTATACCCTCCTGCAAATCCGTGGTTTTTGTCGTTTTTAATAATTTCTACTTGTGGATATTTCTCTTTAATAAATGCAATAGAATCGTCTGAGGAAGCATTATCTGCAACAATAACTTTTGTATTCTCATCATTAGAAAACATGGTTACAGATGGTAAAAATTTCTCTAAATAATCTTTTCCATTCCAATTTAATATTACTACTGCAGTTTTAGTCATTTATCTTATGTTTATACTTTAATATCTCCTTAAAATAGTAATTTTAGTTCCTTTAGCTACATTCATAAGGGGGAATTGAGTTTTACTTACAATCTTCTCGTTTATGTTTCCATCTTTTGTGCGACCACATCCAGTATTGAGGATTTTCTTTAATTAAATCTTCTAATAATTTAACATGCTTTTTAGTTATTTCGCCTTCGGTAGTTTCTTTTGCATTCTTTGTAATTAATTCAAAACTGGTTTCGTAATACCCTCTTTTTATTTTTCTAATTTTTAAAAAAACAACTGCCATATCAAGCTTTTGTGCTAATTTTTCTGCACCTAAATATACTGCTGTTTCTTGATTTAGGAAATTTGTCCAAAAATTAATTTCCTCTTTTATAGGAGATTGATCTGATATTAATATAGGAAAAGGTAATTCGCTTTTTCGTTTTTGTCTTAATAATTCTTTGAATGTATTATTCATAGGTATAGCCTTAGCGCCAAACTTCTCTCTAATTCGATTTAAAAACTTCTCGAAATTCTTATCGGATAAAGGTTTGTAAATTGCTAAACCTTGATAATTTGCTTTTTCTTTACTAGAAAATAATTGAAAAGAGTTTAACCACTCCCAATTGTTATAATGCCCTGTAACTCCTGCTATGCCTTTTCCTTCTTGTTGTAATTCGTAAAACAAATCTAGATTTTTGTACTTCATTCGTTTCTTAATAGACTTTTCGCTCATATGTAACATAGCAATAAGTTCAATAAAGATATCTATTAAATGATGATAAAACTGTTTAGCAATTTTATTAATTTCTTCTTTTGATTTTTCAGGAAATGAGTTTGTTATGTTGTTTATTACAATTTTTTTTCTATATCCAAAAATATTATATACTAAAACATAAAAGATATCAGAAATAAAATATAGGATTTTCATTGGCAAAAGCGATAGTAACCAAGCAAAGCCATAAAAGATGTAATAACCAACTAATTTCATTTGTTATCGTAGTTTTTTATAATCGTTAAGAACCTTATTAGAGGGTGAGTCTAAAGAGTAATTATCTGAATTGTTAGAATGTTCTTTAGCCATATAATATTTATCGGCTATATATCTTTCGAAATGAATTACATAAGGCTCGCCTTTTGCGGTGGAGTGTAACAATTCAAGCCAGTTTAATTGATATGTAGGATTATAAAAAACAAACTTAATATTTCGTTGACTTTCGTATGAATAATACTGCCACATTTCGTATGGATAATGGTTTGAACCATCTTTAGCAACTAGCATATCGTCTGGAGTTCCGTACTGTAAATAAACCCTACCCCTGTCTGTTTTGTAGCCACGAACAATTTGTGTTGAATACGAATTATTTACAATCTTAATCTGCTTTTTATAAATATTCCATTCTCCTTCTGGATTTGTAGAGCTTTTATCAAACCAGAAACTATAAAAATATCTTTTCATAAATTCTAGATCTTGTGCTTCTAGCTGATTTGTTAAAAACTGACGTTCTCTAATATCAGCTATTGGAAACAAATAATCTAAAAATCGCAGCATTGTGTCTTTACTTTCAATTTTGCTTACAAAAGTAAATTCTATATCTATTTCGTTTATTTTGTCCTTATTTAATCTTGGAGGTCTGCTACGCTGAAAGAATGTTTTTTTTCTAGCTAGAATTTTATTCTCTTTATCTATTACCTCTATTACTAGGTAATAATTTCCAGACCATAATTTATCAATATTTAGTTTTGGTAAAATAACATTTACATTACTAGCTTTTTGTTTCTGAAAACCGTTTATTGATTTAGAAATATCTTTATCGCTAGAAGATTCTGTATAATATCTAATTAAAAATAATTCATCTTTAGGAATTATTTTATCTACATTATAAATTTCTGTGTAAAAAATTAATTCCTCCATATTTTCGGGATAGAAATCGGCAATATATGGAACTAAATCGTAACCGCTTTTAGATAATATGTTCTCTTTATCTGTTGTTTTATACGATTCAACAAACTGAGTGCCTGAGAAACTAATTTCATCTTCTTGATAATTTATTGAAATTACATCAACAAACTTAAATTCTTTTGCATCAGAATTAATATCTCTAACAATTAGCTCGAAATTATAAATTCCATTATCAAGAAAAATTCTTTGCTGATCGATAAAATTAGGAAAATTAATTATTGTATCGTTTAACTCAGGACTATTTAATCTGTGCTTTCTAAATTTTACAACTTTACCGTTTTGCTTGAAAATTATTGATATTTCAATTGTTGAATTAAATTTACCATTTTCGTTTTTTACAAATTTAGTTGTATTACCAATTATCGACAAATATGTTTCTATATATGGGTTTGTAGGCGATTTAAAAGTAGAATAATAATAATAAACTTGTAATTCGCTCGCATTAAGTTTTAAAGCAAATATTACTGAAATGATTAGAACAATATATTTTTTCATAATGTTGAGTTTACTTAAAGGCCTCACCCCAACCCCTCTCCAAAAGAGAGGGGCTACTGGTTTGTTTATTTATTATTTCTTACTACAAATTTAATATTATTTTCATAACTCTTCTACGATATACTATTCAACTTTATTATTTGGAATAATAAGTTTTAATAATATTTACAAACTCATCGAAGGTATTAGAATTTGCTGCTATTATTTCTTTGCCAAAAACATAATTATCTCCACCCGAGAAATCGCATACTTTCCCTCCTGCTCGCTCAACAATAAATGCTCCTGCTGCCACATCCCACGGACTAAGGCTGTATTCGTAAAAAGACTCAAATCTACCACACGCAACATAAGCAAGGTCTGTAGCTGCAGAACCAAGTCTACGAACTCCGTGCGAATTCTCAACAAAATATGATAATGAATTCATAAACTCATCCATTCTGTGGTAATCGTAATACGGAAACCCTGTAGAAATTAACGATTCGTTTATAGTTTTGGCCTCTGAAACTTGAATCTTATTTCCATTTAAGAAAGCATCGCTACCTTCCCAAGCATAGAAACATTCTTTTAACGAAATTTCGTAAATAACTCCCATTACGAGCTTATCATTTCGCATTAATGCAATGCTAATTGCAAACGGAGAAATTCCGTGAATATAATTTGTTGTTCCATCTAATGGGTCTATAATCCAATTATATTTTTCGCCTTTGTAGGTTTCTGTACCCTCTTCTGCTATAAAACCAGCTTCTGGCATTATTAGTTTTAATTCTTCAACAAGTTGCTTTTCGGCTGTTTTATCAACGTAAGTTACAAAATCGTGCAAGCCTTTATTTTCTATAAGTTCTGAACTAATTTTCTTTTGATTCTCTAGAATAAAAACCCCTACTTTCTTTACTAAATCTATTACTTGTAATGTTATGTTTTTCATACTATACAATTTTTAACTAACAATTATTGCATTAACATTTCCATCTTCGTTTATACTTAATAACTGAACTTTTGTTATGTTATTTACTAGATTTTTATCAAAATCTAACTCTACTTTTACGTAATTATCAGTAAAGCCAAACATTTTACCATTCTTTTTTTGTGTTTCGAACAATACTTCTTTTTCTTGTCCTAAATTTTTCTCGTAGAATCTTCGTTGCAGTTTATCTGAAAGAATATGCAGCATTTTACTTCGTTCGTCTTTTACCTTTGGATTTACTTTATTATCCATATTATTAGATAAAGTATTTTCTCTATCGGAATAAGTAAAAACGTGTAAATACGAAATATCTAAACTATTTAGGAAATTATATGTTGTGTTAAAATCCTCGTCTGTTTCGCCAGGAAACCCAATTATAACATCAACCCCTATTGACGCTTCTGGAATTAATTTATTTATTGTTTCAATTTTATTTTTATATAATTCTGTATTGTATCTGCGTTTCATTATTGCAAGTAGAGTATCGGTTCCAGATTGCAATGGAATATGAAAATGTGGTACAAATCTTTTAGAACTTGAAACTATATTAATAATTTCGTCGGTAATTAAATTAGGCTCAATAGATGAAATTCTATAGCGTTCTATTCCTTCTACTTTATCTAATTCCTTAACTAAACTGGTAAACGATTCGCCTGTAGATTGTCCAAAATCACCAATATTTACTCCTGTTAGGATTATTTCTTTTACTTCTTTTTCTGCAATTTTCTTAGCTTGATTCACAGTGTTTTCTACAGTGTCGTTTCTGCTTTTGCCTCGTGCCAATGGTATTGTGCAATATGTACATTCGTAATCGCATCCATCTTGAACTTTAAGAAACGAGCGTGTTCTATCGCCAAACGAAAATGCAGGAAAAAAATTATCTACATCGTTTACATCGCACGAAATTACTTTAGGTGCTTGCTTATTATCTAAATCTTTAATGTATTTTAGAATATTGAATTTTTCGTTAGCTCCTAAAACTACATTTACACCTTTAATTTCTGAGATTTCTTTTGGTTTTAGTTGTGCATAGCAGCCTATTACAACAACAATAGCATTAGCGTTATTCTTTACAGCTTTTCGTATTATTTGTCGGCATTTTCTGTCGGCATTTGCTGTTACCGAGCAAGTATTTATTATATATATGTCTGCTTTATTGTTAAAAGCAACTCTAGAGTAATTATTATCTAAAAATAAATTTGCAATTGTTGATGTTTCAGAAAAGTTTAGTTTACATCCTAAAGTATTAAAAGCAACGGTTTTCATGGGTGGTTTAAAGTTAAAAGTTATAGGTTACAGGTTTTAGGTTACAAGTTACAGGTTATGTATTCGTTATAAATTGTTTAATTATCGTTAAAAACAAAAGAAATTAAATTTGCTCCCATTTTTAATGCTTGATTATGATTGTGTTCTGAATCGTTATGCACATCGGTATCTTCCCAGCCGTCGCCTAAATCGCTTTCGAACGAATAAAAGCAGACTAATCTATTATTGTAAATTAAACCAAAGCCTTGCGGGGGCTTGCTATCGTGCTTGTGTATTTTTGGTAATCCTTTTGGGAATTTATATTTTTGATTATAAATTTTGTGCGAAAACTGCAATTCCACAAACTCTAATTCGGGAAATACTTTTTTCATCTCTCTACGTATATATTTGTCTAACCCATAATTATCATCAATATGAAGAAAACCTCCTGCCATAAGGTATTTGCGTAAATTTTCTGATTCTGCTTTAGAAAAAATTACATTTCCGTGACCCGTAAGATGCACAAATGGTAAGTTAAAAATATCTTCGCTACCAACTTCTACAGTGGAAGGCTCTATGTTTATTGATGTGTTTAAATTCTCGTTGCAAAATGCAATTAAATTTGGCAATGCTGTTGGGTTTGCGTACCAATCACCACCACCTGCATATTTTACAAGTCCAATTTTTACAGTAGATTCCTGCGATTTTAGATTAAAGCTAAAAATTGTAAAAATGAAAATTAATATATATTTAATCATTATTTTTTGATTACGAATTTAACAAGTTAATAATATTTACGGCTACAATCCCCGCTGTTTCTGTTCTTAAACGAGATTTACCCAATAATATTTCTTCAAAATTATTATCTATAGCAGTTTGTACTTCTTTTTTAGAGAAATCGCCTTCTGGTCCGATTAAAATTAAAACTTTAGTTTTGCTTTCCGCCTTATTTTTTAGATGCTCTAAATTGTAATTATAGCAATGTGCAATAAATTTATTGCCATCGAAATTACAACCTGCCATAAATTCCTTATAAGTTTTAAGCTGATTTAATTTTGGGTGATACGCTGCTAACGACTGCTTTACAGCCGAAGTAATTTTCTTAAATATCCTTTCGTGCTTTACAATTCTGCGTTCGGAGTTTTCTGTAATTATTGGAGTAATTTCGTCTATGCCAATTTCTGTAGCTTTTTCTAGAAACCACTCTAGCCTATCCATATTTTTTGTTGGCGCAATTGCTACGTGCAAATAATAATCTCTTTTTTGATAATTATTTTGGGTTTCTACTACTTGAACTTTGCATTTCTTTGGATTAGTATCAATAATTTTAGTCTTATATAAATTGCCTATACCATCGGTTAAATATATAATATCACTTCCTGTTAGCCTTAACACTTTTGTGCAGTGCCTAGATTCTTCTTGATTCAAAGTATAATTATCTGAATTAATATCTGGGGTATAAAATAAATGCATAGCCACAAATATAAATAAATATGAATTATAAAACTGAATTTTAGAATCTATATTCCTTCAAATATATTGATGCAATTAAAAAACACAATTAGAATAACATTATTCTTTCACGAATTTCTTAACTAAATTACCAGTATTGGTTTGTGTTTGCAACAAATAAATACCTTTTGATAGAGCGGAAATCTCAATTGTAAATTCATAATTACTAGATTGTTTTGTATTTATTGTTTTTATTTGTCGGCCAAAAATATCGTAAATAGTGTAACTTTCTACTTGTGCAGACGAAATACATTGAATGTAAGTACTTGCTGGATTTGGAAAAATTGTAAAATTATTTTCTATTATTTTATTTTCTAAACCTAGTAAATATCCATCGCTAAATATTGTTCCTGTTGTGTCTCCGTTTTTTATGTAGCCTATAAGTTCTTGAATTTCTCCATAAAAATTATCCTCAAAAGCAAGCAAAGCCATACCTAAGCCTTCTACTAATGTGCGTGTATAACCATATGGTCCACAATACATGCCAGAATATAAGACATAATTATTTGTGGGAAAATATCCTGGCTTTAAATCATTCATTCCATATTGATAATTCGTATATGTTGAACCTCCAATAGTTTTACTGAACAACCCATTATCTTCTGATACAGTAATCTTTGAATATGAGTATCCATAGTAAGGGATGTCCTCATACGCTAATTGATTATTAGACATTTTTACTAAAGAATCTGAATCATTATCTATATAATAAATAGTATCAATATATTCACTACTCGTAACTGTCACATTATAACTGTCATCTATATAATAGTACGACTTAACATTAATAGTATAAATAACAGAATCTACAGTTAATAATTTAGATAATATTGTGTGTTTTTTATATCCATATTGTAAATGGTATGAACCAGAACTTCCATTATGATACTGAAAAACATCCCCAACTTCAAAATTATAGAAATCCCAGAATGTAGGTAAAGCAAAACCTACGTTTCCTATATCTGTTTCTATTCCCATTAAAATGTAATCTGATGTTAAATATGATGTCTTAAACTTAATAATACCGTAGTTTTTAGAAATAATTATTGTGTCGTTTGTAGATAGTTTTATTGTTTTTGTAGAATCTGTTATACCAAAAAACGAGTTTGTGTTTAAACTTATTATTTCTGCTGTAGTATTATTTAAACTGTCAAAAATCCACGTATCATTAAGTTGAGAATATGGTAATATTACAAACTCAGCAGGATCTAAAAAAATATATTTATTGTTTTGCTTAATTACCTTTCTTTGTAAAAAGTTCGGCTGGTTATACCATAAATAGCTTTCACCCCAAGAATTTGCACAAGTATCGCAATTAGTAACTATTCTATTTAAATAGAAAGTTGTGTCTGTACCAACAAAATCTATGGAGTCTACCCAAATTGTAG
>DAOVTE010000185.1 GCA_030627705.1 Bacteroidales bacterium
GACCGTAGTGGAGAAATCTGTTTGAAATAACTTCGTGGCTTGAGATGTCTCGACTATGCTCGACATGACAGCTAGTAGTTTTGAGATATCTAGGCAAGCTCGATATGACAATGTTTTTTTTGTAATGCGAACATTCATATTCGCTATAGAAACACGAAAAAGAATGTATGTTTTACATTGTACTTACGAAAGTGGGGATACAGTTTCATTTCAAAATCCTTGGATTAACTCAAAAAAGAAAAGCCCGCTGTTAAATAATCATAATAATATTGTATTGTAATATTAATATATGTAATAATGTTTTATATTTGAAATTGTAAAAAAAATTATATTTATAATGAAAAATCTATACAAAATTTTTGGTGTAATAATCTTATCCTTAATTATTAATGTAAGCTTTGCTGGAGAAGATAAAGGCTACAAAATAAAGTTTAAAATAAAAGGAATCTCAGATACAATAGTTTATTTGGGGCACTATTATGGCGATAAAAAGTTTGCTGTAGATACTGCAGACGTAAATCGCAATGGAGAAGGTGTATTTGCAGACCCGGAATCGTTAGAAGGTGGAATATATTTTATTATTATGCCATCGTTAAGCAATACATTTTTTGAGCTTATTATAGATAAAGATCAATATTTTTCGTTTGAAACTGATACTACAAATTTTGTAGACTTAATGAAAATTAAAGGCTCTTTAGAAAATGAAGTTTTTAACGATTATCAAAAATTTATGATCGCAAATTCGAAGATTTCTAGTAATCTTAGACAAACTCTTACTCGAAATGTAAATAATGCAGATTCTACAAAATTCTATCAAGAAAAAGCAATGGCTGTCGATCAAGGAGTTAAAGATTATTGGGTAAGTATACAAAAAGAACATCCCGATTTATTAATTTCTGTTATTATTAAATCTATGCAAGAAACAGAAATACCTGAATCTGGAATAGACCTAAATAATCCAAAAAAAGATTCTCTAGAGTATATGTTTGAGTATAATTTTAGAAAAGATCATTTCTTTGATAATTTAGATTTCTCGGATGATAGAATATTACGTACTCCGATTTTTTATAACAAATTTAATTATTTTGTTAGCAAGTACTTAGTTCAATCGCCAGATACATTAATAAAAGAATCTAAAAAGTTTATAAAACTAGCCGAAGCAAATGAAAATATTTATCGTTATGTTTTAGTGTATATGCTTAATTATTACGAAGAGTCTCACCTTATGGGAATGGATAAACTTTTTGTGAATATTGCCGAAGATTATTACCTAACAGGTAAAGCAGAATGGGCAGATTCTACATTTATCGAAAAATTAGGCGATAGAGTTAGAAAGCTAAAACCAAATCTTATAGGTAATCTCTCACCAGATATGAAATTACAAACCGCTAGCGATAAATTTGTACGAATGCACGAAGTAGAAGCCAATTATTTAGTGCTAATATTTTGGGAGCCTACCTGTGGTCATTGTAAAAAAGTAATTCCAAAACTGTTTAAAGAATATACAGAAAAGTTAAAATCAAAAAACACAAAAGTCTTTTCGATTTATACACAATTAGATTTAGAACCGTGGACAAATTTTATCGAACAAAAGGAATTGTACGACGATGGTTGGTATAATGTTTATGATAAATTTCATTTTTCTAATTTCAGAAATTTATACGATATATATTCAACACCAGTTATTTATTTATTAGATAAAGACAAAAAAATTATTGGTAAACGTTTAGTTGTATCACAAATCTCGGATATGATTGATAGAATAGAAAAAAATAAAAATAGGTAAACTTAGGTTGTCATTATAGTGTTAAAATAATCTAACAAATCTATCTTATGAAAAACATCCTCTTTATACTTTTTTCGTTATTTATTAGCTTCGAAGCTTTTACACAAGAATATAATATTACGGTAAAAGTTAAAGGAGATTATTCATTGCCAATATATTTAGGCTATCATTATGGTGCCGAAACATTATTGCTTGATACCGCAAAATCAGATAAACTAGGAATATATACTTTTTCGAAAAAAGAGAAACTAGGCGAAGGTGTATATTTTGTATACCTAGAAAACAAAACTTATTTTGATTTTTTAGTTGGTGATAATCAGCAATTTAGAATAAATATTAACCTAAATAGCAAGACAAAAGTAATTAGTTTTGATAATTCAGAACAGAATACTAATTTTCTTACGTTTCAAGCAGATATCAGTAAAATGTATCAAGAATCATCGTTGTTAGTATCTAGACTTAAAGCCAATAAAAATAATACAGATTCAACAATAAATATACAAAATGAGATTTATGCTTTTAATAAAACAATTAGCGATTTTAGGCTAAAAATAGTTGAAGAAAACAAAGGCTCATTGTTTGCTGCCATTATATCTTCTATGATTGAACCTGATATTAATGAGTTTAACTCAAGGCCACAAAACACCAATACAACAACACAAGCAATAAATAGATACACGTTTTATAAAAACTATTATTTCGATTACTATGACTTTAGTGATACCCGTTTACTACGATCAGAAATTCTAGAAAATAAAATTAAAACATTTTTCACTTCAGTTGTAAAAAAGCATCCAGATAGTATTGTTGTTGAATCGAGGAAACTACTTAAAAAAGCAGAAATTAACTCTTATACATTTAAATTTACTTTTGATTGGCTTTTGCATAAGTACGAAAATTATGACAAAGTAGGATACGATAAAGTATTTGTATATTTAGCCGAAAATTATATTCTAAATAATAAAACTCCGTGGTTAAATAAGAAACAGATAGAAGGTTATAGGCAATTAGTAAATCTATTAAAACCAATGTTAATATCTAAGATAGCACCAGAACTTAGTTTACCAGATATCAATAATAAAAATGTATCATTAAATAAGAATTATGCTGATGCAACAGTTCTGGTATTTTACCAATTAGATCAAGAAAAAAGTAGCGAAATATTAGATAAGATTGCAACAGATATACAAATTTTTGAAAAGAAAGACATTATGGTTTATACCGTGTGTGTAAATTCTACTTATGATATCTGGAAAACAATGCCGCAAATAGAGAAAAAGGGATGGAAAAACGTCTGTGATATAAATGATATGGTATCTAAAAGCGGTTACTATATTGAACAAGCTCCACGGGTCTTTATTCTAAATTATGAAAAACAAATAATTTCAAATAACGTTGAAATTAAAAGCATAAAAAGAGTATTATCACGAATTTTATAGAAGCTGATTAATTTTTATTACCTTAGTGTTGATAATCAAATAAAGAAAGCTAAATTCGAAATTATAGACAACGTATTTTAAAACAATAAATATGAAATATACAAAATTATTTATACTAATAATTTACATTTTTTTTACTCCAAAATTATTTGCGCAAATTATAATAGTAAACGACCAAGATATGATGGTTGCAGGAGTTTACACAATTAGTACAGATGTTAGTGTTTCGTTAAATGTTGATTCTACAGGTCAAGATTATATATGGGATTTTTCTAATCTACAAAGACTTTCTACAGAAAACGATACTTTATTAACAGTAAGTTCTGCACCTTTTATTTACCAATTTGCATATAATAATATATTTGATCTAGTTCACAAAGCTACGGTTGTACAAAGCAATGGAACACAAAATACAGGAAATGCATCTCCTGTGCAAATCACTAATAATTTCGATTATTTTAAAAATTCAAGCTCAATATTTTCAAAAGTTGGATCGGGAAGCGATTTAAACGGTGTTCCAACAGTACAAAAATATGACAATGTAGAATATATAGTTACTAATTTCCCACTAACTTATAACGATAGCATATCTTCTGTTTCTAATACAAGCACAACTATTCCTACAATTGGTTATTATGGAATAAAACTTATAAGAACAAATACCGTTGATGGTTACGGAACAGTAATAACTCCATTTGGGAGCTTCGATGCTATACGAGTAAAATCAATAATTAATTCAAAAGACACAATTTATTACGATAATTTAAGTATGGGTATTTCGTTTAATCGTCCCGAAAAAATTGAATATACTTGGTATAGCAATACCGAAACTTATCCAGTTTTACGAATTACTGAACAAAGCAATATTTATACTGCTGTTTACAGAGATAGTGCAAATTTAGTTTCTGTTATTAATAATAAATCTAAATTTGAGACTAAGGTATATCCTACTATCACAAACGATTTGCTAAATATTGAAATATTAAACGATAGTTATTCTTCAGTAAATATATTAATATTTAATAGCAACGGACAATTAGTAAGAGAATTAGTAAAACCAATAATTGCAGGAAAATCAACTTTTGAGATTTCACTTAAATCAGAGAATATTGTTGCTGGACAATATATTATTATAAGTCAAGTTGATAATAATATCGATGTAAATAAGTTTATTATTATTGATTAGGTTATTTCTCCTATCTTCTATACATAAGCCTATAAAATGAACAAAAAGATAAAAAATAAAGTATTAGAAGCTTGCATCACGTCTATTAATGAAAAAATTAAAACTCTAGAATTTGCTGTAGAAGATGCGCAAAAAGCAGCAAACGAGTATGGAAATCCTAGAGATAGATACGATTCGTTTAGAGCACAACAGCTGAGAAAAAAGGATATGTTTTCTAAACATTTGCAAGAAGCAATAGACGAAAAAAACACCCTAAATAAAATTGATACAAATAAAGAAAACAGTCAAGTAGTTTTTGGAGCGTTAGTAATTACAAATAAGCAGAACCTATTTATTTCTACAAGTATAGGCAAAATAAATATCGATGAAAATGATTATTATGCAATATCTTCATTTGTGCCAATATTTAAAAGTTTACGTGGATTAAAAGTAGGTGATACAGCAGAGTTTAAAGGAAATAAATTCAAAATAATAGATATTATTTAGCAACTTTCAGTTTTAAGAACTTTACAAACTAATAAAATGCAGGAATTCAGTTTATATTTTAACCTTGGTTTAGAGCATATTGCCGATTTAGCAGCCTACGACCATATTTTATTTATACTCACTCTAACGGCTGTTTATTTACTCAATCAATGGAAACAGATATTAGCATTAGTTACTGCTTTTACAATTGGACATACACTAACATTAGCATTAGCAACTTTAAATTTAGTAAATGTAAGCACCGATTTAATAGAATTCTTAATCCCTATTACAATAATTATTACAGCAATTACGAACATAATTGTAAAGAAATCTAAAGAGGTAAATATCAAATTACAGATAATAAAATACTCTATAGCATTGTTCTTTGGTTTAATACACGGCTTAGGGTTTTCAAACTATTTAAAAAGCCTATTATCTACCGAAGAAAGTATAATAACACCATTGTTTGCATTTAATTTAGGGATAGAAGCAGGACAATTAATTATTGTTGGATTTGTAATTTTATTATCTATAATATTTGTGAAAATAGTAAAAACATCGCAACGTGAGTGGAATTTAATAATCTCAGGTGCAGGTTTAGGAATATCATTAATTATGGCATTAGAAAGAATATTTTGGTAGACTGGAAAGACGAAATAAGAGGTTTTAAAGCATTCTTAAAAATAGAAAAATCATTATCTGTAAATTCTATTTTAGCTTATGTAAATGATCTTGGTAAACTAATTCAATTTATCGAAATTCAAGGTTTAAATTTGTCGCCAAAAGACATTGACTCAAAACACTTAAAGCATTTCTTAGAGTGGATTACAGAATTAGGAATTTCCGCACGCTCGCAAGCA
>DAOVTE010000006.1 GCA_030627705.1 Bacteroidales bacterium
CTTCGTAGCATGAGATGTCTCGACAAGCTCGATATGACAATATTTTTTATGTAATGCGAACATTCTTGTTCGCTATAGAAATATGAACAAGAATGTTCGTTTTATAGACTTTTGTAAAGTGGGGCAGTAGCAGTTCCCTCTCCTTTGGAGAGGGCTAGGGTGAGGCTTTTCTTTGTCATTTCGACCATTGTGGAGAAATCTTTTAAACAGAACTTCGTAGCATGAGATGTCTCGACAAGCTCGATATGACAATATTTTTTATGTAATGCGAACATTCTTGTTCGCTATAGAAATATGAACAAGAATGTTCGTTTTACATTTTGCCTACGAAGGTGGGTATCCAGTTTTTTATTTTTGTCTTTTCTAGTTTTTCTCTTACTAGAGAATAAAAATACCGTAAGGATTATACGTTTATAAAATAAGTTTTTAATATGTTTACTTCGACTCCAATAGGGTTCGAACTATATAGATTTTGTTATTTTAATAAACTTTTAAAAATTCTAAAACCCAGGCATATCACCTTGATCATCAAAATTAGTGTTTAAAAAATCACTAGGAAGCTCCATGTTTTCTTCTTTGTTCATTTTAGAAGATATTGTCATTGTTTGTGGATCTGAATCTAGAGCATTAAAATCAAAATCTTCTCTTTCTACAAATTGAGCAAATTCTGGTTTAAATGTCAAATCAATATCTGTAACTTCACCATTACGATGTTTAGCAATAATTATTTGTGCTAATCCTTTTTCTGCATCTTCGTCTTCATTTTGGTAATATTCTGGCCTGTGAATAAATAATACCATATCTGCATCTTGTTCTATAGCACCAGATTCGCGTAAATCTGAAAGTTGAGGTCTTTTGTTCCCTCCACGTAATTCTACAGCACGACTAAGCTGCGATAGAGCAATAATTGGAATATTTAATTCTTTTGCTAGAGCTTTTAACGACCTAGAGATCATAGATATTTCTTGTTCTCTATTTCCTTTGTTCATAGAGTCGCCACTCATAAGTTGAAGGTAATCAATAACCACAATTTCTATATTATATTGTGCTTTTAGTCTTCGGCATTTAGCTCTAAGTTCAAAAACATTTATTGCAGGTGTATCGTCGATAAAAATAGGCGCCTCTATTAATTTTTGTATTTTAGTTTCTAGTTCTATCCATTCGTCGTCTCGGAGTTTACCAGTTTTTATCTTTTTAGAATCTATTTGTGTTTCGCTAACAATTAATCGTTTTACTAATTGCTCGTTAGACATCTCTAAAGAGAAAAATGCAACGGGTCTTTTATGATCTACTGCTATATTTCTAGCCATTGTTAAAACAAAAGCTGTTTTCCCCATTGCAGGTCTGGCAGCAATTATTACCAAGTCAGACTGTTGCCACCCAGACGTTACTCTATCCATTGCAGTAAATCCAGAAGGCACTCCACTTAATCCATCTTCTCTTTTTCCTGCTTCTTTTATTTGCTTTAACGCATCATCAATAATGGAATCTATTTTTTTAGCTTCAGATTTTATTGTTCCTTCTGCAACTTCAAATATTGCAGATTCAGAGTAATTTATTAAGTCGTTAACGTCTTCGTCATCAGCGTAAGATCTTCGCTGAATTTCTGACGATATTTCTATTAATTTTCGTTGAATATGTTTTTGTACAATTATCTTAGCATGAAATTCTAAATGGGTTGCAGAGGCTACTTTAGATGTAAGTTGAGCAATATATGTTGCTCCACCAACTTCTTCTAATTTCCCTTTACTTTTTAAATTTTCTGTTACAGTTAATAAGTCTACGGGGTTCGTATCCTTAAATAAATCCATTACCGATAAAAATATTGTTTGATGTGTAGGATTATAAAAACTTTCGGCAGTTAATACATCGGCAACAGAATGAATAGCAGTTTTTTCTATCATTATTGCTCCTAAAACAGCTTCTTCTAACTCATTTGATTGTGGTGGTAATTTCCCTAATTCTATATTTAATTTTTCTATTGCAGAACTGCTATTCTTATTTTTTGATGCCATTTTATGTAATAATTTTTATGAGGAAAAGGATTCAAAAGTAATAAATGATATTTTAGTACAACTTTTATTACACCACTCTTTATAAACATAATTTTTTTAAGAAAATGTTAATAAAAAGATGTTTGTTTAGAAAGTAATAATTTAATATTTGTAACTCTGTAATTAATAAATAAATTGTTAATTATGTGTAATAATATATATTTCAAGTTTTTTAACAAATAAATTATAATAGAGTATTTGTAAAATTCTAAATTTGTAAAAAATAAACTTATGGTATTGAATTTTATTAATTGGAATGTTGCTCCCGAAATTTTTTCTTTTGGAGGTTTCGAGATTAGGTGGTATGGACTTTTATTTGCATCTGCTTTTATGTTCTCGTATTATATAATACAAAATATATTTAAAAGAGAAGGCATTTCAGAAGAAGTATTAGATAAGCTAACAATTTATGTAGGTTTAGGAACAATTCTGGGTGCTAGATTAGGGCATGTGCTTTTTTATCAACCCGATTATTATTTGCAACATCCGTTAGAGGTATTACAAATATGGAAAGGCGGTTTGGCTAGTCATGGTGCAGCTTTGGGAATCTTAATTGCACTTTGGTTTTTTTCGAGAGTCGCAAAGCGTTCATATCTTTGGATATTAGATAGAATAGTAATTGTAGTTGCTTTATCTGGAGCATTAATTAGACTAGGTAATTTAATAAATTCTGAAATTTATGGTGGACAAACAACATTGCCTTGGGGAGTTAAATTTATACAAAACTACCCGCAAGGAACTCCATTAGATTTAATACCTGCAAATCATCCAACTCAAATATACGAATCCATATCTCTATTTTTAGTATTTGCTCTTTTAGCATTTTTATATTACAAAAAAGATGCAGGAAAGAAACCTGGTTTATTATTTTCTTTATTCTTAATCCCTGTTTTTGTGTTTAGATTTTTAATTGAATTTATTAAAAATACACAAGTTGGATTCGAAGAAGAAATGGTAATAAATATGGGTCAAATATTAAGTATTCCATTTGTATTGGTGGGGATATTTATTCTTTTTAAATTATTTATGCCTGTTTTAAAGAGTAATAATTCGTAAAAGATAAAATTCTAGACAAATGAAAAACTTTATAAAATTCTTGCTTCCAAAATCTGATAAGGAAAAATTAAAAGCATTATCAAGCTTATTTTACCACGGAAAATACAAAGAGTGTGTTACGGAAAGTAAGATTATTATTAATTCTAAGAATTCTGCATTAGCATTAGATGCAAAAAGGTTTTGTGGTTTATCAAATTATAAATTACGAAGATTCGAAGATGCAAAGAATTTATTTAGTGAGATTGCAGAAGTATCTAATAATCAAGATGATTGGTTTAATTTGTGCACATCAGCTACTAGAGCAAAAGATATAAATTTGGGTAAACAAGCTTTTGATAATTTCTTTAAATCGGGAGTTGTACAAGCAGAAAACAAAATGCTTTCTATGCCTAATGTTGTTTATCAGTATGTAATTGCTTTGCGAGATATTAAAGAATATGAACTTGCTTTGGATCAATATAAACAATTAATAGGTGTTTATGCTAAATTGCAATGTACGGAAGAAATTCATTTGCAAAAACGTGGTGTCCCATTCTTGTATCAAACTCTAGTAATTGGCAAGGAAATAATGCAGAATAATTATACCGTTCCAGAATACGATTTATGGCTTACTAAACTAGCAAAACAAGTAGATATTTTTGGAAAAGAATCTATTGATGAATTTAGAGAACGCGAAAATATTGGTGAGAGAGATAATTGATAAATTATTTTAACTACAGATCTTTTTAACGAACTAACAAATAACTCTTAACGATTTGGAGTTTATTTTTACATCAATTTGTTTACCAAAAGAGTATGGCTCACCATCTAAATGAACCTTTATATTTTCATTGCATTTTATTGTCATCTTATCTGTAGTAAAGGTATTAACTCTTTTAGAACTATTAATTCGTTTTGTAAATGCTCTAGCTACAAAAGGTATAGATTCTAAAAATGCAGGTTTATCTACTAAAACTATATTTAATTTTCCATCGTCTATAAATGCTTTAGGCGCAATATAAAAATTGTTACCAAATTGCGATGAGTTTGCAAATACAATTAGAAACTTTACAATATTTATCGACTTATTGTCGTAATTTATGCTTGCTTTTATAGGTTGGTACTTTATTAATTCTCGTATTGTTAATTTTGCATATGATAAAAAACCTCTTTTACCATATTTATCAAATAAATGTGCAATATGAGCATCAAAGCCTAAACCTGCAATATTTACAAACTTTTCGTTATTAATTTCAACAGTATCTATAAGTTTATATCTACCATTATTTATTAGCTCTATTGCTTTATTTATTTTTAAAGGAATGTTTAAATGCCTTGCTAATCCATTACCTGAACCTAAAGGAATAATTCCTAATTTACAATTGGTGTTAACTAATCCTCTAAAAATCTCATTTATTGAGCCATCTCCGCCAACTGCAACTATAGTATCAAATTTAGATTTATTTTCATTTGCTAACTCAATAGCGTGTTTAGCAGCCTTAGTGTAAATAATTTCTTTATAGATGCTTGTATCAACTAATTTATTGATTTGTTCTACAATATTATTTTTATTTGTAGCTCCAGAAATTGGGTTAATTATAAATAATATCTTACGTTTCAATTATTCTACTGTTAAATTATTATTTATCATTCTGTTGTTAAATGATTGAATTATTGCTTTAATTTCGTTTTCAAGTGTTATCTTATTATTCGAATAAGCTTTGTTTTCTATTAGGTTGTTTTTTAATAAAGTATCATCATTAAATTTATACAGAGCAATACTTGTTTTTCCGTCAAATTGTAGCATATAATCGTCTTTTATTATTTGATAGATTCCGTTTATATAGTTAATGCTAAAACTATTATTATTATCGAAGATGCTGTTTCCGTACGAAATAAATTCCTTCTTGTAATTTATATAATCTAATACCGATGGCATAATATCGCAATGTTGACATATTTTATCACTTACTCCAACTAAGGTATCGTTGCTTGGATCGAAGAAAATAATTGGAACAGAATAAATGCCAACTTTATTTTTATATAACTTACTTCTTGTTAAGGATGTGTGATCTGCGGTTATAATAAAAATTGTATTCTTAAACCATTCTGTTTTTTTTGCATCATTAAAAAACAACATTAACGAATAATCGGTGTATTGTATGCTTTTGTGTATTGGTAACGTGCCTGAAATAAATTTATCTTTGTATATATCGGGCACATTGTATGGGTGGTGCGACGATAGTGTAAATACTGTAGAAAAGAAAGGTTGTTTTTTGCTAGATAATTCAGTGCAGAAATACTTTAGATATTGTTTATCTAAAATTCCCCAGTTTCCGTCATAATCATTATTGGCTTTTGGGTATTCGTTTCTTCCAAAATATTTGTCGACCCCCGCTAATTTAGAGAAAGTATCAAATCCCATTGTGCCATTATTACCTCCGTGATAGAAGCTTGTATTAAACCCTTTAGTTTTTAAGATACTCGCTAATGAGTTTATTTCGTTTGCAGAAAATTTAGATGTTATAAACGGATTGGTTATTAACGACGGTATAGATGCAATAATAGAAGGAACAGCTTCCATAGATTTTTTTCCGTTTGCGTAACTATTCTTGAAACTTAACGAAACATTTATAAGCGAATCTAGGAATGGAGTATATCCTTTGTAATTATTGTAAAAACCAGTATATTCTTTACCAAAACTTTCTAATATTATTATTACAACATTTTTGTTTGTAAACTTATTTTCTGAGGAGTATTTATTTATTGGAGAAAAGTGTTTTCTTAGATTATTTTCTGTAAAGTATTCTTTTTTCTCTAAATCATCTTTAAATGATGTTCTAATAAACGTAAATGTAGAATTTAGTACTAATGGTATATTTTCTGCTGATGAATATTTTGCAGCAGAAATAATACTTAATGGTCTGTAATCAATACCTCTATACAATAAAAAAAATAATACAATTAATAAACCAGAAGCAATAGATTTAATAATTGTAGTTTTATAAGATAATATATTGGTAATATTTATTGTAAATTTAGGGTATAATTTCCAGCTAGCTACCATACTTATAATAAATAGGAGCAATATATACCAATAGTCGATAATAAATTTTAATGATATGTTTTGCATATCATTACCAGTTGTAATTAGGTTTAGTAAATCGAATGTAGAGCGTTTGTTTGTGAATTTGAAGTATTCTATATCTACAAAATTTATAAATAAGAAGAATCCATTTACAATAAAGAATAATATTTTTAATACCTTCTGATAAGTAATGTTTTTCTTAAAATTACCTGGAATAATATGCAGTAATAATATTAGAATATTTGTTATTGCAATAGCCGAAATATCAAACCTTATACCATAGAACAGTGCTTTAAACATATCAATAGTATCATTACCACTGAATGCGCTAATATTGAATATTAAGAATAATAAGCGACTAATTTGATATAAAACTAATACCAATAATAATCGCTTAAGAAGTAGAAATATATTTTCTAAGTAGAATTTCAAGATAAAAAAAGCTACAATTAAGTAGCTTTAATATTTATTTTTTTGTGTAAATTTCAATTACATCGTCAGAGCCTACTCTACCGCCTGCTGTACCGTCAGAATTTATTTCGTGTCTATCTATTTGATATTTTATTGTGAATTTGAAATCATCAACAAAATTTATAAAATAACAATGATCATCTACACCTTTCACCCTGTAAATAAAACCGTCTTCATCTTTTATTTCTTGAGGTTCAATAAGTATAGATATCGAATCGGTAACGTAAGTAGTAATTGTGTCTGGTCCGTTAATTTCATATACGGGAACGTCATACCTTTTTAAATCGCCGTATACGCCACTCACTTCACCAGATAATTTTTTAAAGATAATTCTATCATTAACTTTTTTATCAGCTACTAAGTCTACCTCTTTTTGTAGATAATCAGGCCACATAGCGTTATTTACTAAACTTTCTTTGTCAACATAATAAGTTACACAAAATTCTTGGTCTGTATTAAAAACACTAACAGTTCTAGCTGCAGTACCAATATTTCCTTCTTTGTCTGTAACTGAATAGGTAATAGTGTACGTTCCTGTTCTTGTGGTGTTACCATATATTGTTCCATCAGAAGTTTCTAAATCAGATGATTTATTAACAGCAGAAGTTACGTCTCCATCAACATTGTCGTGTGCGGTATAACCCACTTCTGATTCTTCTTGTGGCTCAACGAATGCTGTACCAAGAATAATACTTGTTTCAGTATCTCCTTCTAAATAGATTACAGGAAGTTTTGTGTCCTTAGGTGTACAAGATAATATTACAACACTTAAAACGCCTACAAAAAAAAGTGACTTTTTCATTTCTTAAATAATTTTAGATTTTCAATAACCACAAATATAAACTATTTTTTTTTAAAAATGTAAATAAATGACAGTTGTGCTAGAATAATAACGGTATTTTTACTAAAATATTTTGTTTTTAATAGTTTTGAGGTGTATTCTTAGGCAAGTTGGTGTTTAACAAATATCTAAAAATGTTAATGTTTGCTATTCTTTTTAGATTTATTATATGAATAGTGTGGGGTGATTTATAATAAGATTTCTTACAAAAAAAAAGTTGCCCAAGGCAACTTTTTTTTAATATAAATAAACAATTATTTAGTAATACCGGTATTTCTTTTAATAAATTCGAAAGAAGCTTCTTCGGGAGTATTATAACTGCCAATAGATTTACCATTATAAATAGCGTCAAATTTAGCGCCATCCATTTTTACGCCTTCGTAACCTAATGTGCTATTTAGTTTTTGTGTTTTTTTAGAATTTGGGAAAGAATCCCAAGATAAGTTTTCTATTCTACAATCTTGAACGTTAGAATTGTTAAACCTTACAAATACTCTGCCTTTTTTATTGTGTTCGCCAATAAATTTAGCAGCAATTAATTTATGTAAGTAAATAGTTTCATTTTTATACACTCCTACAGCAAATCTCCAATTTTTTTGATAAAATGCATAACCACTAGCATGTTGTCGTAAGTTTCCAAGGAAGTCAATTCTCTTGTAGTACTCTTGAGAGTTAATGTAATCATAGACATTCTCATCAATCATAATGGTGTCTTGGCTGTTTTTTAATTTAATTTTTTTCATAATAGTTAAAAGTTTTTGTGTGAATTTATTTAAATATCAACACAAATATATGAATTTTGTTACTCAAAACAAGTTTTATCTAATTTTTTTTAACAATATATCTACATATATTCAGTATAACATTGAATTTGTAATTTTTTCAATTAAAAAAAGTAAAATAATTAACCGAAAATAGAGTTATTATATCAAAACTTATACATTTACACAAAATATTTTAACATTGAGTTTAGAAGTTACATATAAGAAGTTTAATAAGATTGATTTTGAAAACTTATTTAAAGAATATTTCGAGCCTCTTTGCAGATATGCTTTAAATTTCGTTTCTGATAATGATACATCAAAAGAAATAGTGCAAGATGTATTTATAAATTTGTGGAATAAAAGAGAAACTTTAGATACAACAAAACCAATAAAATCTTATTTGTATACTTCTATTAGGAATAGGTGTTTAAACTATATTAGAGATAATAAAAAATTTAGATCTAACGTTTTAGATGTTGAAATTGCAGATTATGATTTAGCTTTTGAATATGATGATTTTGAAGAAACCGATTTGCAAAAGAAGATTGACAATACATTAGATTTATTACCGACTAAATGCAGACAAATATTTAAGTTAAGTAGATTTGAGGAACTTAAATACAAAGAAATATCTCAAAAATTAGATATTTCTGTAAAAACTGTAGAAGCCCAAATGTCTAAAGCATTAAGGATATTTAGGGAAAACTTAAAAGACTACATAAATATAATAATAATAACTGTAATTAATTTATAAAAATCATAAGGGTTAAGAAGCAATTTTGTGTATAATATATTGACAAGATGAATAAAGAGATAAATGACATAGATATTACTGAGCTTATTGGCAAGTATCTTGCATGTGAAACTACTAAGAAAGAAGTCTCTTTGCTTGAGAATTGGGTTTTAGAAAGTACTGAAAATAAAAATATTTTTAATAATTATAAGCAAGTTTGGCTACTTACACAACAACAAACTGAAGATATTGATGTAAACTTTGAGTGGAACAATATTAGCTCGCGTTTATTTACGAAAGAAAAAATCAACAAAACAAATAACCTTTTCTTAAAAATTGCAGCAGCAGTAATTGTGTTAATTGTATCATCATATTCTGTACTTTATTTATCAGCAGATAGATATGAAACTCTAATTGCAGATAATTCTATAGTTGAGACTACACTTGCTGATGGCTCATTAATTACGTTAAATCATAATTCAAAACTAGAAATTAATAACAGCTTTAACGAAAAAAAGCGAAAAGTTAAGTTAAGTGGTAATGCATTTTTTAATGTTCACAAAGATAAAAACAAACCATTTGTAATAGAGTGTAATTCTGTAGAAGTAGAAGTATTAGGAACTTCCTTTTATATTAAATCAGATGGTAATACTAGCGAAGTTATTGTAGAAAGTGGTACAGTATCAGTGAAGATGAGAAATGACGATTCCAAAATAATTATAATTACAGAAAACGAAAAATGTGTTTACAAAGGTAACGAATTATCAAAATTAGAAAATGATGATCAAAACTTTATGGCATGGAAAACAAAGGTTCTTAGTTTTAATAACCAAGAACTTTACAAAGTTATTGATAAAATAAACGAAACATATCACACTAAAATAAGAATAAACTCTCCAGAAATACAAATGTGTAAAATTACCGCTACATTTGATAATAAACCAATTGAAGCAGTATTAAACATTCTTAAAGCTACCTTAGATTTAAAAGTAGAAGAAAAAAAATCAGAGATAATTATCACCGGGAAACCTTGTGAGTAGCAAAAAAAAACTTATTTTTGAATAAACTATATTTAATTCTCTTATGATAATTAGAGTTGTTGCATTTTTATTGTTTATTTTATATTCTACCGTTGGGTTTAACCAAGAAATAAGTCTATTAAATAAAATATCAATCAATATTGAGAATGCTTCTATTTATGAGGCTTTGCAAGAAATAAATAATAAAAGCAATATAAATTTTTCTTATAGCAATCAAGCAATAAATAGTAAAAGAACAATTAGCTTAAATGTTGAAGATAAAACTGTAGAAGAGATTTTATCAATTATATGTAAAGAGTATAAGGTAAAGTATTCTCTTATAGAAAATCAGATAGTTATACGTAAATCTTATGCTCTTAATGAGATGCAACATAAAGAAACAAAATATACAATAAGTGGGTTTGTTAAAGATAGTGAAACAGGAGAGAGCTTAATAGGCGCTGCCGTAATTATTGAGGGTACTAATATTGGGTCTATTACAAATTCGTATGGATTTTATTCTGTAACACTTCCGCTAAACAACTATGAAATTAAATATTCATATTTAGGATATGTTAGTAAATCTGAAATAATCTTATTGAATAAAAATATTTATTTAAGTCATAACCTGGTATATAATAACGAACTATTAACAGAAGTAGAAATAAACAGAAATGAACAAAGCGAAATAATAAGTATTAATAAAATAGGCAAAATTAGGTTGAAACCTAGGGATTTTAAAAACATGCCTGAGCTATTAGGCGAAACAGGATTAATAAAGAATTTACAAACTTTACCTGGAATAAAAAGCCTAGGCGATGGATCTGCTTTCTTTTTTGTTCGTGGAGGAAATAAAGATCACAACTTAATACTAATAGACGAAGCTCCAATTTATAATGTATCGCATTTATTTGGTTTATATTCTGTAGTAATACCTGATGTAACTAAAGATATTAAAATATATAAAGGAGATTTGCCAGTTTCGCAAGGCGATAGGTTATCTTCAGTTATTGATATTAGAACAAAAGATGGTAACTTAAACAAATTTGAATATCACGGTGTATTAAATCCTTTAATTTACAGATTTTCAGTAGAAGGTCCTATTGTAAAGCAAAAGAGCTCATTTTTTACATCATTTAGACATTCAAATTTTAAATGGTTATACAAATCTGCTAGCCCAGACTTAAATTTATATTTTTACGATTTTACTTCAAAGTTTAATATTAAAATAAACAATAATAACAGAATATTTTTTACAATCTATTCTGGAAAAGATGATTTTTCTAGTAATGAAATTGATGCATCAAACTTTGGAATAAATTGGCAAAATTTTGCGTCTACACTTAGATGGAACCATATTTATAACGAAAAATTGTTTTCCAACACAATGGTTTATTTAAGTTCTTACGATTACAATCTAAATTTTTTAGATATGGAGAATTATTCGTGGAATTCTGCGATTACAAATTTCACAATTAAATCAGATTATACATACTATTCGTCGCCACGATTAAAAATTAATTTTGGTGGCGCTTTCAATGCGCATAATTTCAACCCAGGAAATATTAATCTAGATTCTCTTTTAAGAATTCCTAAGATATCAAAATATAAATCTAACGAAAAAGCATTTTATTTTAATGCAGAGAATAAACTAACTAAGAGGTTCTCTTATAATGTAGGAATAAGAGTTCCTATATGGAAAAATATAGGTCCTACAACAATATATACTTTTGATGCAGGATATAATATTGCAGACACATTAGTTTTTGATTCTACACAAACAGCAAGTAAATTTTTTGATATTGATCCTAGAATAAGTTTTAAATACAACTTAAGTTCTACCTCTGCAATAAAAGCGAGCTATGGTGTTTATCATCAATATATTCAGTTATTATCTAACACAACTACTCCATTTTCGTCGTTAGAAGTATGGTTACCAAGTGGGCAAAACATTAAGCCACAACAAGCAAGGCTTTTTTCGTTGGGATATGTTAAATATTTAGAAAAGCATAAGTTAAAAATTAATGCTGAGATATATTATAAGCGAATGGAAAATCAAATAGAATATGAGCCGCATGCAAATATGCTATTAAACCCATACTTAGAAGGAGAGCTGAGGTTTGGTAACGCTTGGAGTTATGGTGCAGAATTTATTGTAAAGAAGATTATTGGTCGTGTTACAGGATGGGTAAGCTACACATATTCGCGTGCAATAAAGCAAACTAAAGATATAAATAATAACGAGCCTTATAATGCGTTTTATGATATTCCACACGATTTTTCTTCGTTTCTTGCTTATCAATACACTAAAAGACTTAATATATCGGCAAACTTTACTTATAATACAGGTTTAGCAATTACAACACCTACCGGATTTTATAATTATAATGGAAATATTGTGCCTTTTTATGCACAAAAAAACAATGATAGGTTGCCAGATTATCATAGGCTAGATCTTTCTATAACTTATAAATTAAACAAACTCAATGAGAAAAAATTTAAGCACTATTTAACTTTTGCTGTTTATAATATTTATAATAGGCATAATCCTATATCGTTAAATTTTAATAAAGTAAAAACAAAGAATGGAAATTTTGTTGTCCCAGCAGATATTTATGGTACTAGCAGCATAATTCCAACTCAGATTAATTTGCTTGGCACAATTCCATCATTAACATATAAATTTAACTTTTAGATGGTAAGAATATTTATTTACATATTAATTATTGCTTCGCTAATTTCTTGCGAAAAAGAAATAAATTGGACTGTAGACAATCAAGATATAGATTATTTGATTGTAGAATCAATTATTACAAACGAAGATAAACATCAAGTAGTAAAACTTTCTAACCCATCTAAGGATATTAACTACAAATTTATTCCTGTTTCAGATGCTTTGGTTTCTGTTACGATTAACGATTCTGTTTATAATTTTATTGAAGATATTAATAACCTAGGTAATTATATTAGCAAAGTTAAATTTATTGCAATAATAGAGAGCATGTATTATTTGAATATAGAAATAAAAGAAGAAAAATATTTTGCGGAATCTAATATATTATCGGCAACTCCTTTCGAACCATTAGTTTACCAACCAATTTCTGATAATTCTAATTTATATAAAATTAGCTTTATTGCTCCGGAATATGATCAAAACGAAGAAGCAATGTATGAAATTTGTATAGATTGGACACATTTGGTAGGCTCTAGTTTAACCGATACAATTACACAAGCAAAATTATTTCATTATACATTAAAAACAGTAGATGTTTCGCAGATATTTTCGCCAGAGATTGAAGAAGTACATTTCCCGAAAGGAAGTATTATTATAGAAAAAAAGTATTCTGTAACCGAAAAATATGGAGAATTTTTACGCTCTATGCTTGCCGAAAAAAATTGGAAAGGAAGTTTTTTCGATGAGGCACCAGGAAATTTAGTATCAAATATTAGTAATAATGCAAAAGGATTCTTTACTGCTAGCACAATTATAACTGATACAATAATTGTTCATTAACCTATATTAAATACTCTTGCAAAGAGTTGTTTGTGGTTAGATATTAGATTTTTATAAAATAAGGGTGTTTATAAAACTTTGTGTATTATAATCGAGCTCGAAAAACTTAAAAATAATTAACTTAAAAATATCATTATGAAAATTTTAAATTTAATTCTTGCATCAACAGTTCTTATTGCTGGAATTTCTTTACAATCTTGTAAAAAAGATATAGAAGAAATTCTAGATAATGAAAATAGCATAATTCCTATTAATTTTAAAATTGATATTCCAGAATCTATTTCTAGCTCTAATTTGCAAAAATCTTTGATGGTCACAAACGACAGTTTAGAAGGTGGAGAAATATATAATCACTTAAGAACATTTATACATGTAGGTGAGAGTGCTGCTGAAATAGTGAATAATATTATGGCGACAATATCAACACAAAATATTAACCAAGCTATGTCATTATCATATCAGAGCGATGATGATGGTAGAGTAAAAAACCTTGTTGTTGTTGAGAATTCTACTTTTGATGGATTAAGTTGGGAATATGAATTAACAATTACCGATGCTGATAATGCAACAAATATAGATTTAGGAAATGCATTACAAGTTTTTTGGAACACAAGTCCAGTAAAGGGAATAGCTACTCTTAAGCCATTTAATATTGATCTGAGTCAAAACACAGCATATCCAGATGCAATGTATAAAATCGAATATAGCGAAGAAGTGACAGGTGTTTACGAGAAGCATATGATAGTTTCTATTAACGGATTGCCTTTAGCAGATCCTGCTATAGAGCCATATTCTATGAGTTCTCTTAAAATGTTTGCTGGGAAAAATGGTGATATTATTGATGTTTATGGTAACTCAGAACACCCAAATGCGTGGTTTTTTCACCAAGATACAACTGGGTTTGACTGGGCATTTGTTGCATCTAGTAATGGAACTTCTGATATTGCAGTTGCAGAGGTTGGATTACCATCGATTAGTGTAGATGCTATTGATAGAGGTACTTTGTTAGTTACAAATTCTATGCAAAACGTATTTACAGATCTTATTTATATTGAATACCCTAACATTGATAGCGCATCTGTAGCTAATTATTTAGTAAACACAAATCCTCCTGGTTATTTCAATAATGCAGGTTTTATACAAGCAGGTATTGCCCCAAACGCAAGCTATATAGGACTTGTAAGCAATATTGCTAGCTTAACGCCGTATAATCCTACAGATATAAACAATATAACTATAAGTTTTAAATAGGGTATTAATTTTTGGACCAAAAAAAAGCTGCTAATTAATTAGCAGCTTTCTTTATTGAATTATTTTGTTAAACAACTCCTTGGTCAATCATTGCATCTGCAACTTTAATAAAACCAGCAATATTAGCACCTTTTACATAGTTAATAAAACCATCTTCTTCTGTACCATAAGTTTTTGCAGCTTCGTGTATGCTAATCATAATAGCTTGAAGTTTATCATCAACTTCTTTAGCTGACCAATTTAATTTCATTCCATTTTGAGACATCTCTAATCCAGAAACAGCAACACCACCTGCGTTAGATGCTTTACCAGGACCGAATAATATTTTGTTTTCTAAGAATATTTCTGTAGCTTCTAATGTTGTTGGCATATTAGCACCCTCAGAAACACAAATTACACCATTAGCAACTAACGCTTTAGCATCGTCTGCATGAATTTCGTTTTGTGTAGCACAAGGTAATGCAATATCAACTTTTTGTTCCCAAGGTTTTTTACCTGCGAAGAATTCAACACCATCAAATTCTGTAGCCATAGGAGCAACAACATCGTTGTTAGAAGCACGTAACTCTAACATATAATCAATCATGTCAGCTGTTATACCGTCTTTAATAAATACATATCCATCAGGACCAGAAATAGTAACTACTTTACCACCGAATTCTGTTGCTTTTGCAGCAGCACCCCATGCAACGTTACCAAAACCTGAAACCGCAACTGTTTTGCCTTGTAAAGTTTCACCTTTTGTAGCTAACATTTCTTTTGCAAAATATACATTACCATAACCTGTAGCTTCAGGACGCATTAAAGAACCACCCCAGCCTAAACCTTTTCCTGTTAATACACCTGTATGTTCGTTTTTTAGTTTTTTGTACATTCCGTACATGAAACCTATTTCACGACCACCTACACCAATATCACCAGCAGGAATATCAGTATCAGGACCAATATGACGAAATAATTCTGACATAAATGCTTGACAGAATCTCATAATTTCGATATCAGATTTTCCTTTAGGATCGAAGTCAGATCCACCTTTACCACCACCCATAGGTAATGTAGTTAAAGAATTTTTGAAAATTTGCTCGAAACCAAGAAATTTAAGAATACTAATATTAACACTTGGATGAAAACGTAAACCACCTTTATAAGGTCCAATAGCGCTGTTAAATTCAACTCTGTAACCTCTATTTACTTGGATGCTTCCGCTATCATCTATCCAATTTACTCTAAATTGTAATTGACGTTCTGGCTCAACAATTCTTTCGATAATTTTGTGAGCATCATATTGAGGATTTTCGTTTACAAAACCTTCAATTGATTCTAAAACTTCGCGTGCAGCTTGTAAGAATTCAACTTGTCCAGGATTCTTTTTTTCTAAGTCTGCTAGGATATTATTAATGTCCATAATATTATATTTATTATTTAATTATTGAATTATTTTTCTACAAATATATATTTATTTTATCATCAGAACTGTTAATATTTATCATATTAAAACATTTTCTTAAACATAATCTTAATAACACAAATCAAACGTCTGTAACAAATACTATTTTTGGTAATTTAGTTGACTGGTTTTAGTATGATGCTTTTTTTATTCTTCCCATCAATTTTAATAATTGCAGGATTTTTAAATTTTATATGTCTAATATATTCATTTTCGAAAATAGTTTCCTCATTATTTAAGAAGTCTAAATCGTAAATGCCATCATTAATGTATGGGTCTATTGTAAAATATCCTACTCTAAATGATGTAAGATTCTGAAAGAAATGTGTTCCTTGGCTTGGATCTATTCTGAAATTTTCTAAACCTGACTCTATAATTACTCTTGCATTAGATATCTGGGACCATTGTACTGGAATTCCTAACCAAGGGTCGCTAGACCCCCATCTACCAGGTCCAACAAGTATATAGTTCTTGTTTTCTTTAATAAATTCGTTATTTATTTCTTCTATTTGATTTGCTAAATCTTTAGTTACCGAAGGATCGAACTTTTCTGGTTTAACGTAAACAAAATCAACAATATCGTCTATCACTCCATTCCCTAATGCGTTATTAGAAACAATTATGCAATCTTCAACGTTATAATTATCAATTTCTAAAGATTTTTGATCTGTTTCTTCTACAATAGGTCTTATTTGTAACAGATTAAATACATTGTCACCTGTTTCTGTATTTAAATTTACAGCAAACTCCATTTCTATTGGGTTGCCAATTTCTTGCTGGAATATATTTAGAATATCTTTTAATATTTTGGCTAATGGAAATTTATCAAATTGTAGAACTGGAGCAAATGTTAATACTCTTTTTCCTTTGTAATTTGTTCCGTGTTTTATCGTTTGGTTCTGAAAATCGTATGTAGATGCTATTTTTTTAAGTACAGGTAGATGATCATCGGTTATTCTTAGCTTGTCTAAATTAATTCCATCGTTAGTTGATGTAGATGGCTTTGAATTTATATCAATAGCATAAAAATATTTTTGTGTGTTTTTTAATATTGCTGATGTTGAAGATAATTGAATAATCTTTTTTGGGTATTCGGGAGAAAATTGTAACGACATTCCTCCATCTACAATATATTTTCCTAATCCCATTGCAATACTTGCTGTCCCGTCTTCTGGTTTTTCTGGCTTTATAGGATAGAAATTTATAGATCTTGCTACTCCTGAAAAAGTTGGGTAATAATATTTGCCGTGATTAGTGCCGCATATTTCTTGAATTACAACACTCATTTTCTCTTCGTCTAATGAGTTTGATGTAGCTTTAAAATACGATTTGCTGTTTTTAAAGAAAACCGATGCATATACACTTTTTATGGAGTTAGTTAAGTTAGTAAACATTTCTTTTTTATCTGCACTATTAGGAATCATATATGTAGAATATATTCCAGCAAAAGGCTGATAGTGAGAATCTTCTAATAGGCTTGACGAGCGAATTGCCAAAGGTTTATCGGTGTAATTCATAACGGCTACTAAATCAACTAATACGCTTTTAGGTAGTTCACTTTCAATAAACTTATTTAGTATTTCATCATCTGATGAATCTTCAGATAAAGCGAGAAAATACAGGTCGTTTGATTCCATAAATTCGTCGAAAATATCAGTTGAGATAACTACTGTTTTGGGAATTGTTATTAATGTGCCTTCGTATTTATTTAGTAAGCTCTTTTGTTTAATTATTAGATCCATAAATGCAATGCCCCTAGCTTTTCCACCAATAGAGCCGTTTCCTATTCTAGAAAACATAATGTATTCATCAAAGTTTTTACTTTCAAACTTAGAAATTACACCTCTACCTTTAGATAGCCTGTAATTTCTAATAACGTTATATATAAAAGCTCTTAATTCCGATCCGTTCTTAAAATCTTTGGATTCTATTGGTCGTATTATTTCTGCTATTTGAAAAAGTGCTCTAGCATTTAGCCATCTAGAAAAACTATTTTTTTTACTATGGTAACACAATGATTCTTCAGGAATAGAGAGTATCATTTTTTGAAATTCTCGCAAATTATTTGCTCTTGCTATTTCCTCTAAATTATCAGGCATTCTAAAAACAAAATCACCAAAAGCTAATGATCTTTTTAAATATTTTCTAAGTTCAATTAATAATGTGTTAGAGTATTTATGAATAAAAGCAAAACCTTGCTCTTCTGCCTTTTGTTTGTTTTTTATATCTGAAGATTGAAGTAAAATAGGAATTAATTTGTCGTAACCACGTATTTTATTTGCAATCTTAAACCCTGCTTGTTTATCTCTAATACCATTATGTTTATAATTTATGTCAGAAATTATTCCTAATAAATTATCTTTATATTTGTGATATAAATAAATTGCTTCTTCGTATGTTGTAGCTAATAATATCTTTGGTCGCCCTCTCATTCGAAGAGTTTTTATATGTTGATTTACGCCTTCTGCCATAAACTTCTCTGCTTGTTGTAAAACAAGTTTGTATATATTTGGCAAATATGATGAGTAAAACCGTATTGAATCTTCTATCAACAAGATTGCTTGCACACCAACTTCTTTTACGTCGTGCCCAACATTCATTTTATCTTCAATAAGTTTTATTATTGCAAGCAAGATATTAGTGTCGCCAAGCCAAGAAAATACGTAATCTATTGCACTTAAATCTTCATTTTCTATTTTCAACCTTATTTCTCTAGAGAAGTGTGTAAGAACAACAATTGGTGTGTAAGAATATTCTCTTTTTATTTCTTTAGCAAGCGCGAATGCATCTGTTCCGCCAACGCTTAACATTGTAATTACAAGGTCTATTTTTTCATTCTGTAATATTTTAAATGCTTCAATTGTATTACTAGCCTGAATAAAAACTGGTGGATATCTTAAATTTAAAGATACATATTCGTTAAAAATTTGCTCATTTATTCTACCGTCTTCTTCTAATGTAAAAGCATCGTAATTACTACAAATTAAAAGAACTTTTCTAATTCTATTTTGCATTAATGTATCAAATGCTGTGTCGGTAAATTTATAACTATATGGATTTATTTTTTCTTCGTGAGTCATTTGTAATGTTTTTTTTAATTTATAGACTATTCTACAATAATTCCACCGCCAACAATATCATTTCCTTCATAAAAAACAGCAGATTGTCCGGGGCTTACGCCTTGAATATCATCGTAAAATTCGAGATTTATATAATCCTTATCTATACTAACAATTTTAGAATTAAAACCTTTGCTTTTGTATCTAATTTTAGTTTCAACCTCCATCCCTATATGAAGAGTGTCGTATTTTATTAAGTTGTAATTTTCTACTTTCAAAGTTCTTTGATTTAAGTCTTCTTTTATACCAAGTACAACTTCATTTTCTTTAGCATTTATTTTTATTACATATATTGGATATCCAAGAGCAATCTCAAGTCCCCTACGTTGTCCTATTGTGTAGTTTACGATTCCTTTATGTGTACCTATAATTTTGCCTTTTGTGTCGACAAAATTACCTGTAAGTACTTTTTTATCATAATCGTTAATAGCATTTTTCAAGAACGAACGATAATCATCGTTTTCTATAAAACAAATCTCACTACTTTCTTTTTTTGCAGCAATTTGTGTTAATCCGTATTTTAGGGCAAGCTTTTTTACTTCCGACTTTTGATATTCTGCAAGTGGAAAAATAGCTCGACTAAAACTTTCCTGAGAAACAGCCCAAAGAAAATATGATTGATCTTTAAAATCGTCTTCAGCTTTTGATATTACATATCTATCGTTTTCGTATCTAAGTTTAATGTAATGACCAGATGCTAAATAATCGCAATTATATTTATCTGCAAATTCCATAAATGCACCCCATTTTATTGTTTTATTACATAAAACACAGGGGTTAGGGGTTTTCCCACTTAAATATTCTGAAATAAAGTATTTTATTATTGTTTCTTCGAATCTGTCTTCAATATCAATAACGTGAAATGGAAATCCAAGTTCTTCGGCAATTTTTTTAGTTTGCTCTATAGCGCCATCATTTCGCCATCTATTATTTGAATAATCCCAAACACGCATGGTTAACCCTACGATTTCGTATCCTTGTTCTTTAAGTAAAAATGCAGAAACAGAACTATCTACTCCTCCGCTCATTGCTAATAATACTCTTTTTTTCATTGTTGAAATTTTAATAGTTTTAAATCAATTTTATTAATTTAAAATATATTATCTACCATAAATATTTTTGGAACTTGGTTCCGTAAATTTCCCTTTATTTTTCTCAAATTCTTCAATCAACTTCGTCTCTACTGAATCTAGTTCGGCTTGGTTTGTTGCTATTCCATTAATATATTCTATAGTTTTATAAATTGTACCATCTTTTTCTGAATATGTCCAAATTCCCTGTTTAATATTATTTACATATTTCCCTTTTATATACAACCTGCCAGATTGATAAAAAACATGAAATGGTCCATATAGCTTATTGTTTTTATAAACGGTTTCCATCCTAGTACTTCCGTTGTCATAATATTTTCGCCAAATGCCATTTTTTATGTCACTTTCCCACATTACTTCCTCAGATACGCTACCGTTTCTGTAATAATCTTTAGACAATCCGTTTTTAATATTTCTATTATAAATAACTGTAGACATTAATTTTTCATCTACACCATAAAAATTCCAAATACTATCTTTTACATTTTTATTAATATATTTTCCATAAGCCATAAGTTTACCAGTATCCCAGAAAAGTTTTGCCATTCCAGATTGGTTGTTATTATATGTAATCTCTAGCATTGGTTTGCTAGTAACGCTATAATAACGTTTGTAATCGCCATATAGCTTATTGTTCACAAAAGTTGCAGTATAAGCAATTCTCCCATTTTCGTATGTCTTCTTCCAATATCCTTGTTTATTTCCATTAATATCGGTGTAGTTTATTATAGAATCGCCTTTTTGTCCAACATTTTGGCTAAATAATTCTGTTGTAATAAATACTAAAATTAATAATAATATTGTTTTCATATTTTGTAAATTATTATATTAAATTAATTAATAAACGAAATTAATAATATAAATTGTTTAATAAACATTATTATAACAAATAAGTGCTAAATTTGAGCAAAAAAGAATAATAATGATTATTATAACAGGTGCTGCAGGATTTATTGCTAGTAATTTAGTTAGTAAATTAAATCATAATAACTTTAAAGATATTATTTTGGTTGATGATTTTTCTAATTTGGAGAAAAATAAGAACTTCGAGAGCAGTGAATATTCAAGTAAAGTGGATAGGGAAGACTTTATTTTGTGGTTAGACGATAATCATAAGTTAGTTCAATTTGTTTTTCATCTTGGTGCAAGAACTGATACTACTGAATTTAATAAAGATATTTTCGATAAACTGAATTTAAATTATTCTAAAGATATTTGGAAATCATGTGTGAAATATGGAATTCCTTTAGTTTATGCTTCATCAGCTGCAACATATGGAATGGGGGAGTTTGGCTACGAAGATAATCACGAACTTGTATCTAAATTAAAACCTCTTAATCCTTACGGAGAGTCAAAAAATGACTTTGATATTTGGGCTTTAAAGCAAGATAAGAAACCATTTTTTTGGGCTGGGCTAAAGTTTTTTAATGTTTATGGGCCAAACGAATATCATAAGGCACGTATGGCCTCTGTAGTTTTTCACGCATTTAATCAGATAAAACTTACCAAAAAGATGAAGCTTTTTAGGTCACATAAAAAAGATTATAAAGATGGAGAGCAAATTAGAGATTTCGTTTATGTAAAAGATGTTGCCGAAGTAATGTATTTTTTCTTGCATCATAGAAAAGATTCTGGCATTTATAATTTAGGAACAGGAAAAGCACGTACTTTTTTAGATTTAGCAAAAGGAACCTTCGCGGCATTAGGTTTAAAACATGAAATTGGCTTTATTGATACTCCCGAAGATATTAGAGATAAATATCAATATTTTACCGAAGCAAAAATGGATAAACTAATTTCTATTGGTTACGATAAAGGATTCCGTACTCTAGAAGAAGGCATTTTCGATTACGTGAATAACTATTTAAAAAACAATAAATATAATTAGAAGCAGCTTGCAAGATTTAACCACAGGAATAGAACGAAAGCGGATTTTTAAATTTGCTGTACCAATGCTTATTGGTAACGTTTTTCAACAACTATATAATGTTATTGATAGTATTATTGTAGGTAATTTTATTGGTGAATATGCACTTGCAGCTGTTGGAGCATCATTCCCTATAATTTTTTTACTTATTTCATTAGTATTAGGCTTATCAACAGGAGCAACTATTCTAATATCTCAATTCTTTGGGTCTAAAGATCTAAAAAAAGTAAAGCTCACCATAGATACAATTAATATTACTTTATTTATCTCTGCAATTATTATTTCAATTATAGGAACAATATTTAGTAAAGATATTTTCATTCTACTACAATTACCTAAAGATATATTACCTCTAGCAACCGAATATTTAGACATCTATTTACTTGGTTTTGTAGCGTTTTTTGGCTTTTACGGAATAAGTTCTATATTAAGAGGTTTAGGCGATTCAAAAACACCTCTTTATTTTCTTGTAATAGCTACAATTACAAATATTATTTTAGACTTAGTTTTTATAGTAGTTTTAGAACTTGGGGTTGCTGGTGCAGCTTATGCAACAATTATTTCTCAAGGTGGAGCATTTATTACAGCAATTATTTATTTAAATAAATATCATAAATTAATAAGAATCTCTATTTTTAATGTAAAATTTGATAAAAAAATATTTTTACAAAGTATAAAAATAGGATTGCCATCGGGAATACAAACCTCATTCGTAGCTTTGGGAATGATGGCTTTGTTCGGAATAGTAAACAAGTTTGGAGTAACAATTATTGCTGCTTATTCAGTTGCGCTTAGAATAGATGCTTTTGCAATATTACCTGCAATGGCTTTTGCAATGGCGCTTACAACTTTTGTTGGCCAAAATATTGGTGCAAATAAATACGATAGAGTAAAAGTAGGATTAATTTCTACCATTAAGATGGTGCTAGTTGTAACTGCAACTATTAGTTTAATAATAGTTTTTGGTGCTGAATATCTAATGATGATGTTTACTAAAGAAGTTGATATTATTAGATTAGGTGCTGAATATTTAAGAATTGTAGGGTCGTTTTATATTTTATTTTCTGTAATGTTTGCTGTAAATGCAGTAATGAGAGGAGCAGGAGATACACTTATTCCAATGTTCATAACATTATTTGCGTTATGGTTTGTGCGAATTCCTATAGCATTTTATTTATCTGATATTTATGGTGAAAAGGGTATTTGGTGGTCAGTTCCAATTGCTTGGGCTGTTGGTTTAAGCTTGTCTTTTTTATATTATAAAACAAAAAGATGGAAAAGAATGTCTCTTGTTAAGAAACAAGATTAATATATATAATAGTAATATTCTTAAGTTTTTTGCTAAATTTATTGCATCAAAATCTTTTTTATATAGTAACAAAACAAACACAATTTACGTCTAGATTAATAAAAACTAATAATATGAGAACCTTAAACATTACCTTAATTTTTATTCTTGCATTTAGTATATTCTCTGTTGCAGGAAACAAAAAATCAGAAACTAAAAACGATACATTAAAATCATCAACATTTTCTGGACTAAAATGGCGAAGTATAGGGCCTGCTTTTGCATCTGGTAGAATTGCAGATTTTGCTGTAGATCCAAGAAATAGTGCGCATTACTACGTTGCAGTTTCTGCTGGTCACGTGTGGGAAACTACAAATAACGGTTACACATTCTCGCCTATTTTTGATAATCACGGAGTTTACTCAATAGGTGTAATTTCTATGGACCCAAGCAATCCTAATATATTATGGATAGGAACAGGCGAAAATAATCATCAACGTGCAATTGGATATGGAAACGGAATTTACAAATCTGTAGATGGTGGAAAATCATGGAAAAATATGGGTTTAAAGGAATCGCGACAAATTGGTGAAATAATAATCCATCCTACAAATTCTGATATAATTTATGTTGCTGCTGAAGGTTCTATTTGGACAGATAACGAAGAACGTGGAGTTTTTAAATCTACCGATGGCGGAAAAACTTGGACAAAATCATTATACGTAAGCAAAAATACAGGAATTGCGAGCCTTTGCTTCGACCCAAATAACCCAGAAGTAATATACGCAGGAGCAGAGCAACGACGCAGAAAACAATACACAAAAATTGGTGGCGGGCCAGAATCAGCATTTTATAAAACTACAGACAGTGGCAGATCGTGGAACAAACTAGAAAACGGAATTCCTAAAGTTGATAAAGGAGGAATGGCAATAACTGTTTCTTCGGTAAACTCAGATATTGTTTATGCAATGTTCGAGGCATCAGAGGGCAAAGGCGGTTTTTATCGCTCCACAAATCGAGGTGGCTCATTTACAAAAATGAACGATTACTATTCTAGTGGACAATATTATAGCGAAATTTACTGCGACCCAGTAGACGAAAACAAAGTTTATTCTGTTGATACACGTTCTAGATTCTCTTATGATGGTGGAAAAACTTGGAAAAATATAAGCACAAAAAATCGTCACGTCGATGATCACGCTTTGTGGATAGACCCTCAAAATAATAAACACTTTTTAATTGGAGGCGATGGAGGAGCATACGAAACTTGGGACGAAGGTAAGTCGTTTATCCATAAAACTACATTGCCTGTTGTTCAATATTATAGAGTAAATACAGATAATTCGTATCCATATTACTGGGTTTATGGTGGAACTCAAGATAATAATAGTATGGGCGGACCATCACAAAACTTATATAACGGAGGTGTTACATCTGCAGAATGGGTTGTAACCCTTGGTGGCGATGGATTTTGGCAAGCTATAGACCCAACAGATCAAAATATTGTTTACTCAGCTTATCAGTACGGAAATATTTTTAGGTTTGATAAAAAATCTGGCGAAAAGATAAAAGTTAGACCAGAACCTAGAAAAGATGAATTTACTTATAGGTGGAATTGGGACAGTCCTTTTATTCTTAGCAAGCACAATAATAAACGCTTGTATATTGCTGCAAATAAGTTATTTAAGTCTGACGATAGAGGAAATACTTGGCAGGTTATTAGCGAAGATTTAACTAGAAATGAAGATAGAAATCAATTTAAAGTAATGGGCAAATATTGGCCTGCAAATGCGGTTGCTAAAGATGTTTCTACATCGCAATGGGGGACGATTGTTTCTTTATCAGAATCTCCAATTAAGCAAGGTTTAATTTACGTTGGAACTGATGATGGATTAATTCAAATTACTGAAGACGATGGTAAAACTTGGCGAAAAGTTTCTGAGTTCCCTAATATTCAGAAATACACATTTGTAAGTGATAGTGTAGCATGTAAACATAACGAAAATGTAGTTTATGCAACTTTCAATAATCTTAAAGAAGACGATTTTAAACCATACGTTTTAGTTAGTTCTGATAAAGGAAAAACTTGGAAATCCATAAGTTCAGACTTGCCAGAGAACGGTTCTGTGCATACAATTAATCAAGATCCTGTAAAAGATAATTTATTATTTATAGGAACTGAGTTTGGTATATATTTCTCTATTAATTCAGGTAAAAACTGGATAGAACTTGCTTCTGGAATTCCTGATATAGCAGTTAGAGATATTGCAATTCAAGAGCGCGAAAAAGACTTGGTAATTGCAACTTTTGGTAGAGGATTTTATATTCTCGACGATTATTCGTCGCTAAGAGAAATTACAGAAGAAAAACTTAAGACAGAAAATGCAATTTTATTTCCTATTAAAGATGCCTTAATGTACGTGCAAAAAGGCTCTAGATACGGAGCAGGTGACGCTTACTACAAAGCAAAAAATCCTGAATTTGGAGCAAGTTTTACATATTTTATTAATGATATTCCTAAAACTAAAAAAGCAATCCGTTTAGAAAAGGAAAAGGAACTTTTTAAAAATGGCGAAAGAATTCCTCAACCAAAAAAACAACAATTAGACGAAGAAAAGAATGAAACAGAGCCGTATTTAATTTTTACTATTAAAGATAGTAAGGGCTCAATTGTTCGAAAAATTTTCAAAAAGGCATCTAAAGGTATAAATAAAGTGAATTGGAATTTACGATATTCTACAACTACACCTATTAATATTTCTAACAATACTTATGATAATCTAAAAAATGGTGGAGATAGATTTTACGCTTTACCTGGTAAATATTCCGTAGAATTATCAATGGCTTTTACCGATTCTGTTGTAAAATTAACAAACAGTCAGGAATTTAATACCAAGTTTATTAATAACTCTAGCATTAAAGTGGAAAACAGAGCAGAAATAGATAAATTTTATAATAATGTAGCTGAACTTTGGAGAGTAACATCAGGCGCCGAAAAATACTTAAATAATCTAATTTCAAAAACAAATTATATTGCACAGGCATTACATAATGTAAACAACTCTACACTAGAGCAAGAAAAATCAGCAAAAGCGATATTAATAGATTTAGAAAAAATAGAATTCAAATTAGACGGAACAAAGGCCAAAGCAAGTTGGGAAGAAGTTCCGCCAGCACAAATGCCTTTAAATGTAAGATTAGGCGAATTGCTTTGGGCTTCGTGGCAATCTAGCGGAAATCCAACAAGTACACAAAAAATGAATTACTCAATTCTTTTAGAAGAATACAAATCTGTATTAGAATCAATAAAAAATCAAGACAATAAAATAAAAGAATTAGACAAAACACTAGATAAAATTAATGCGCCTTATACACCAGATAGATTACCAATATTAAAATAGATATAAGTAAAAAGTTTATAAAGTGTAAAGTTTAAAACAGTAAAAAAGGATACCCTATTACTCGGGTATGAAATAAAAAATAAAATAGCACAAACCAAAAGTCCTTCTCCAATGAAGAGGAGTTGTGGTGAGGCTTCTAAACAAAAGTTATGGAAGAAAAATTAAGTACTTGGAAAAATTCATTACAATACGGGGCAATTACAGGATTAGGACTTGTAGTTTTTTCGTTAATACTATTTTTTTTAGATTTAGTAAATAACCAATATTTACAGATTTTATCTTATGCAATATTAATAGCAGGAATAGTTTATGGTTCTATTAATCTAAAAAATAGCAACGATAACTTTATTTCTTACAGTGCAGCTCTTGGTTCAGGGACACTTATTGGAGTTTTTGCTAGTATCATTATTGGGTTTTATACTTATGTATTTTACATTTATATAGATCCAGATGCAATGGCAAAAATATTCGAGATGATGGAGCAGGGCTTGTTAGATAGAGGTATGTCGCAAGATCAAATTGAAATGTCGATAGAAATGAGCAAGAATTTTATGTCGCCTTTAACATTATTTGTAGGGTCAGTTTTATCATTTTCTTTATATGGGTTTGTATTTTCACTAATTACATCTATTTTTGTTAAGTCGAAAAATCCAAATTAACAAAAATGAACATATCTGTAGTAGTACCATTATTTAACGAAGAAGAATCTTTACCAGAATTATTTGCTTGGATAAAACGAGTAATGACTGAAAATAACTTTTCCTACGAGGTTGTAATGGTAGACGATGGTAGTTCCGATGGTTCGTGGAAAGTTATTAACGGCTTAGTAGAAAAAAATCCAGAAATAAAAGGAATAAAATTCAGACGAAATTACGGTAAATCTGCTGCACTTTATAGTGGGTTTGCAAAAGCATCGGGCAATGTTGTTATTACTATGGATGCCGACTTACAGGATAGCCCAGACGAAATACCAGAACTTTATAGAATGGTTGTAGAAGACGACTTTGATGTTGTCTCTGGATGGAAAAAGAAGCGTTTCGATCCTTTTGTGAAAAGAATAACTAGTAAATTCTATAACGGAACATCACGTAAAGTAACAGGCATAGATCTTCACGACATGAATTGTGGACTTAAAGCCTACAAAAATACAGTTGTAAAGAGTATAGAAGTTTACGGCGAAATGCATCGCTATATTCCTGTTCTAGCAAAAAGAGCAGGTTTTACTAAAATTGGCGAGAAAGTAGTTGTTCATCAAGAAAGAAAATACGGAGTAACAAAATTTGGTTTAGAAAGGTTCATAAACGGGTTTTTAGATTTAATGTCGGTTACATTTATGACAAAATTCGGTAAACGACCAATGCACTTTTTTGGTGTTTTAGGAACTTTAATGTTTTTTATTGGTGGTATTATTACTTTTTGGATAATAGGCGAAAAATTATACCACAGCTTTACTAATGTTATTACAAGAGACGTTACAGACCAACCTTTGTTTTTTATTGCACTAATTTTAGTATTAATTGGTGTGCAATTATTCTTAGCAGGTTTTATAGGCGAATTAGTTTCTAGAAATTCTAGTGATAGAAACGATTATATTGTCGAGGAGGAAGTGTAGGGCTAAGTTAATAATGAAATGCACAAAAAGGCTGTAAAGATTGCAGTTTTATTCATTAAGTCAGTTTAGAGAACTTTAAGTCGCTATCTATAAATATATTAAACACAACTAACAAAGTCTCTTTATACAATAAACAATTTGTTATTAACTATAATTATACTTTCAAAAAATATTATTATCAATGAAAATTAAAGAATACACAAAATATATCGACAGCGACGAGGTACTAACAGGAACAGAGATATACGATAGTAAAAACAGAAAGACTTCTGATCTGATTTTCGATATTAATGGAAATCAGGAAATTAGAATTGATTACATATTCGAAGAGGATGAAAACTTTGAAAAAATATTAAATTTTGATGAGAATAATAATTTAATAGAAGAAAAAATCATACACTACAACAATGATAAGAAGACAATAAAAACACAATCTTCTTTCCCTGATGGATCATTAACTATTAATACTTACGATAGAACTGAGAATCGATTATTTATTAAATCAGAAGACGAAAATGGTGACTTTGAGGGCTCTACGGAAAGGTTTTTTGATAATAATTCTAATTTATTGGAATACATCCAAATAAATGATTTTGAGAAAAAAGAAAAACATGTTCTTAATAAGTATGACAATAATGGGTATTTAATACAATCAGACGAAAAAGATGAAAGAGGTAAACCACTAGCATCATATAAATTTTCTTTAGATGAAAAGGGTAATTGCATCCTCGAAGAGAAATTTAACAATAAAGGCAAGTCCTTAGAAAAAACATCATTTCAATACGATGAAAATGGAAATATTATAAAGTCTAGATCTACAAATGCTAATATTAATTACGAATATGCGAACAATAAACTTGTAAGAGAAGAAAGAATTGGAGTCGATGGAATAAGGCATATCACATTTTATAATTTTATTGATGATAAAATTTCAAGTATTAAGACACATCAACTTCCGTTTGAAGAAGATTTAGATAATAGTCTTCCTGTTTCTGAAGTAAGATATGAATATATAGATTAAAAATACATTAATACAAAGAGGCTTTTATAAATAGTCTGAGCAGATTAAGTATAATTAAATATTTATCTTTGTTGAATAAAATTCAAAATCTATAAAATGGCGAAAAATATTATAGCAAAATCAGGAAGCTTAGAACCAAAAACAAGATCAGATTGCGAATTGCAATTAGAATTAACTCAAACAGCAGGTATAGAAATCGACTTAAAATCTAAGGTCGATGTAATGTTTGGTAAAGCCAACAGAGAACTTATTAAAGATGTTTTTAAGACTTTTGAGATTAAGAATGCAAAACTTACAATAATAGACAAAGGTGCTTTACCATTTGTTATAGCTGCAAGAATGGAAGCTGCAATCAAAGATTTAATAGACACAGAAAAAGAGTATTTGTTAGATATTATTGATGCAAACAAAAACACATCAGAAAAAGAGCAATTCCGCTTTTCACGTTTATATTTACCTGGTAACTCACCATCTATGATGCTAAACGCAGGAGTTCATAATCCTAACGGAATAATTCTAGATTTAGAAGATGCCGTTGCTCCTACAAAAAAACACGAAGCTAGATTTATGGTTCGTAACGCTCTTCGTTCTGTAAATTTTTATGGAGCCGAGCGTATGGTTAGAATTAATCAAGGCAAAATGGGAATTAACGACTTAAAATATATTGTTCCTCATAATGTGAACTTAATTCTTATTCCAAAATGCGAATCTGCTGAGGAAATTAAGAATATTGATATAGAAATTGATAGAATTAAGAAAGAAAGAAATATAGATTATCCAATTTGGTATATGCCAATTATAGAGTCAGCTTTGGGTATAGAACGAGCTTTTGAAATAGCAACAGCATCCCCAAACGTATCTTCAATGGCAATTGGCTTAGAAGATTTTACTGCAGATTTAGGTGTTCGTAGAACAAATGAAGCTACAGAATCAATTTATGCAAGAACCAGAATGGTTAACGCTTGTAAATCAGCAGGTATTCAGCCTATAGATTCTGTTTTTTCAGATGTTTCGGATATGGAAGCATTGGCTGTAAATGTTAAAACATCAAAGTCATTAGGTTTCGAAGGTATGGGTTGTATTCACCCACGACAGATTCCTGTAATAATGCAAAATTTTGCACCAGAGCAGGCAGAAATAGAAAAAGCTCAAGAAATTATTCTTGCTTTTGAAAATGCTAAAGCAAAAGGACTTGGTGTTGTTTCTTTAGGAACAAAAATGATTGATGCACCTGTAGTTAAAAGAGCAGAGACTACTATTAATTTGGCTGTAAAGTTGGGCTTTATTTCTAAAGATTGGATAACCCTTTAGAAAATGTTAAATTATGAATTATTAATTTTGAATTAAATGAAGCAGAATATTATTTACAATAAAAGCTTTGATTTTGCTCTTAAGATAATTGGATTATACAAAATTCTATTGTCCAATAAAGAGTATATTATCTCGAAGCAATTATTACGTTCTGCTACTAGTATTGGGGCAAATGTGACAGAATCAACAGCTGCTCAGTCGAAAAAAGATTTTATTTCAAAATTATCAATTTCATCTAAAGAAGCCAGAGAAACAAAATATTGGTTACTATTATTAGATAAAAGTAAATTAGTCAATTTAGATTATACCGAATATATAAATGATATAGAGGAAATAATTAGGATATTAACTTCTATTATTAAAACAAGTCAAGAAAGATAATTCATAATTTTGATAATGGGTTTGAGGTTGTATTTCAATTCAAAATTCAAAATTCAAAATTCAAAATTTCATAAAAATGAAACTTGAAAAAAATGCAGTCGGAAGACTAGTGCCAACAGAAATAAATGGAGAAAAAGCAGTGCCTTTTCAAGGAGTTGGAAAATACAAACCAGAAGGTCGTAGATTCTCTCATGCAATAACATCAAACAAAGATTTTCCTGCAGATGGAAACAAGCAAGTGGCCAGCATTAAAGAAGCACTTGTAAAAGCAGGTTTAAAAGACGGAATGACAATCTCGTCGCATCATCATTTTAGAAATGGAGATTTAATAATGAACCATATTTTTGATATTGCTAAAGAAATGGGCGTTAAAAACCTACGTTGGTTCCCGTCAGCATCTTTCCCTTGTCACGAGCATTTAATACAATATTTAGACGATGGAACTATTTCGCACATAGAAGGATCTATGAACGGAGCTTTGGGTCGTTACACATCTCACGGAAAAATGAGTAAAATGGCAGTGCTTCGTTCTCACGGAGGGCGTTACCAAGCAGTTCAAGATGGAGAAGTGCAAATAGACATTGCTATTATTGGAGCAGGAACAGCCGATTCATTCGGGAACGCAAACGGACTTTATGGCGATAGTGCATCAGGCCTTTTAGGTTTTGCTTTAGCAGATTCGGAATACGCCGATAAGGTGATTGTAATTACCGACAATATGGTTCCATTCCCTTGTATGCCTTGGCAAATTCAAGGAAATAATGTCGATTATACTGTAAAAATTGATAAGGTTGGAGAACCAGAAAAAATTATCTCTGGAACAACTAAAATTACAAAAAGCCCAGATCGCTTACTTCTAGCAGAAATGACAGCTAAATTTTGCGATGCTACAGGATTACTAAAAAATGGTTTTTCGTTTCAAACAGGAGCAGGAGGAACATCATTAGCAGTAAGCGATTATTTCTCTAAAATAATGAAAGAGAAAAATATTAAAGCAAGATTTGCCCGTGGAGGTTCAAATAAATATTTAGTGCGAATGCTAGAAGAAGGTCAGATAGATTACCTTTTAGATGGACAAACTTTCGATTTAGAAGGTGTGCGTTCTATGGGCGAAAACCCAAATCATACATGGACAAGCCCATTTACAAGCTATAATTATCATAGCAAAGGAAATTTTGCGGGTATGGTAGATATTGTAATTCTTGGTGCAACCGAAGTTGATGTTAATTTTAACGCAAATGTAGTAACTCATTCCGATGGCTTATTATTACACGGAATTGGAGGATGGCAAAACTGCTTATTCTCGAAAACAGTGATTCTACCAATTCCATTATTCAGAGATAGAATTCCTGTGGTGATGGATGAGGTAACAACTATATGTGGTCCTGGCGAACTAATAGACGTAATAGTAACCGAGCGTGGAATTGCAATTAATCCTTTACGTAAAGATTTAATTAAAGCAGCCAAAGATTCGGGTTTACCAATAAAAACAATTCAAGAACTTAAAGACGA
>DAOVTE010000004.1 GCA_030627705.1 Bacteroidales bacterium
GCAGCATCTACAGCTAATACAAAATTACGTTGGGTTCAGTTAGCAAATTCTTCTGCTGGTTGGGACGCATGGGGGATAGACGAAATAGGTGTAACTTGCCCTATGAATACCTCAGTAATATGGTCTCATGGACCAACAGTATCAAATCCACCAACAATAAATCCAACAGTTAGCGACTGGTATGTTGTAACATACTACGATACTATTTCAGGAGCTAGTACACCAGATTCTATTTACATTAATGTTTTTCCATATCCTACAACAGACTTTACAGCTATGTCTCCAGTTTGTATTAATAATAGTTCAATGGTAAACTATTACGGAACAGGTACATCATCTGCTACTTATACATGGAACTTTGGACCAGCAATGGCTATTCCAGGAACAGGTCAAGGCCCACATACAGTAAATTGGATGGCGCCAGGTACATATAACATAACTTTATCAGTAGATAGTGGAGGATGCACATCACCGTTAGATACCGTAGAAGTTATTGTAGTTCCACTTGCCACGGCAGTGATATCTGGAAATCCTAGTATTTGTGAAGGAACAAATGCAGCATTACAAATAGATCTTACAGGAACAGGCCCATGGGATGTTGTTTATACCGATGGCACAAATAATTTTACAATAAATAATATTAATAGTTCACCTTATGCATTAGTTGTTAATCCTGCAACTCCAAGTACTTATACATTAGTATCCGTTTCCGACTCCGATTGTGGTGCAGGAAATGCTAGTGGACAAGCTCAAGTATTATTTCATACTTTACCAACAGCAACAGTATCAGGCACACAATCTATTTGTGATGGCGATAATGCAAATATCACATTTGATTTAATAGGAACAGGTCCTTGGAATTTCTCATATACTGATGGAGTAAACACATACACAGAAACAGGGGTTGCAATGAGTCCTTATACTGTATCACATGGTCCTTTTGGTATTTCCACAACAACATATACCTTGTTAAGTATTAGCGATGCAAATTGTACAGGATTTGGCCTAAGTGGATATGCACAGGTTTCAGCTCATCCAATACCTACATCAGATTTTACAACATCAACCTTAAACTGTTTTGGAAATAAATCTAACATTACTTATACAGGAACAGCATCTTCAGCAGCAACTTTTACTTGGGATTTCGGTGGAGGAAATGCTAGTCCGGGAATTGGACAAGGTCCTCATTTAGTAAATTGGCAAACCAGTGGTAATAATTACATATTATTACAAGTAACAGAAAATGGATGTATGTCATCAGTTGGTTTTAATAATATTAATAATCCAAATGATATTGTATCAACAATAAATGGACAAGATTTATTATGTAATGGAGATGAAACAGGAGAAATATCAGTTATTGCTTCAGGAGGAACAGGAGGTAATTATACCTACGAATGGAGTGTTCCTGGTGATACAAGTACAATAAGCAATTTAGATGCAGGAATGTATCATTTAACAGTAACTGATGATAATAATTGTGTAGATATTCAGCATATTACAATAAACGAGCCAGCAGAAATTATTGTTCAAACGCCAGTAGATTTATATATATGTAATGGTAGATCAGTTATTATTAACGCAGACGTTACAGGTGGAACATTACCATATACTTATGTTTGGAATGGTCAGTTGGGTACTAATATAGTAACAGATAATCCTATTGCAGATAGTTCTTATACAGTGGTTGTGACAGATGTAAATAATTGTGAAGCAACAACAACAACAAATATTTTTATAAGTGACCCAGTAAGCGTTACACTTTACTCTAATATAGATTCATTATGTCCAGGAGAGAATGCAATGATTACTGCTGATATTCATAGTCCAGCAGGAGGACCATATACTCTAAGTTTGGTAGATGTTAATGGTAATAATGTTTCATTAGTATCAACACCTTTCGAGATATCTACCGATTCAATAAATCAAGTAATATTACAAGTTTTAGATGGTTGTGGATCAGAGGATAAAGACACGTTAAAGTTTAATTTTTATCCAGTACCAGAAGTAGACTTTAGTGTAGATGTTTATAACGGTTGTCAGCCTTTGGCAATTAATTTTAACCAAATTGCAGCCCATACCGAGGGTCAAAAATATCTTTGGAATTTTGATAGTAATCAACAAGATAATGTATCAAATGAATATGAGCCAGAGCATTTATTCGAATATACAGGATTATTTGATGTTAGTTTAACAGTATTATCGAATAAAGACTGTAAGGCAACAAAGAAAAAGGAAGCTTTTATAACAGTTTATGAAAAGCCAATAGCAGATTTTGCTGCAAATCCAGAGGTTGTTTCCTTATTAAAGCCAGAGGTTTCTTTCGAGAATTTATCAACAAGCACAGATATTTGTTATTGGAATTTCAATAATGGAGACACATCAAAATATATAAATCCGGTTCATTATTTTACAGAATCAGGTGAGTTTGAAGTAGAGCTAGAGATTATTACTTTCCATGGTTGTAGAGATACAGTTATAAGTAAGATTATAGTTGAAGATCCATTAGCATTTTATGCACCAACAGCATTTTCGCCAGATGACGATGGAGTAAACGAGATATTTAAAGTTTATGGATCAGGAATACAAAAAGATAACTTTAAGTTGTATGTTTTCGATAGATTTGGAGAAGAAATTTTCTTCTCAGATGATATAAATATAGGTTGGAATGGAAAAGTTAAGAGTGGTTCGTCTGTTGCCTCAACAGGACCTTATGCTTGGTTCTGTTCATACAAAGATTTACAAGATAATGATAGAACACAAACAGGTAATATATTGTTACTAAAGTAGAATTATAATATTTTTATTTTACGATTTTTATTGTTTAATATATCAATATTTACCTTAACAATACTGTCTGGTAGAAGAGGCTCAATAATTTGCGGCCACTCTATCAGACATATTTTTTTAGACAAAAAATAATCTTCAACGCCAAAATCTAGAGCTTCTTCAATATCTTCTATTCTATAAAAATCGAAATGAAAAATGGTTTCGTTTTTTAGAGTTAAGTATTCGTTAATTATTGAAAATGTTGGGCTAGTAATATTATCGATTACACCCATTTTTTTTGCTATGTTTTTTATAAGAGTTGTTTTTCCTGCACCCATTTTTCCGTTAAAAACAACAATGTTATTTTTCTTTGTAAGCTTTATTATTTCCTTAGATACTTTGTCTAATTCTGATATATTATCTATAATAAATTCCATGTGTTTTATTTGTTAGGACTTAACGTTATAACAGGAATTAACATTTCTTCCATACTTACACCCCCGTGTTGGAATGTGTTTTTGTAGTACTTTGCATAATGATTATAGTTATTAGGGTAGGTAAAGAAATCATTATTTGTAGAAAAAATATACGATGAACTAATATTAGTTTTAGGTAAACCTCCGTCTTCTGGATTTATTATTTCAAATACCTCTTTTTGCTTATAGCTTAAGTTTCGTCCTTGTTTATAACGTAGATTTGTAGTTGTATCTCTGTCGCCAACTACTTTTATTGGATTATTTACTTTTATAGTTCCGTGATCTGTTGTTATAATAACTTTCACATCTTGATTAGATAATTCTTTAAATAAATCTAGTAGGGTAGAGTGGTTAAACCACGATAAAGTTAAAGAACGATAAGCAGCTTCATCTTCGGCAAGTTCTTTAATCATCTGCATTTCAGTTCTTGAATGCGAAAGAATATCAACAAAATTATATACTACAACAGATAAATCGTTTTTAAGAATATTTTTTAAATTATTATTTATTTTCTTACCAAATGCATTATTTAGAACTTTACCATAATACGTCGAATAATTTTTATTTAGTCTTTTGATATGAGTCTTAAGAAGATCTTCTTCGTTTAGGTTTTTTCCTCCCTCTTGGTCGTCGTCTAACCAAAGATGTGGATAATGCTTTTTTATATCAGAAGGCATTAATCCTGCAAACATTGCATTTCTAGAATATTGTGTTGCAGTAGGTAATATTGAACTCATTATTGCTTCATCTTCAACATAGAAATATTTTCTTATTTCAGGTTGTAGAATTTTCCATTGATCAAATCTTAAATTATCAATTAACACAATAAATACTTTGTTTCCTTTGTCTATTAATGGAAAAACTTTATCGGCAAGAACATTCTGTGATGTTAATGGCTTATTAGTATTGTTTTTATCAAACCAAGAAAAATAATCACGCTTTATAAACTTAGCAAAGGCAATGTTTGCTTCTGTTTTTTGCATTTTAAGTATTTCTGAGATTGTATTGTCTTTTAACTTCTCAATCTCTAATTCCCAGTAAATAAGCTTTTTATGTATTTCTATCCAATCGTCTAGAGTTATGCAATCATTAATTTCTATTGCAATTTTAGAAAAAACAGATTGATAGTCTGATGTAGTTTTTTCAGATATTAATCTACTTTTATCTATAGTCTTTTTTATTGCTAGTAAAATCTGATTTGGATTAACTGGTTTTATTAAATAATCAGTAATTTTTCCTCCAATAGCTTCTTCCATAATATCTTCTTCTTCGCTTTTTGTAATCATTATTACAGGAAGAATAGGAAAATGTTGTTTTATTTCTTTTAGCACTTCTAGCCCAGAAATACCTGGCATATTTTCGTCTAAAAATACTAAATCATATTGATTATTATTTATTAAATCCAATGCATCACTACCATTATTAGTAGTATCAACATCAAATCCTTTTTCCTTTAGGAATAGAATATGTGGTAATAAAATATCAATTTCGTCGTCTACCCAAAGTATTAGAGGTTTACTCATTTTGTTAGTTTAAAAGTTAATAAAGTCTATAAAATTAAAAGTTTAAAAGATTTGTAAATATAACTCGTAATTAATATAATTATTTTGTCAGTACTTTATAAATTTTTAACCTATAACTTTTAACCAAATTTTATGCGCTTTGTGTTGGAATTTTTCTGTCTACCTTTTTAACTAAACCTTGTAATACTTTACCTGGACCAACTTCTGTAAAATCTGCTGCTCCACCATCAAGCATATTTATAACTGTTTGTGTCCAGCGTACAGGAGCAGTTAGTTGTTTATTTAGATTTAATTTTATTTCAAATGGTTCTGTAACTGCTTGTGCTGTTACATTTTGGTAAATTGGGCAAATAGGTTTAGAAATTTGCACTTTATTAATTGCCTCTTCTAATTCTGTTCTAGCTGGTTCCATAAGTGGTGAGTGAAATGCTCCACCAACATTTAGTTTTAATGCTCGTTTTGCACCTAATTCGTTAAGGATTTCTATTGCTAAATCTATTCCTTTTACAGAACCAGAAATTACTATTTGACCAGGACTATTATAGTTTGCAGGAACAACAATGTCTTCTATATTCTGACAAGTTTCTTCAACAATCTTATCCTCCATACCCAAAATTGCAGCCATTGTAGACTTCTCAATTTCGCAAGCTTTTTGCATTGCTAAAGCACGTGCTGATACTAATCGTAAACCATCTTCGAAACTTAAAGCGTTTGCGGAAACTAACGCCGAAAACTCTCCAAGCGAGTGCCCAGCAACCATTTCAGGCTTAAAATCGTTACCTAAAGTTTTAGCTAAGATTACAGAGTGTAGAAATATTGCAGGTTGAGTAACTTTAGTTTCTTTTAATTGTTCATCTGTTCCGTTGAACATAATATCTGTGATTCTAAAACCAAGAATTTCGTTTGCTTTTTCAAACATTTCTTTTGCTACATCAGAATTATCGTATAAATCTTTACCCATTCCAATAAATTGAGCCCCTTGCCCAGGAAAAATATATGCTTTCATCTTGTTAAAATTTTATTATAAAGTTCTGTTCTTAATTAAATTTATAAACTCTTGTCTGGTGTTATCATTTAGTAAAAAAGCACCTGTAAAATCAGAAGTTGTGGTTATTGATCCTTGTTTTTGTACTCCTCGCATTTGCATACACATATGTTGAGCCTCAATTACAACAGCAACACCAAGAGGTTCAAGAGTGTTTTGTATACAGTCTTTTATTTCCGTTGTTAACCTTTCTTGAATTTGTAAACGTCTTGCAAAAGCATCTACAACTCTAGCAATTTTACTTAATCCAGTTACTTTACCATTTGGTATGTATGCAACGTGAGCTTTTCCAAAAAACGGCAACATATGATGCTCGCACATTGAGTATAATTCAATATCTTTTACAATCACCATTTGTCGATAGTCCTCGGTAAACATTGCCGAACGTAGTATTTCTTCAGGATCCTGATCATAACCTTGGGTGATAAATTGCATTGCTTTGGCAACTCTAACAGGAGTCTTTTCTAGGCCTTCTCTTTTGTTATCTTCACCTAAGTGATGTAATACTTCTTTGTAATGTTCTGCTAATTTCTCTGTAGTTTTGTCATCGTACCTTTCAATTTTTACGTACTTACTATCAGGTTTATTATTTGATAAAAAATCCATTCTATTTTTTTATTTTTTACTATTAAATTAACTTTGCGAACAAATCTAGTAATTATTTATTTAATATATCTATCAATTATATTTATTAAATTTGTAACATATATTAGGTTTAAATAATTAATTAATACATAAATAATATATGCGAATTTTAATTGTTTCAGCATCGGTTATTGAGATAAAAAAACTGTTAAGTTTTACTTCGGCAGTAAAGAAATTTGATGATACTTTTATTGCTGAATATAAGTCAAATAAGATTACATTTCTTATTACAGGTATAGGATTAACTACAACAGCTTATAAATTTACAAAAGCAATTTTAAATAATAATTTCGATTTGGTAATAAATGTTGGAATTGCAGGAAGTTTTAACTCTAATATTAATATAGGTGATATTGTAAATGTTATATCAGAGCAATTTGGAGATTTAGGCATTGATAATAATAATGAGTTTGTAACCTTATTTGATGAAAATCTATTAAAAGATGAATTCCCATATTCAGATAAAAAATTGATAAATATTAATAAAACTGATTTTTTTAGTAATTTACCGAAAGTAAGTGGAATATCAGTTAATACAATATCAGGAAGTAAAAAAATAATTGAAAAAAGAATATCAATATTTAATGCAGATATAGAAACAATGGAAGGTGCTGCAATTTTTTATATTGCATTGCAAGAGAAAATTAATTTCTTAGAGATTAGAGCAATATCAAATTACGTAGAGCCACGAAATAAAGAAAATTGGGATATTAAATTAGCAATATTAAATCTGAATAATAAGATTATAGATTTTATTAATGAATAATTCTATGGAAGAAGATAAGTCAGCACTTGAAATTTTAAAAGAATTTGCGGAGAAATCCAATAGAGAAATTAAGCATTTTAGAAAAGATTATCCTGTAGATCGTCTTAGACCAAGGTTCTTATATAAAAGCTATACTATTATTAAAGATGAAATTAGTAATCATGTTTATTTTATAAATTATAGTGATTCTATGGCAGTTGGTAATAACGCTTTTTTTAGTGGGTTTTTCTTTCCGATTTCAGCTACCGATTCTGTAAATATTAATATTAGAAAGAAGAATATTTTAGACAAAGTAAATCCTTTTTCGAATAAAAGGACTTATATGACTCGTTTTTCAGATTTTAATTCTAAAGTTATTATTACCGAGAATGAATTAAATTATACAAATAAAATATTAAATAATTATAAAGTACATACATTAATTATTGAGGCTTTAGATCTTGACGAAAGAATTAGGGTTGGGGTAAATAATCTAAAAATAGGTGCAATACAAGATATTAATGAGAATTATGAATTGAAAACAGGTTCGTATTTTGAAATTTATATTATTGGACAGTGGCTCCTCAAGGATTCTATAATTGAAGAATTATTTAATATAGCTAACAAACTAAAAGAGTTGATAAAATAGTGCAAATTTAAAAGGAACCTCAATTTAGGAGAGTGTTCTTGGGTAGAACTTAACTTTATAAACTAAAAGAATGAAATTAACATTAGGCTTTTCGACCTGTCCGAATGATACATTTATTTTCGATGCAATGGTGCATAATAAAATAGACACCGAAGGCTTAGAATTCGATTTGGTTTTAGGTGATGTAGAAGAGCTAAATCGTATGGCTTTTAAAGGCGAAATTGATATCACAAAAATATCGTATCATGCGTACGCATACATTTCTGATAAATATAAAATTCTAAATTCGGGCTCAGCATTAGGCCAAAATAATGGTCCAATTTTAATAAGTAAACGAAAGGTTTATTCAGATGAGATTAACGATTTAAGAATTGGTATACCTGGCAAAAACACAACAGCAAATTTGCTTTTGAGTATTGCCTATCCAAGAATAAAATCTAAAAATGAATATGTCTTTTCAGATATAGAAGAAGCAATACTTTCCAATGAAATTGATGCAGGACTAATAATACACGAAAGTAGATTTACTTATAAGCAGAAAGGTTTAAAAAAAGTAGTAGATTTAGGCGAGTATTGGGAACGCGAAACAAATTTACCAATACCTTTGGGCGGAATAATTATTAATAGAAATCTGCCAATAGAAGCGCAAAACAAAGTAGACAGGGTTTTGCACGAAAGTATTAAGTACGCATTTGCAAACCCAGACTCTAGCTACGAGTATGTAAAAACTTATGCGCAAGAGATGAAAAAAGAAGTTATGCAAAATCATATAAAGTTATACGTAAATAACTTTACTTTGCAAATTGGTAGCGAAGGAAGAAACGCAATAAATAAATTGTATGAAAAAGCTATTGAAAATAAGATTATTAAAGAAATAAATAAAAATATATTTTTAGATTAAAATTTAAGTTATGGTGAAACACGTAGTAATGTTTAAGTTAAAAGATTATCCAGCTTTTAACGAACGTCAGTTCAAATTAATGACAATTAAACAAGAATTAGATGGATTAAAAGATAAAATTAAAGAGGTTCAATCTTTTGAGGCAGGAATAAATTTTAATATCACACCAAATGCTTTTGATATTGTATTAGTTTCTGAATTCGAAAATATTGGCGATTTAAATAAATATAAAGTGCATCCAGAACATGTAAGAGTTGTGGAAATAATAAAAGAGGCAACTGTTAATTATGCTGTTTCTGATTATTTAATATAGATATAATTATTTAAGCTTTCAACCTTAATAAACATTCAACGATTTATGCTATATCCATTAAAATTTGAGACAATCTTTAAAGAAAAAATCTGGGGTGGTAGTAAAATAAAATCTATACTAGGAAAAGATTATTCCCCTGCCGAAAATTGTGGAGAAACTTGGGAACTTTCAGGTGTAAACAATGAAGTTTCCGTTGTAAAAAACGGTAACCTTAAAGGAAATACTATTCATGATTTAGTAGAAATTTATATGGGAGACCTTGTTGGCGATTCGGTTTACGATAAATTTGGTTTAGAATTTCCTCTGCTAATTAAATTTATTGACGCAAACGATGTGCTTTCTATTCAAGTTCACCCAGACGATAAGTTAGCAGAAAAAAAACATAATGCATACGGTAAAACAGAAATGTGGTATGTTATGCAAGCAGAGAAAGACTCAGAAATTATTGTAGGCTTTAAAAACAATACTAATGAAAATGAATATTTAAAGCATCTAAAAGATAATAGCTTGAAAGATATTCTAAATGTAGAAAAAGCTAAGACTGGAGATGTTTTTTATATTCCTGCAGGAAGAATTCACGCAATAGGTTCAGGGATTTTACTTTGCGAGATTCAACAAACTTCTGATATTACATATCGAATTTTCGATTGGAACAGGAAAGACAAAAACGGAAACGAACGAGAATTACATACTAAATTTGCAGTAGAAGCCATAGATTATAATACTTACGACGATTATAAAATTAAATATTCTAATAAAGAGAACATATCTAACGAGATTGTAGCGTGTAATTATTTTACTACAAATTTTATAGATTTAAGAAATAATACTCAAAAGGATTATTTCGAAATAGATTCGTTCGTAATATATATATGTTTAGATGGGGAATTTGATATAGTTTATAACGAAATAGAGAAAACTAACATCAGTAAAGGCGAACTTGTACTTCTTCCAGCAGAGTTAAATGCAATAGAATTACAACCAATAAATAATGCAAAAATTTTAGAAGTTTATATTTAGAAAATTTAATTTTAGAAGATGAAAATAAAGAAAGCAGAATTCGTAATAAGTAATACCGATATTAAAAAATGTCCTACTCCAGATATGCCAGAATACGCATTTATTGGGCGATCTAATGTTGGAAAATCTACATTAATAAACCTTATTACAGATCGTAAAAGTTTAGCAAAAACATCGGTTAAACCAGGAAAAACACAACTTATAAATCATTTTATTATAAACAAAGAGTGGTATCTAGTAGATTTACCAGGCTATGGGTATGCAAAAACATCCAAGTCTCATAGAATGGAATTTCAGAAATATATTAAACAATATATTACAAAGCGAGAGAACCTAATGAACCTTTTTGTATTAATAGACTCTCGTCACGATTTAATGAAAATAGATGCAGAGTTTATGCAATGGCTAGGCGAAAGTGGAGTCCCTTTTTCTATTGTTTTAACAAAAATTGATAAATTATCTAGCTCGCAGTTAAATAAAAACCTTAAAAAGTTTAAACTTGATATGCTTAAGTCTTGGGAAGATGTTCCTAAAACTTTTGTTACATCATCATTAAATAAACAAGGCAAAGATGAGATATTAAATTTTATAGAAACTGTGAACGAAATGCATAATAAATAGTAATGTTTGGGTAAAACATCTTACAACTGTGAGCATTATTTATAAAAAAAAGCCCCAGAACAAAGTGTTCTGAGACTTTTGGAATTATTAGGGATTAACAATTATGCTTATTTATTGGCAAGTTGTGTCTTCTAAAGTTGCAGTCCAACAATGCCATTCACTATCGCCAAAGTGATTTGGATTTTTTATTCGGCCATTTTTATTAATGCTGTTCCACTCTATCTCAGTTAAGTTATTTAATTCTACAGCGTAGATATCATAAAATGCATTAAGCGATTGGGCAGGGTCAATTCCATAAGAAATATATCCTCCATTTCCTGCTGCACCAGAAATAACATTTGTGTATTTAATATCTGCTGTACCAGCTGTAACATCTCTATTCCAAATAATATCAATATATCCGTCAGAATTTACTGTTGGACTTTGATTTAGCGACCAAGTTCCAGATTTACCATCGATTCTAGATTTTCCTGTGTACCACAAGAAATCAGCGTATTCGCCAGATTCTGTTAAGTACATTTCCCAAAGAACGTAATCACCATCAATCTCGGCATGTAATGCTGCAGTATGGTTAGAAATAGTGTAAGACCATATCCAAGAACCATCATCTTGATATACACCTTCGTGATTAAAAGCTTCTCTAAAAGCAGCAACTGGAATAATCATATTTGCAGTAACAACTAAATTCCATACTCCAACATTTAATGATGCATGATTCCAGTTTGCATTAATTGTATCTAAAGATTTATTATTCTTATCAAAATCAGAAAAATCCATCTTGAATGTAGATTCTGGCGGAATTTCTGGAGTTTCTTCATTTTTCTTATCACAAGATGTATTAAGAATCATTGCCGAAATCAATAGTATTAACGTAATTTTCATGAATTCATTCATCCTAAATATTTTGTAATTTGTATATTTATAATTTTAATACACAAAATATGGATTTAACCCTTATTAATATTAATTTTTTTTAATTTCTGTAATTATAAATTATATACAGTAACATAAGTTATAAAAGTAAAAGTTACCATAAAATTATATAAAAATAAAAATCTGATAATTAATAGAAAGATAAAAATTGTTATTAACTAAAATTTTATTAATTTTGCAGTCCAAATAAATAAATTTAATAATTATGTTAAACCATTACGAAACCGTTTTCATTTTAACTCCCGTTTTATCTGATAATCAGGTAAAGGAGACGGTAAAGAAGTTTAAAGACATAATGTCTAAGAACAGTGCAAAGATTGTGCACGACGAAAATTGGGGACTAAAGAAATTAGCCTATCCAATTCAAAAAAAATCAACTGGTTTTTACTCTTTAATTCAATTCGACGCAGAAGGCGATTTTATTGAGAAACTAGAAACTGAATTTAGAAGAGACGAAAAAGTAATTCGTTTTTTAACTTTCAGACTAGATAAAGAAGCATTTTTATATGCCGATAAGAGAAAAAATAAATTAAAAGAGTCTAAAACAAATAAAGAGGAGAAATAAATTATGGCGCAAGATCAAGAAATTCGTTATTTAACTCCAGTATCTGTTGATGTTAAAAAGAAAAAATACTGTAGATTTAAGAAAAATAAAATTAAATATATAGATTATAAAGATCCTATATTTTTAAGAAAATTCTTAAATGAGCAAGGAAAAATATTACCACGCAGAATTACTGGTACATCATTAAAATTTCAACGTAAAGTTGCTCAAGCTGTGAAACGTTCAAGACATATTGCACTATTGCCATATGTTACTGATATGATGAAATAAAAATAGGAGGAAAAATTATGCAAGTTATATTAAAACAAGATATACCAAATTTAGGTTATAAAAATGATATCATTAATGTAAAATCAGGTTATGGTAGAAATTTTTTAATTCCCAAGGGACGTGCTATTTTAGCAACCGAAACTGCAAAGAAAGTATATGCAGAGAATGTGAAACAAAGAGCTCATAAAGAAGAAAAAATTAAGAATGATGCTTTAGCTGTTGCTAAACAATTAGAAAATTCTGTTTTATCTATTGGTGCAAAAACAAGTACTACAGGCAAAATATTTGGCTCTGTAAACACAATTCAAATTGCTGAAGCAATTTCTAAATTAGGACTTACAGTAGACAGAAGAAATATCAAAATTTCTGGTGATATAAAAGAAGTTGGTAAATATGCTGCTTCTGTTAAACTTCATAAAGAAGTTAAAGTAGATATAGAATTTGAAGTAGTTGCTGAGTAATCAGGCTGCTTTATTGTTAAAATATAAAAGCTGTTTTATTTTAAATAAAACAGCTTTTTTTTGTTAATCTGTCAGTCAACCTATTTATAGTACGCCACAAATTTATTAATTATTTTAAAATCTTTCAGTTTTAGAAAAATGAAAATCTGCCTCAATAATAGCATTTTCATCACTATCTGAGCCGTGAACAGCATTATTCTGAATAGATTCTGCAAAAATCTTTCTTATTGTTCCTTCTGCTGCTTCTGTTGGATTTGTTGCTCCTATTAATTTTCTAAAATCTTCTACTGCATTTTCTTTTTCGAGAATAGCAGCTACAATAGGACCCGATGTCATAAATTCTACAAGTTCTCCATAAAATGGTCTCTCTTTATGAACTTCGTAAAAAGCCATTGCTTGGGCTTCTGATAGTTCTGTGTATTTCATTGCACGAATTGTAAAGCCTGCATCGTTTATTTTTGCTAATATTGGACCAATATTGTTGTTTTTTACAGCATCTGGCTTAATCATTGTAAATGTAATATTACTCATAGATCTTTCTTTTAATTTTATACAAATATATAATTTATTATTTAATTGCTCTTAGCATATGTCTTTTTCCTGGAGGTCCATCTATTATTTCTACTTTAAAACCTATGCTTTTTAATAACCTTTTTACTTCTCCTTTTACCGAATAAGTAACAAGAATACCTCCTATATTTATTTGATTATATATATTGTTAAATATTTCTTTTGACCAAAGTTTTGGTTGTACATCAGGTGCAAAAGCATCAAAGTATACTAAATCAAAATTAATATCTGTTTCAAAGGTTTTTATATCTGCTTTATATTTTATAAGGCTAAAATTCTTGTCAATAATAATTTTAGAATTCCATATATTAGAATTTATTAAATCATAAACTTCTTTATTTATTATTGTGCCATTATAGTTAAGTGTATCAATTTCTTGTTGATTTAAAGGATATTTTTCTACAGCATAATAATTTACAGTTTTATTTAATTCTTTAGAATTAATATAAGTTAGAATAGTGTTTAATCCTGTTCCAAAACCAACTTCGAAAATATTTATATGATTATTTTTTATTTGTTCGAAACCATTTTTAATATATATATGATTAGACTCTTGAATAGCACCGTGCGTAGAGTGATAATTCTCGTTTAATTCTGGAATAAAAATAGAGCTCGAATTATCATCTGTTTTAATAATTATTCTGTTTAAGTAATCTCTCATTTTGTGTTTATTTTATCAAAAATAACTAATTTTGTTTATTGTAAATATATAAATGTAAAACAATATTAATATAATTAATTCGTTAGCTTAAATTACCTTTAATTTGTAAAATTAGAATGATTAAATCAAAAATAGTATATATATTAGTAATTACTTTGTTATCGCTAAATACTTTTTCGCAAAGTAGAAAAGCTAAAAGAGCAGATATGCATTTTGAGTCTAAGGAATATTTTCTTGCTTTAGATTTATATAAGGAAGCTTATAAAGATTCTAAAGATAAACCAGAGAAAGCATATCTTACATTCAGGTTAGCAGAGTGCTATAGATTTATCAACAATACAAAAAAAGCAGAAATTAAATATAAAAGTTGTATTAAAAAACAATACTCGAACCCAATAGCTGTTCTTTATTTTGCAGATATGCTAAAGAAGAACGAGAAATATACAGAAGCTGTAGAACAGTATGCTGCCTATGTTAAGTTAATACCAGATGATATAAGAGGTACTATGGGATTAGAATCGTGTGAACTAGCAGAAAAATGGAGAGCTACTCCTACGCGATATATGATTGCAAATATTAAAGAATTTAATACAAAAGAAATGGAGTTTACTCCAGCTTATGTAAGCGACGACTATAAAGAACTTTATTTTACATCTACAAGAAAGAAAGACAACTTTACAAAATTTAATAATGTTTCTGGTCAGAATTTTACTGATATTTTCTCGTCTAAATTAGATAGAAAAGGGGAGTGGAGCGAGCCAGAACCAGTTGTAGACACAATAAATTCTCCTTATGATGAAGGCTCGCCTTCTATGTCGTCTGATTACAGAAGTATGTATTTTACTAGGTGTAGAGTAAAAAGAGGCGAGTTATTAGGTTGTCAAATATTTAAAGGAGTGCGTTCTGCTGGCGAGGATTGGTCATCAACTGAAATGATGCAAATAGTTGACGATAGCATAAACGTTGGACATCCAGCTATTTCTAAAGACGAATTAACCATGTATTTTGTTGCAACAATGGCAAGAGGCTATGGGCAAACAGATATTTATAAAGTAGTGCGTAAAACTAAAGGTGGGAGATGGGGAAGCCCGATAAACCTTGGCCCAGATATTAATACTATCGGAAACGAAGTTTATCCTTTTATTAGAGAAGATGGAACATTATTCTTTTCCTCTGATTATCATCTGGGAATGGGAGGTTTAGATATTTTTAAAGCAACGAAAAATGGTAAAAAATCTTGGAAAATAGAAAATGTAAAATATCCTATAAATTCGTATTCAGATGATTTTGCTATTATTTTTAAAGGAAACGAAGAAGAAGGCTTTTTTACCTCGACTAGAAAAATTACAGAATTACCAACAGACCCACCAACAATAATTAGAGGGAAAGGTGGCGACGATATATATTCGTTTATTTTACCTCCAATAAATTTTGTTTTAGAAGGAACAATAAAAGATGAATCTACAGATGAACCAATAGATGGAGCGACTATTAAATTTTATGGTAGCGATGGAACAGATATAACACTAACGACTGATTCTTTGGGTGAATATAAATATAGATTGAGCTCTGAAACCGATTACGTATTTAAAGTCTCAAAAAAAGGATATTTAAATGGAAAGGGTAAGGAAACTACTGAAACACAAATTTATAGCAAAACTTTTGAAAATAATATTTATTTATCGCAAATAGATAAGCCTGTAGAAATTCAAAATATACTTTACGATTTTGGTAAATGGGAATTACGAGAAGAATCTAAGCCTGCACTTGAGAAACTTGTTGATGTGTTAAAAAATAATCCTAATATTACAATAGAGCTTGGCTCGCATACAGATAAAGTTGGAGAAGCAAAAGCGAATATAATATTATCGCAAAAACGAGCACAAGCAGTTATTGATTATTTAATAGAATACGGAATAAACAAGGATAGATTAACAGCAAAAGGTTATGGCGAGAGTGTACCTAAAATCTTAAATCTTAGAATTGCAAAAGAATCTAGATTTGAATATGGAGATACAATGAACCTTGAATTTGTAAATACACTCGAAGTAAATTTAAAAAACTACATTGCAACAACTGAAGATTTAGAAGAGAAAAAAGTTAAAAAAATGGCGGTTCTACAAGCTAGAATAGACGAGGCAAATCAAATTAACCGTAGAACCGAGTTTAAAGTAATTTCAACAAAATATATTTCGGAAATTGATTGGTAGGGTTTAATTATATGGCAATAAGGTGCCGCAGGCTAAATCATATAGAAACTAATTTGTTTAATAATTTTTATATCTAACTTATAAAAAACAACAATTCGTATATCAATAATAAAGAGAAATTGTTCTTAGTTTCTGCTTTAATCAAAAAAAATAAATTAACGACAAAAGTCCTGTTTTTTTCAAAATAGATGCTTTTATTTTGCATAGATAATGAAACCAGATAATAACAGATTATTAGAAAAATTAGCATCAGCGTCCGAAGCTCTGGAATTAATAGAAAAAAAATTTAAATTTCTTTTTGATTATAGTAGTGATGAGATTTTTGTTAGCGATTTAAAAGGAAACTTCTTAGAAGTTAATCAAGTTGCTTGCGATAGCCTTGGTTATACCAAGAAAGAAATGCTTAGCATGAATTTTAAAAGCATTAAAACTCCAAAGTATAGAGAATTTGTGCTAATAAATATAAAGAAAATATTAAAAAAAAAACGATATACATACGAATCTAAACACATTACTAAAGACGGCAAAATCTTTTCGGTAGAAATGAAAAGTAGAATTATAGATTATTACGGAGAAACTGCAATAATAAGTGTTGCCCGTGATATTTCGGAAAGAAAAGAACTAGAAAATAAAATTCTGCATACAATAATCGTAACCGAAGAAAAAGAACGAAAACGTTTTGCAAATGATTTACACGATGGATTAAGTCCAATACTTTCAGCAATAAAATTATATACTGATTTACTTAAAAAAGATAGTTTTAAACAAACTAGTAAAGAAGAAATATTAAGTAATATTGAGGAACTTGTAGAATTATCAATATCTAGTGCAAAAGAAATTTCGAATAACATTACTCCTAGTATCTTACACGACTTTGGATTATCAAAAGCAATAGAAAGGTTTTGCGTTTTTATAGACAATACAAAATCAATAAATATTACTACCAAAACTAACGAATATAAATTCTCGGAAAGAAGTATAGAAGAAAGTATTCTATATCAAACCACAAAAGAGCTTATTAATAATACATTAAAACACGCATCAGCAAAAAATATAAGATTAGAACTTAAGAGTAGCGATAATCTAATTATTATGCATTATAGCGACGATGGAATTGGTCTAAATTTAAAAGACCACCTTAAAAATAGTTCAGGTTTAGGCTTAAATAATATAATTAATAAAATTAAATCGATAAAAGGAAACTGCGATTTTTACAACGGAAAAAATGCAGGAATGAAAGTTCTAATATCAGTAAAACTTAATAAATAATATGGAAATAATAACTGTAATTATTGCCGACGATCACGAAATATTTAGAAAAGGATTAAGAACTGTTCTAAACGAAATTCCTTTTATTAAAGTTGTGGCAGAGTCTTCTAACGGATATGAATTAATTAAAGAAATGAAATCAAATCCTGCCGAGATAATATTAATGGATATTAAGATGCCCATAATTGATGGCATAGAAGCCACAAAAAAAGTAATTAAAAAATATCCAGGAACACGAGTAATTGCATTAACAATGCACGAAGAAATAAGTTATTTTAATAAAATGATAGATGCAGGCGCAACTGGGTTTCTTCTAAAAAAAACAAATAGAGCACAACTAGAAAAAGCAATAATTGCAATATATAACGACGAAACTTTTTTCTCAGAAGAATTTATAATTAGTAAAAATAAAACTACACCAAAAAAAGCAAGTATAATTATTTCCGAAAGAGAAAAACAAGTTCTAGAACTTATTTGCAAAGGATATTCTAATGTCGAAATTGCTATAGAGCTAGGTATTAGCAAAAGAACTGTCGATGGCCACCGCTCTAGATTATTCGATAAAACAGGAGCAAAGAACTCTCCAAATCTTGTGCTATTTGCAATTAAGAATAACTTAATAATTGCGTAAGAATTTTTTTTTAGTTATAAATAATTGGCAAAGCTTAAGAATAATTCATAAATATATTCGTGTAAACCAATAAATAAAGGGGTTAATTATCATATAAAAAAGTAATATATACAGGTGTAAAATACCCAATAAATAAAAAAAGTAAAACTTTATTAATTATTTTTAATTTTATGTCTACACTGGTTTAGTGTGTTAAGTTTATGTGTGAGTTATCTGCACAAATAAAAACTTACAAACAACGCTTTGTTTCTTATTGTTATTATCATATTAGGGTATTTAGACCTAATCTTCTATTTGTATTATCACTCTACCACAGTTCTATACGTGTCTTAACTTTGTCGTATTAATTTTACTAAAACAAAAAACAAATAATTTTAAATATATTTATCATGAAAACAGCAAAAAGAATTTTAATTGTAGACGACGATACTGATATCATAAACGTAGTTAGAACAATTTTAGAAAATGAAAATTACGAAGTTTTCGAAGCAAACGGAAAAGAAGAAGCTCTTAAACTTTTAGAAACTCTTAAACCTAACCTTGCAATTCTAGATGTAATGATGAATACTCAATACGAAGGATTCGAGTTAGCAGAAGAAATTAAAACGAACCACAAAGAAATACCTGTTGTAATGCAAACTTCTATAGAGGTGTTTAATTCTCCAGATGCCGATGCTATGGGATACGCACGTGCTTATAGAAACCAAATGAAAGACAAAAATATGGAAGTGCTACTTGTTCAAAATACAATCTCTTGCAATGCAGGAATAGATTACCGAAACGAAGAAGGAAAAATAATTTGGTTACCAATAGATGGATTTATTCGCAAACCTGTAAAAGCAAAAAACTTATTAGAAACGATTAATAAAATTGTAAGATAAAAATAACTCATAATATGTGTTTTAATACTTAACCACATATAAAAGGCTGTTTCGAAAGCCATTGTAACATATAATTTGCAATACCTAGAGCAGCCTAATTTCTTAATAAAATATAAATAATTATCAAAAGGGATGGAAAAAGTAAAAGAAATATTACAAAACTATTCAAGTGAAGGAAGAGAAAATTTGATTCCTATTTTACAAGATATACAAGATAATAATGGGTGGTTATCAGAAGGTTCTATAATCGAAGTTGGCAACCATTTAAATTTACCAGTAAGTAAAATTTATGGCGTTGCAACTTTTTACAATCAGTTTAGTTTTCAGCCAAAAGGAAAATATCACGTTCAGGTTTGTAGAGGTACAGCCTGCCACGTTTTAGGCTCAGCTTCAGTATTAAAAGAATTAGAAAGTACATTAAAAATTAAACCCGACCAAACTTCAAAAGATGGACTTTTTAGTTTAGAGATTGTTGCCTGTATAGGTGCGTGTGGATTAGCTCCTGTAATATCAATAAATGGAGAATTTCACGCAAAAATTACCTCAGATTCTATTAAACAAATAATCGATAATTATAAACAACAACAAAACAATTAATTATGTCAGAATTTATAAAATATAAAGAATTTATTATAGATAATGTTTTAATTAATTCTAAAAATAATAACGAAGAATATAAACACAAAATAAATATTCTAAAAAGAGAAATAGTATACAAACCAATTATTTTTATAGGAACAGGAACTTGCGGTTTAGGTGCAGGTGCAGGAAAAACATTAAATGTAGTAAAGCAATATATAGAAGAAAATAAAATTGATGCCCAAATAATAGAAACCGGCTGTATAGGATTATGTTCTGCCGAACCATTAATGGATATTCAATTACCAAATAAGAACAGAATATCATTCGATAATGTTACCCAAGACAAAGTTGTAGATATACTAAATAATATATTTAAATATAATAATAAGCAAGAGGCTTTATGTCAGTTTCCGTCAGAAAATAACGAAAGTTGGGAAGATGTAATTCCTATAAATGAGATACCATTTTTTAAACCTCAAAAACGAATTGTTCTTAAAAATTGTGGAATTATTAATCCTATAAGCATAGAAGAATATATTGCAAATGGAGGATACAAAAATTACATTAAAGTTATAAATAATGATAAGCCATTAGAGATTTGTGATATAATAGAAAAAAGTGGTTTACGAGGTAGAGGTGGCGGAGGTTTTTCTACGGGAAAAAAATGGAAATTTGCACTAAATACACCCAGTAATCAACGATATTTAATTTGCAATGCAGACGAAGGTGATCCTGGTGCATTTATGGATAGAGCTGTAATAGAGGGCGATCCGCACAAGCTTATAGAAGGAATGGCAATTTCTGCCTTTGCAATTGGAGCAACAAAATCATATGTATATATCCGTGCAGAATATCCTTTAGCTATAGAAAGACTTAAAATTGCAATGCAACAAGCTAAAGATTATGGTCTGGTAGGAGAAAATATTTTTGGTTCAGGAATAAATTTTGAAATAAAAATAAAAAAAGGAGCAGGCGCATTTGTTTGCGGCGAAGAAACAGCCCTTATTCACAGCATAGAAGGTAAAAGAGGAATGCCACGCCCTCGTCCTCCATTCCCTGCAACAAGCGGATTATTTGGCAAACCTACAATTATCAATAATGTAGAAAGCCTTTCTAATATTGCCGCAATTATAGAAAATGGCAAGGATTGGTTTGCATCAATAGGAACAGAAAATAGTAAAGGAACAAAAGTATTTGCCTTATCTGGAAAAATCTCGCTTACAGGATTAGTAGAAATCCCAATGGGAACAACAGTAAGAGAGGTGCTTTTTGATATTGCAGGTGGCATTCCAAATAATAAAAAATTTAAATCTGTACAAATTGGAGGGCCTTCGGGAGGATGTATTACCGAAGAAAATCTAGACATACCAATAGATTACGATTCGCTTCTAGAAGTTGGTGCAATGATGGGTTCTGGCGGTTTAGTTGTAATGGACGAAGATACTTGTATGGTAGATGTCGCAAAATTCTTTATGGATTTTATCCAACGAGAAAGCTGCGGTAAATGTATTCCTTGCAGAGAAGGAACTCGCAGAATGCTAGAAATATTAGAAGACATTACAAAAAAACCAGCAAACGGGGATTCTCACGATGCCTTAAAAAGATTTAAAGGAATAACTCAACTGGAGAAACTAGGAAAAGTAATAGGCGAAACATCTTTATGTGGATTAGGTCAAACCGCACCAAACCCTGTTTTAAGTACGTTAAAATGGTTTCGTAACGAATACGAAGAACATATCTTCGAGCGTAAATGTTCGGCAGGAGTTTGTACTGATTTAAGAGTTTTTACAATAGATGTAGATAAATGTACAGGATGTACAATTTGTGCAAGAAAATGTCCGACAGATGCAATAATTGGAGCTAAGAAAACTCCTCATTTTATTGTAGACGACAAATGTATATCGTGTGGAACTTGTGACGAAGTGTGTAAATTCGATGCAATTTTAATAAACTAAATTTATATCAAGTTGGTTAATTTATTTGTATCAACAAAAATTATAAGAAATGAAAATATCAATAAATAATATAATTCACGAGGCAGAAAAACAAGAAACAATACTAGATATCTTGAACAGAAACGGTATTAAGGTTCCAACTCTATGCCATATAAAAGATATGTTTCCATCTGGAGCTTGCCGTATGTGTTTAGTCGAAGATACAATATCAGGTAAATTAATTACCTCGTGTTCTTCTGTAGCTACAGAGAATATGAAAATACAAACACACTCGCCAAGAGTAACTGAAGCACGAAAAACAATTGTAGAATTATTATTGTCTAATCACCCAGACGACTGTTTATATTGCGTAAGAAATAAAAATTGTGAGCTACAGAACCTTTCAGAAGAACTTTGTGTTACCGAAAGAAGAATTAGAGGCAATAAAAATTCACTGTCAATAGATAGAGCAAGTTCTAGTATTGTTCGCGATCAAGAAAAATGTATTTTATGTGGTAGATGCGTTCGAGTTTGCGAAGAAGTAATTGGAGTTTCTTGCATAGATTTTATTAATAGAGGTAGCAAATCTATAGTTGGCACAGCTTTTAATAAAGGATTAAATGTTTCTAGTTGTGTAAATTGTGGACAATGTATAATGGTTTGTCCGACAGGTGCATTAACCGAGAAAAATCATTTTTCCGAAATAAAAATAGCATTACAAGATCCAAGTAAAACAGTTGTAATACAATATGCTCCATCTATATCTGTTTCGCTTGCCGAAGAATTTAATATGAAACCAGGCAAAGATATTAATGGAAATATTAATGCAGCATTACGAAAATTAGGTTTCGATTTTGTTTTCGATACAACTTTTGGTGCAGACTTAACAATAATGGAAGAGTCATCGGAACTTATTCAACGTATTACAAACAAAGAAACTTTGCCAATGATTACAAGTTGTTGTCCAGGTTGGGTTAAATACGCCGAAGAATTTTATCCGGAAATGATAAAACATATTTCTTCTTGCAAATCGCCTCAACAAATGACAGGCGCAATGATAAAAAGTTACTTTGCAGAAAAAGAAAATCTAAAACCTAAAGATATTTATTCTGTTTCTATAATGCCTTGTACAGCAAAAAAATTCGAAGGACAAAGAGAAGAAATGACTCAAAAAGGAATAAGCGATGTAGATGCAATTCTTACAACCAGAGAGTTTGTAAAGTTTATTAATATGTTCGGAATAGATTTAGAAAAACTACAACCAGAACTTACCGATTCCCCTTTAGGAACAAGAACATCAGCAGGCAAAATATTTGGAACAACAGGTGGTGTTGCCGAAGCAGCATTGCGTACAGCCTACTTTAAGCTTACAGGTAAAGAGTTAATGGAATTTAAAATTAATGATGTTCGTGGATTAGATAACCGAAAAGAAACTAAAATAAAGATTGGTGATTTAGAATTGGGTGTTGCAGTTGTAAACGGATTAGGAAACGCAAAAAAATTACTAGAAGAAATAAAAGCAGGCAGAAAAGATATACATTTTATAGAAGTAATGGCTTGCCCTGGTGGATGCGTAGGCGGTGGTGGTCAGCCAATAAATATGGATACAGAGGCTATAAAAATTAGAGCAAAATCGCTTTATAATATCGACGATAATGCATCTATAAGAGTTTCGCATAAAAATCCAGATGTAGTTGCTTTGTACACCGAGTTTTTAGGCGAACCATTAAGTCATAAATCTCATAAATTATTGCACACATCTTACAATATGAGAAAAGTTATTTTATAGCAATATATAATAATCTAAATTTGCATTGATTTAAATATTTATCAATTTTTTAAAAAAAAATAATGCCTAAATTTTCGAGCGAAAACCCTCTTGTATATACTATAAAAAATTTGTGTAAGGTTTGCTATACCTGCGTTAGAGAATGTCCTGTAAAGGCAATAAAAATAGACAATGGTCAGGCAGAAGTTATACAAGAAAGGTGTATTGCTTGCGGAAACTGCATACAAGTTTGTAGTCAAGGTGCTAAAGTTTTTTTTAATTCTACCGATAATGTTTTTGATATAATTAAGTCGGAAGAAAAAACCATTGCTTGTATTGCTCCAAGTTTCCCTGCAGAATTTAACGAAATAGATAATTACAAGCAATTAGTTGGAATGATGAGGGAAATTGGTTTCGATTATGTAACCGAAGTTTCGTTCGGAGCCGATTTAGTAGCAAGAGAATATAAACATATTTTTGATAATAATAAATCAACACCAATTATTACATCGGATTGCCCTGCTATAGTTTATTATATAGAGCATTATCATCCGGAAATTGCAAATTCGTTAGCTCCGATATTATCTCCAGCAATGGCTATGGCAAAGGTTGTAAGAAAAAAATATGGAGCAAACACAAAAGTAATTTTTATTGGACCTTGTGTAGCAAAAAAAGCAGAGTCAGATTATTTCGATGAGGTAATAACCTTTACAGAACTAAAACAAATGTTTGTATCGCAGAATATAAATCACGCAAATGTTAAAGAATCGCAGTTCGATGGACCACACTCAGGAAAAGGAGCAATTTTTCCTGTAAATCACGGATTATTAAAAAGCATAAATAAAACCGAAGGTTTCGAAGCAGGACAAGTTATTACAGCAGAGGGTAAAAAGAAATTTAAAGAAGCTGTTAAAGAATTTAAGCAAGGAGCTTTAAAAACACAGCATTTAGAATTACTAAGTTGCGATGGTTGTATTCAGGGTCCAGGTATGACAGATAAAGGAAATTTATACGCAAAACGTAAAAATATTTTTATGTATGTTAAATCTAAATTAGAAACATTAGATGAAGAAACATGGCAAAAAGATATGCAGTTTTTTAGCGATATAGATTTATCTAGAAATTTCGAAATTATAGATAGAAGGTTAATAAAACCCGACGAAAAACAAATTGCTGCGCTTTTAATTAAAATGGGAAAAACTAGCCCTAATGATTTATTAAATTGCGGAACTTGTGGTTACGATACTTGCAACGAGCACGCAATTGCTGTGCTTCAAGGTCTTGCTGAACAAGAAATGTGTTTGCCATTTACAATAGAGGAATTGCATAAATCTATTAAGGATTTAAGTGTCTCGAATAAAATTTTGGCAGATACTCGCCAAGCTTTAAAACAATCGGAGAAGCTCGCAAGTATGGGACAGGTTTCTGCAGGTATTGCTCACGAATTAAATAATCCGTTGGGAATTATTACCTTATATAGCAGTGCTTTAAAAGACGACTTAGATGTAAAAAGTGAGGTTTATCAAGACATTAAAATTATTGACGAACAAGCGGAAAGATGTAAAAACATAGTTGGTGGATTGCTAAATTTTGCACGAAAAAATAAAGTTCAACTTTCCGATTCAAATATTACAAAACTTATAGAACATAGCTTCGATTCTATTCTTAAACCTAAAAATATTACAATCAATTTTATAAATAATATAGAAAATAATATAGTGAAATTAGATTACGACCAAATGATGCAAGTAATAACTAATTTAGAGAAAAATGCAATAGAAGCTATGCCAAACGGAGGAAGATTGCTTGTAGAATTATCAGAAACAATCAAAAATGTAGAGATAAAAATTTCTGATAATGGAACAGGAATCTCACAAGAAAATTTAGAAAAAATATTCACTCCATTTTTTACAACCAAAATAGTAGGAAAAGGAACAGGTCTGGGCTTATCGCTAGTATACGGCATAATTAAAATGCACAAAGCAAAAATTAATGTAAAGTCTAACGATAAACCAGAAAAAGGAGAAACAGGAACAACATTTTTAATTACAATACCAAAAGATTTATAATACCTAGAAATATGGAAAACAAAGATATTACAATTTTAATTGCAGACGACGATTACGATTATCTAAACCAAATGGACTTTCATTTAAAAAAATTTGGATTTAAAACTATATTGGCAAATAGCCAAAAAGAATGTGAAGAAATTATTGAAACAACAAAGCCAAATTTGGCAATTTTCGATTTAATGATGGAAAACGACGATAGTGGTTTTATTTTATCATATAAATTAAAAAAGAAATATCCAGACGTTCCTGTAATTCTTGCAAGTGCAGTTTCATCGGTAACAGGATACATATTCGAGCAAGAAAACACAGATGAACAAAACTGGATAAAAGCCGACAAGTTTCTAGAAAAAGGAATACGACCAGATCAATTACACAGAGAAATAAATAAATTATTAGAATTGTAAAACAAGTATTATGGAAACTTTAACAATATTAACAGTAGACGACGAAATAGGAATAAGAACTGGTGTTAAAAGAGCATTAAGAAATTTTATAGTTAGTTTCCCTTTTCACGAAGATGATTTTAATTTCGAGATAATTGATGCCGCTTCAGGCGAAGAAGCTTTAGAAATAATTTACAGCAAGCATATAGATATTATTTTGCTCGATAATATCTTGCCAGGGATAGAAGGCATTGAAGTTTTAGAGAAATTAAAACAAGATAATATTAACTCTGCAGTTATGATGATAACCTCGCACGCATCTATAGACCTTGCTGTGAAAGCTACCGACAATGGTGCGTTTAATTTTATTCCTAAACCATTTACGCAATTAGAACTTAAATCTGCTATAGAAAATATCACTAAGCATTTATTAATAAAGAGAATTACGCACAAAATGAAAAATGAAGCTAAGCAGATTAGATTTCAGTTTTTATCGGTTTTATCTCACGAATTAAAATCGCCAATTAATGCAATAGAGGGTTACTTGCAAATGATGAAAGAAGAGGAAGTTGGAAAAGATATCTCGGCATATAAAAATATGATAGACCGCTCTATTGAAAGAATAAATGGGATGCGTGGGTTAATTATGGATATGCTAGATTTAACCAAAATAGAATCTGGAAAAAAGAACAGAGAACTAAACAAAGTAAATATTATTGATATTGCTAAAATGGCTATAGACTCTATTATACCCATTGCTGTACAGAAAAATATAAATATAGAATCTAATTTTCCAGAAGAATTAATCTCAAATGTAGACAGTACAGAAATTGAGATAATATTCAATAATTTATTATCAAATGCTGTAAAATATAATAAGGATAATGGTGAAGTAAACTTTACAATTAAGGAAGAAAACAACAATATTAAAATCACAATTTCTGATACAGGTATTGGAATGAGTAAAGAGGATATTGCAAGATTATTTAAGGAGTTTACAAGGATAAAAAACCGAAAAACGCAAAATATTCCTGGTAGCGGCTTAGGTCTTTCTATAATGAAAAAGTTGGTGGATTTAAATAATGGGAGTATAAAAGTAGAATCCGAAATAGATAAAGGCTCTGTGTTTACAGTTTATTTACATATTGAATAAATACAAAAAGTATTTTATATCATTACCGTCAAAACTTCTAAATTATTCTCAATCTTAAATTTATTAAATTAGTTTGTAATTAAACGTGTAATTGGCTGAATAAAACTTAGTTAATTTTTTTTTAAGATGTGACTACCTAATCACTATTTATAATCCCTATTTATTTCTTCTTTTGTAGGAAATGAAGTTTGTTTATCACCAGCTTCTCTAACCCAGTATAGAGATTTTCCTGTTCCTTTACAAGCAAAACCAAAAGTAGTGTCGTTAGGCGCAATATTAAATCTATAAAAACAATTCCATTTTTTATCGCGCTCTTGCAAAGCGATAAGAATATCAACTTTTTGATCGCAAATATTTTTATAGAATGCTTTATAAATATCTTCGCTGTATGTGCATTTGTCACAGGGTTGGCTCCACTCTGTACGATATTTTTTTACACAGTTATTCCAGCTTTTTTCTTGTAAATTATTACTCTTAGTAAACGATAAAGAAATAAAAACTATGGCGATAAATGTAAATATTAATATGTTTCTCATTTTTTAATAATTAAAAATTTATAGTTTGTTTTTTAAACGCAGCTATTATTTGCATCTGTTATTATTGTAAATGATCTTAGCTTCTTTGTTTCCAAGCTTTTTGGATTTTTTCCAGTCTTTGCAAGCTTCTTTTTCTTGACCAAGGAACTTTTTAGCCCAACCTCTATTGTTGAATGCCTCTTGATTTTTTGGATCTAGACTAATAACCTTATTAAAATCAGTAATAGCCTTATTATATTGTTTATCTTTATTATAAGCACTTCCTCTACTCAAATATGCCCAAATATGATTGTCTTGAACTTTTATTATTTTAGAAAAATCATTAATAGCAGATTTGTAATTTTCTGTTATAGAATATGAAAAAGCTCTTTGTAAAATTGCATTGTAATTTTTGGGATTAGCATTAATTGCTTTAGTATAACTATCTATTGCTTTATTATACTCTCCAGAATTAAAATGTTTCTCACCTTGCTTGTATAATGCATCACTATCTTGAGAAAATACTATTGTAGAAATTAACACCAGTGCTGATAAATATAAGAATCGTATCATAATATATTTTGTTTGATTCAAAACTACAAAAAATATTATTAATAAATGTGTAACCTTTTTAGTAAATTTAACGTCTTACTAGCGAATAAATAATTTATGACAGCTGCGGAGTATAATGTTTGTGTAGAACAATTTGGTGATAATGTGTTTAGATTTATTTTAAAAAGCATTAGAAGTGAAGATTATGCGAAAGATATAGTGCAAGATACCTACGAAAAAGTATGGAAAAACCATAATTCAATTACTTTTTCTAAGGCTAGGTCTTATATATTTTCTACAGCATATCATACTATGATTGATAATATTAGAAAGAACAAAAGAAAAGGAGACTTCAATAATGTAAAAGAACCTTCGCATAATGAACAATACTCAGATTTGCACGAGATTTTACATCAAGCTATTAATTATTTACCCGAGATACAGAAAAATGTAATATTACTTAGAGATTACGAAGGTTATTCTTATAAAGAAATAGGAGAAATAACTAATCTTAATGAGTCGCAAGTAAAAGTTTATATATATAGAGCTAGATTGTTTTTGAAAAATTATATTGGGAACCTAGAAGTGATAATTTAAAACTAACAAAGTAGAATAATTAATGAATATTAATAAAGAAAATTACGAATTTGTTTTTATCGATTATATCGATGGAAAGTTATCGGCACATGATATTGCTGATTTAATGATTTTTTTTGCTGAGAACCCTAAATTAGACATAGAAACAAGCAATATAGAAAAGGTTATATTAGATCCTAAAACTATTACATTCTATGATAAAGATTCGCTTAAAAGAACAGAAAATATTATTGAAGGAAGTCTAGATGATAAATGCATTGCTTACTTAGAGAATGATTTACCTGAAAAAGAAAGAGTAGAGTTCGAGCAATTTATTAATAGCGATATTGAAAAGAAAAAAGAATTATTTAATTATAAGAATACAATTCTTACACCTAATAATACTATTGTTTATCCCAATAAAACTAAACTAAAAAAGTCGTTAGTTTTAAATATAAGAAGAGCTCAGTTTATTTCTTATATTTCGTCGGCAGCAGCTGTAGTTTTATTTATTATTTCTTTTAATACTTATGGTCAACGAGCTACTAATCCAGATTATTCTAAGGTTAAATATAGTTACCTAGACAAGTCTATGATAGAGAAAGTAAAAGAAGTTATAGAGAGCCTTAATGATGGATTTATACCTGATTTAAATAATAATATTAGGCTTTATTAATCCCATTTTTTTCATAAGATAAGAGGCATTCATTTTTTGTGTAATGCCTTTTCGTAGTTTATAATCAAAAATAACATCGTCATTTTCAAATTCAATCTCGAAACAATAATTCTCGAAATTATCAGTCTGTTTTTGTTCTAAATTTCCTAAAGATAAATCGTGGGTAGCAACTAATCCACTTACGTTATAGTTAATAATCTCTTCTAAAAAAGCCTTAGAACCTTGCTCTTTATCTACCGAATTTGTTCCTTTTAAAATCTCGTCTAAAATTATAAACAAATCTGTATTGCTTTCTAGTTCTGTTTTTAGCATTTTTAGTCGCAATAATTCTGCGTGAAAATACGAGACTTGCTTGCTTAAATCGTCAGAAGTTCGCATACTTGTAAAAAGCCTAATAGGCTTAAATATAAGCTCTTTGGCAGAAACAGAAGAGCCAATCATTGCAAGAACTAAATTAACACCAACAGAACGCAGAAAAGTACTTTTTCCTGCCATATTTGCTCCAGTTACAATCTTTATTCTCTTTATATCACGAATTATGAACTCGTTTCCTATTCTGGTTTTTTCGTTAATTAAGGGATGTCCCAAATCTTTTGTATCAAATAAAATTTTATCGTTTGGTTTAGGGAAACTACTTTCAGGATTATTATGAGCAAATATTGCTAAACTAATATATGCATCAAAATCTTTTAAAACAGAAAACCAATTAAGTATATCGCTCTTATATTTTTGTTTGTATTTTTCAATTTTATCAATAATCTGTAAATCCCAAAGCAAAAAACCATTAAGCAAAACGCCAACAATAATGTTTAATCTTGTGTCAAGTAAATTGCCTAGTGTAAAAATCTTTTTTAGAGTTTTGCTTGCCGAATTATTAGAGCCATTTAAATCATTCTGCCTTTGTATTAATAAACCAGAAATAAATTCCCTTTCCTCTATAAGCCTAATTAACTTAGAATATTTATTAAAAACTATTAGCCTTTTACTTATAGAACTGTGTATTTTATTAATATGCTTTAGATAAAATCCGACTATAATTAGATTTGTAATAAAAATTACAACAACCAATGTAGGGCTAATAATACCAAATATAGATAATATTATTACAACTAAAGATAGTGCTGGCAGCAAGTAAAGCAATATTGATAAAAGCTTGTTTTTTATAAACGCGTTTTGGTTATTTAACCAAATATTTATAGATTCTAAATCTTTAAAGCTATCTTTAAAACCTAAACCTGTAGCGATAAAATCCTGTATCCAATTTAAATTGGTACTTAGCTCTTTTACGGCTTTTTGTTTATCAATAATTTGATTGTTCTTTAAGAATGGTTTATTAAACCAACTTGCCAGGTTTTCTGTTCCTAAAAAAGTTGATGTTCTATTTATAGAATCAAAAATTGAGTGTTTTCCAAAGATGTCTAAATCATAAGTGAAATTATGTTCAGGATTAATAAACTGTTTTCCGTTGCAATAAAGTTTGTTGTTGTTATCGATTAAATTTAACTCATGTTTGTTGATATCTACAAGGTGTTTATAATAATTCTTTTTATCAGATATTTTTGAGCTAAACCTTAATAAAGGCAAGAAAAACACAAACCAAAGAAAAGAGTATATGCTAATTGCAGTAACTGTACTCTTTAATAGAAAATAGAAAACTACCGAACCAAGTAAAAAATACACTAATCTTGTAATTGCAATTTTACGTTGTTTAGATTTTAGATTATTATAAACAGCCTCGTATTTATTAAGAAGTTCTTTATATGTTTTTTCTATTGTTGAATTCACTATTTATGTTTTTGCAAATTTGTATAAAATTATGTTACAATAAAGGCTATTTATCTTAATATAATTTAAATTTTTTAATAAAGATTTATAGCCTATAAACTTTGCAAAGGTATTTCTTTAACTTTCACAAAAAAAAATTATCTTTACAATGTTCTGAGTATATAGATAGAATAATATAAGAAAACATAATAAAAAAATAGAAATAGATGAAGTATCCAAAAAAAGTTTCCATCGGTGATATTACAGTAAGAGATGGGTTTCAGCACGAAGAGCAATTTATTCCTACAGAAGCAAAAATATGGCTTGCAGAAGAATTAATTTTATCAGGATTCAAGAAAATTGAACTAACAAATTTTGGTAATCCTAAAGGAATGCCACAGTTTAAAGATTCTGACGAATTAATGAAAGGCCTACATAAAAGCAAGAAAGTAGGACATTTAATGAGCGAAATAGAAACTACTGCAGTTACAATTAGAGAGCGTGCTATTGATCGTGCTATTGAAGCTAAGAAAGAAGGCTGGGGACCAGATAGAATTCTTTTAATGGTATCTACAAGCGAAGCTCATCATAGAAAAAACTCAGGTATTTCGCTTGATGAATATTGGAAAATGAGCGAAGAATACATTAAAAAAGCTACTGATGCTGGAATAAAAGTAAACGGTACAGTTAGTACAATTTGGGGATGCCCAATAAAAGGCCCAACTGACCCTAAAAAAGCATTAGAATTTACAAAAAGATGGTTAGATATAGGAGCAACAGATGTTGAGCACGCAGACCACGATGGTTCTGCATCTCCAGATAGAGTTTACGATTATTTTTCTATGATTTTAGATGCAATCCCAGATACAACAAAACATATTGCACATTTCCATACAACAAGGGGATGGGGTAATGCAAATGTTCTAGCAGCATTACAAGCAGGTATAACTCATTACGAAGCTACAATGGGTGGTATAGGTGGACAACCAGCAAACTTTGTTAGTGGAGTTCCGGTTGCAGGTACAGGCGCATACTATTATAAAGACCCAAGTTTAGTAGGGTTAGTTTCTATGGAAGACATGGTAGTTATGATGGATGAAATGGGTATTGACACTGGTGTTGATATTAATAGAGTTCTTAAAACAGGTGCAATGGTAGAAAGAATCGTAGGAAGAACATTACGTTCCGAAACAGTAAAAACAGGTAGAATACCTAAAGAACTTTCTGGTAGAAGGTAAAATTACAAAACACGTAAACACAAAAAAAACCTTGAAGTTTAACTTCAAGGTTTTTTTTATAAATATTTTTTAAGGATTTAAACCTTATTTTGTAACTTTTAATACATCAGTAATAGCTTTTTCAAAAGTTTCTTTTGGTAAAGCACCTTGCGCCATTTGTGGTTGTCCATCCATAGGAACAAATAATAACGAAGGAATACTTTGTACACCAAAAACACCAGCCAATTCTTGTTGATCTTCTGTGTTTATTTTGTAGATAACGATTTTATCGCCATACTCTTTTTGTAACTCTTCTAATACAGGAGCAACCATTTTACATGGCTGGCACCAATCTGCATAAAAATCTATTAAACAAGGAGCGCCACCTTCATATTTCCATTCTTTATTATCTGCGTAATTAAAAACTTTTGTTTTAAATGTGTCAACTGTTAAATGTTCTAACATCTTATCTTAAATTTATATTAATAATTCAATTTATTTTTAGATCACATATCAATTAAAATACCATTTTAATATTAATGCCAAATCGTATTAAAATCTATCAATTAATTGTAATTTTGTCAATAAGTATGTACAAATTGTCATACTTTAATATATTATTGATATGGTTGATCAATTACAAAATAAAATATTTAAGATAATTTCTAATATTGTTGATGATAATAATATAGAATCATACGTTATAGGTGGATTTGTACGAGATATTTTATTAAAACGAGACTCTAAAGATATTGATGTAGTTGTAGTTGGAAGCGGAATATCAATAGCTAAACAAGTTGCAAAAAAAGTAGGCAATTTAAAAGTGTCTGTTTTTAAAACCTTTGGAACTGCAATGTTTAAATATAATGATGTAGAAGTAGAATTTGTTGGTGCACGTAAAGAATCATACAATAGAAATTCAAGAAAACCAACTGTAGAAAACGGAACATTAAAAGACGACCAAGAACGACGAGATTTTACAATAAATGCCCTAGCCATATCATTAAATAACAAAACTTACGGAAAACTTATAGACCCTTTCGGTGGGATAAACGATCTAGAAAACAAAATAATTAAAACTCCGTTAGATTCTGACATTACTTTCTCCGACGATCCTTTACGAATGCTTAGAGCAATTAGATTTGCAACACAACTAGATTTTACAATAGAAGAAAAAACATTTAATTCTATAGTTAGGAATAAGGATAGAATAAACATAATTTCGAAAGAGAGAATAGTTGATGAGCTAAATAAAATTGTAATGTCGACAAACCCATCGTACGGATTTAGATTACTTGACAAAAGCGGATTGCTAAAAATTATTTTCCCAGAGCTTTACGAATTAAAGGGCGTTGAGATAATAGATGGTTTGGCTCACAAAGAAAATTTCGATCATACGGTTAAAGTTTTAGATAATTTGTGTAGAACTACCGACGATTTATGGCTGCGGTGGGCGGCTATTTTCCATGATATTGCAAAAACACGTACCAAAAAATTTATTACAGGACAAGGTTGGACATTTCATGCACACGAATTTGTTGGTGCCAAAATGGTTCCTAAAGTCTTTAACCGAATGAAATTGCCAATGAACGAAAAAATGAAATTTGTTCAGAAAATGGTATTATTACATTTGCGACCAATTAATCTTGCACAAGAAAAAGTTACAGACTCTGCAGTACGTAGACTATTATTCGATGCAGGCAACGATATAGATAAACTTATGCTTTTAGCAGAAGCCGATATCACATCTAATAATAGAGCAAAGGTTAGCAAGTTTATGAATAATTTTGCTTTGGTGCGTCGTAAACTAAAAGAAGTGGAGGAAAAAGACAATATCCGAAACTGGAAATCTCCAATATCTGGCGAGTTAATTATTTCCACATTCAAGATCTCACCATCTAAAACCGTTGGTATTATTAAAGATTCTATAAAAGATGCTATTCTAGATGGCGAAATAGAAAACAACTACGAAAGTGCCTATAATTTTATGTTAAAAAAAGGCTCTGAGCTTGGCTTATCCGATACCAAAGGGTATTGCGAAAAGTTTTAACTGTTCTTTATTGTTCAGAAATTTGCATTTTGAGAAATTAATAATATCAATTTATACCGAAGATATTAGCAACCATTTTGTCTATTAAACCTATATATTTAGATTTAACGAAAATGTTCGTTAAAATATATAGTCTTCATAAGTTAAAGATTAGACTTTGCACTTAATTAGTTTCTAAACTTATTAAAATTAAGGACAGTATATATTTTGATACCGTGTTGAGTCTGATATTATTTCTGCAGAAATTATTGTTGATGAGGCTGTTTTTTTTGTGTGTAAAAAGTGGTGGCTTGAATATTGATTTTTTGATAATAGTATTGTTTATAATAATACTATGACTAGTAAAATAATTCTAAATATGAAAGTCTTTTTACCATAAAACATATTTTTGACTATATTTTACAAGAAATATTTATTATATTTACAAAAATAATCTAAATAAATGTAAAAGTGAGAAAGATAACATTTATAATATTAGCTCTTTTTTTATTCATTATTAATCTTAATGCACAAGATATAAATAAGGCATTTGAATATTTCAATTCTAAACAATACGAAGAAGCAGCTAAAGAGTTTGAAGCACTTATACCTAATTACAAAAATCTATACGGAGAAAAGGATACGACAAATTTACTCTTATATTATTATATACAGCTGTAAGTTTTGATAGAGATAATAACTACAAAAAAGCAGAAGAATATTACATAGAATGTAATACTGTTTATAAAAAAAATGGTTATGTTAAAAATCGAAATTATGCTGTTAGTTGTGGCAACCTTGCATTATTATATAGTAACACAGGTAATTATAGTAAAGCTGAACTACTTTATATTGAACTAAAAGAAATACGAGAAAAAGTATTAGGAAAAGAGCACCCAGATTATGCTACAAGCTGTAATAATCTAGCTGCAATATATAAAATCACAGACAATTACCAAAAGGTCGAACAACTTTATATTGAAGTAAAGGCAATACGTGAAAAAGTATTAGGCAAAGAACATCCGGATTATGCTACAAGCTGTAATAACCTTGCTGGATTATACTACAATATGGGTAACTACCAAAAAGCAGAACCGTTTTATATTGAAGCAAAAGAAATAGAAGCAAAGGTATTAGGCAAAGAACACCCAGATTATGCTACAAGCTGTAATAATCTTGCTGGATTATACTACAATATGGGTAACTACCAAAAAGCCGAATCGCTTTATGTTGAAGCAAAAGTAATACGAGAAAAAGTATTAGGCAAAGAACACACGGATTATGCTACAAGCTGTAATAATCTTGCCGGATTATACGACAATATGGGTAATTACCAAAAAGCCGAACCACTTTATATTGAAGCCAAAGCAATCCGAGAAAAAGTATTAGGCAAAGAACACCCATATTATGCTACAGGTTGTAATAATCTTGCCCTATTATATATTAACATAGGCAATTATAGTAAAGCAGAATTGCTTTATATTGAAGCAAAAGAAATAGAAGCAAAGGTATTAGGCAAAGAACACCCAGATTATGCTACAAGCTGTAATAATCTTGCTGGATTATACTACAATA